>CAIOFO010000001.1 GCA_903857685.1 uncultured Alphaproteobacteria bacterium
CAACACCGTCGAGCAGATATCCAACAACTCCGCCGAAGCGGCGGGCAAGGCACGCGAAGCCACCGACCACGCGCGCCAGGGTGGCGTGGTGGTGCAAAAAACCATGCAGGGCATCAACAAAATCAGCCAGGCAGTGCATGAAGCAGCCAACGCAGTCGAAGAGCTGGGGCGGAACTCCGACCAGATCGGCGCGATCGTGGCAGTGATCAACGAAATCGCCGGCCAGACCAACCTGCTCGCACTCAATGCGGCGATCGAAGCCGCCCGCGCCGGCGAACAGGGGCGCGGCTTCGCGGTGGTGGCGGATGAAGTCAGGAAACTCGCGGAAAAAACCAGCAACGCCACCGCCGAAATCGGCGGGATGATACAGGCAATCCAGCAAAAAACCGGGGAAGCGGTCAGAACCATGAATGCCAGCACGGCGGATGTGAAGGATGGCGTGGAGAACGCCCGAGAAGCCGGCAACTCGCTGCGTAACATCGTCGAGAGCGCCGAACAGGTCACCGCCATGGTGCAGGAAATCGCCAGCACCACCCAGATGCAGAATCAGGATACCCAGATGATTCGGCAGAACATCGGCGAAATCGGCGCCCTGATCGAAAGCACTCTGGAAAGCACCCACGAAGGCACCGCCAAGGCCGAAAACTTGACCTCCCTGGCAGAAAGCCTGGACAACACCGTCAACGCCTTCAAGCTCAATTAGGCGATTCAGCATGGCGCGCAGCCTGGCAACCGATGTCAGCGGACGCGAAGTTTGGGCGTGGGCGATGTACGACTTCGCCAATTCCGGCTACACCACCGTCGTCATCACCGCCATCTTCAACGCCTATGTCGTTGCCGTCGTGGCCGGCCATCAGCCGTGGGGCCCCTTTGCCTGGACCGCCGCACTCGCCCGGTCCTAGTCCCTGATCAGGCTGATGGCGCCGCTGGTGGGCGCCTATGCCGACCTGCACGCCGCCAAGAAGAAACTGCTGCTGATCAGCACGGTCGGCTGTGTGGTTTTCACCGCCGCACTCGCCTTGGTCGGGCCGGGCCAGATCTGGCTCGCAATCCCGCTGATCGCGCTGTCCAATTTCTTTTACGGCAGCGGCGAAAATCTGATCGCCGCCTTCCTTCCCGAGCTGGCGCGCGGCCGTGCGCTTGGCAAGGTATCCGGCTGGGGCTGGAGCCTCGGTTACCTCGGCGGACTGGTCAGCCTCGGCGCCTGTCTGGCCTATGTCGACTGGGCGGAAGCGCATGGCCGGCAGGCGGCGGATTTCGTCCCGGTCACCATGCTGATCACGGCTGCGCTATTCGCTCTGGCGAGCCTGCCTACCTTCCTGTTTCTCAAGGAAAGGGCCATACCGCAAACGCATGCCCGACACCACCTGATCCGGGAAGCCTACACCCGGCTCGGACAGACACTGCAGCATGCCGTCCACTATCGCGACCTGCGCCGCTTCCTGATCTGCACCGTGTTCTACCAGGCGGGTATCCAGGCGGTCATCACCCTCGCCGCGATCTATGCCCAGCAGGCCATGCACTTTTCCACCCGCGAAACTATCCTGCTGATTTTCGTGGTCAACATCACAGCGGCGATAGGGGCCTTTGCCTTCGGCCACCTGCAAGACCGGATCGGCCACATCCAGACCATCGCACTGACCCTGGTGCTGTGGATCGTCATGGTGCTGCTCGCCTGGGGCGCGCAAGGGCCGCCGATGTTCTGGCTTGCCGCCAACCTCGCCGGCATTGCCATGGGTGCAAGCCAGTCGGCGGGGCGGGCGCTGGTCGGGCTGCTGAGCCCGGCAAACCGGCGCGCAGAATTCTTCGGACTGTGGGGGCTGGCGGTGAAGTTTTCCTCTATTCTCGGCCCGATCACCTACGGCCTGGCCAGCTGGCTGTCCAGGGGCGATCACCGCTTGGCGATCTTGGTCACCGGCAGCTATTTCGTCGTGGGGCTGATGTTGCTGGGCGGGGTGGATGTGTTGCGGGGAAGGCGGGCGGCGTTGCGCGGCTGACAAGGCGTTTC
>CAIOFO010000002.1 GCA_903857685.1 uncultured Alphaproteobacteria bacterium
ATCGCGGTGATGGGCGCCAAGGGCGCGGTGGAAATCATCTTCCGCGAAGACAAGGGCGACCCGGCCAAGCTGGCCGCCAAGGAAGCCGAATACAAGGCCCGCTTTGCCAACCCCTTCGTGGCCGGCGCCCGTGGCTTCATCGACGACGTGATCCAGCCGCACGAGACGCGCAAGCGCATCTGCCGTTCGCTGGCGATGTTGAAAGATAAAAAGTTGGACAACCCCTGGCGCAAGCACGGGAACATTCCTCTCTGATCACGCTGCGCGGAGTCAAACAACATGTTCAAGAAAATTCTGATTGCCAACCGCGGCGAGATCGCCTGCCGCGTCATCAAGACCGCCCGCAAGATGGGCATCAAGACGGTGGCCGTGTACTCGGAGGCCGACAAAGACGCCCGCCACGTCGAGCTGGCTGACGAAGCCGTGCTGATCGGCCCGGCGCCCTCGCGCGAGTCGTACCTGGTGGCCGACAAGATCATTGCCGCGGCCAAGCAGACCGGCGCCGAAGCCGTGCACCCGGGCTACGGGTTCCTGTCGGAAAACGAAGCCTTCGCCAAGCGCTGTGAAGACGAAGGCATTGCCTTCATCGGCCCGAAGCACTATTCGATCGCGGCCATGGGCGACAAGATCGCTTCCAAGAAGCTGGCGAATGAGGCGAAGGTCAACACCATCCCAGGCTACAACGATGCCATCGACACACCCGAGCAGGCCGTGGAGATCGCCAAGGGCATCGGCTACCCGGTGATGATCAAGGCCTCGGCCGGCGGTGGTGGCAAGGGCCTGCGCGTGGCCTTCAACGACAAGGAAGCCTTCGAAGGCTTTGCGTCGTGCCGCAACGAAGCCCGCAACAGCTTTGGCGACGACCGCGTCTTCATCGAGAAGTACGTGCTGGAGCCGCGCCACATCGAGATCCAGATCCTGGGCGACAGCCACGGCAACGTGCTGTACCTGCACGAGCGTGAATGCTCGATCCAGCGCCGCCACCAGAAGGTGATCGAAGAAGCGCCCAGCCCCTTCATCAGCGATGCCACCCGCAAGGCCATGGGCGAGCAGGCCGTGGCCCTGGCCAAGGCCGTGAAGTACCAGAGCGCCGGCACGGTGGAATTTGTGGTGGGCAAAGACCAGGACTTCTACTTCCTGGAAATGAACACCCGCCTGCAGGTGGAGCACCCGGTGACCGAATGCATCACCGGGCTCGACCTGGTGGAGCAGATGATCCGCGTGGCCGCGGGCGAGAAGCTCAGCTTCAAGCAGGAAGACATCAAGAAGACCGGCTGGGCCATCGAATGCCGCATCAACGCTGAAGACCCGTTCGATGATTTCCGGCCTAGTCCCGGGCGGATCGAAATGTATTACCAGCCCGGCGGTCGCGGCGTGCGCGTGGACACGCATGTTTACGCCGGCTACACGATTCCGCCGACGTATGACTCGATGATCGGCAAGCTCATCGCCACCGGCAAAGACCGGCGCGAGGCGATTGACCGCATGAACCGCGCCCTGTCCGAATACATGATTTCCGGCATCAAGACGACGATTTCATTCCAGCAGGCCATCATGCAGGATCCCAATTTCCGGCGCGGCGTTTATTCCACCGGCTTCATCGAGCAACTGCTTGGCAGCGCCCGACGGGAATTGATCGAGGAAAAAACCTGATTGACTCCGGCGGCGATTGTGGTAAGAAAAACGCGTTTCGTTCAAAGA
>CAIOFO010000003.1 GCA_903857685.1 uncultured Alphaproteobacteria bacterium
GTGCGTGGGAAACGTGCCTGAAGCGATTTCGGTTCCGGAACTCGGGCCCGAAAAGCGGTCAAAAACCAGCCAAAAACGAAATATTACAAGGTGTTGAGGCGGGGCCTTGCGGAATCAGGGAACCGCTGATACAGCCTCGGCGCTCCAAAGGGAGCAAAGGCGATATGCCCGACCAGACCATCCGCGAAGCCCTGACCTTCGACGATGTCCTTCTGGTGCCCGGCGCCTCCGAGATCCTTCCCGCCCATGCCGATACCCGCACCCGCCTGACCAAGACGGTCGAGCTGGGCATTCCGCTGATCTCGGCGGCGATGGATACCGTGACCGAAGCGGGCCTTGCCATCGCCATGGCCCAGGCCGGCGGCATGGGGGTCATTCACAAGAATCTCAGTGTCGAGGAGCAGGCCGAGCATGTCCGCCGCGTCAAGCGCTTCGAAAGCGGCATGGTGGTGAACCCGGTGACCATCGGGCCGGAAGCGACGCTGGCCGACGCCCTGTCGCTGATGGGACGGCACCATATTTCCGGTGTGCCGGTGGTGGAGAACGCCAACGGCAAGGGCGCCGGCAAGCTGGTCGGCATTCTGACCAACCGCGATGTCCGTTTCGCCGCCGATCCGCGCCAGAAAGTTTCCGAACTGATGACGCGCGACAAGCTGATCACCGTGCGCGAGGGCGTCCAGCCCGACGAGGCCAAGCGGCTTTTGCACCAGCACCGCATCGAGAAAATCATCGTGGTGGACGATGCCTATCGCTGCGTCGGCCTGATCACGGTCAAGGATATCGAGAAGGCCCAGAAATATCCCAATGCCTGCAAGGATGAGCGCGGCCGCCTGCGCGTTGCCGCCGCCACCGGCGTGGGCGAGGACGGCTATGCCCGCGCCATGGCGCTGATCGAGGCGGAATGCGACGTCATCATGGTGGATACCGCCCATGGTCATTCCAAGGGCGTGCTCGATGCCGTGACCCGGATCAAGAAACAGTCCAATTTCACCCAGGTCGCGGCAGGCAATATCGCCACCGGCGACGGCGCAAGGGCCCTGATAGACGCGGGCGCCGATGCGGTGAAGGTGGGCATCGGCCCGGGCTCGATCTGCACCACCCGCATTGTCGCGGGCGTGGGCGTGCCGCAACTGACCGCGATCATGGACGCGGTGGCGGTGGCGATGAAATCCGGCACGCCGGTGATCGCCGATGGCGGCATCAAATATTCCGGCGACCTGGCCAAGGCCCTGGCGGCGGGCGCCAGCGTGGCGATGGTGGGCTCGCTGCTGGCGGGCACCGAGGAAAGCCCCGGCGAGGTGTTTCTCTACCAGGGCCGCTCCTACAAGGGGTATCGCGGCATGGGCAGCGTCGGCGCCATGGCGCGCGGCAGCGCCGACCGCTATTTTCAGGCCGAAGTGCGCGACGCGCTCAAGCTGGTGCCCGAAGGCGTGGAAGGCCAGGTGGCGTATAAGGGTCCCGTGGCAGGGGTGGTGCACCAGATCATCGGCGGCCTGCGCGCCGCCATGGGTTACACCGGCTGCCGCACCATCGAGGAATTCCACAAGAATTCGAAATTCGTGCGGATTACCGGCGCGGGCCTGCGCGAGAGCCATGTGCACGACATCACGGTGACACGCGAAGCGCCGAATTACCCCGGCGGCCAGTAATCAGTCTTTGACAGCCACCACGGCAAAACCGTCGCTGTAGATGCGATGCCAGCCGGGCAGGGTGTCGATCATCCGGGCGGCAGGCCCAGGCGGCAGGATGCTCCAGGCGATGTGCCAGCGCGCCAGGGTGTCCTCGAGCGCCTTGCGGTCAGGCGTCATCATCGCGTCGTAATTGGCCAGGAAAGCATCGCCATACATGTCGGTGCGGCCGTCCACGAACACTTTCACGCCGGAATAGATCAGGTAGCCGCCGAAATCATAACCGTTCAGCACCGGTTGGCCGCGCAAGGCGGCCGGCAGCTGGGCCAGTGCCGTCATCGGGGAGACGCGATCATCGCCGCGCAGGGTGGGCAGAAAAATGCGCACCAGGACGAGAAGCACGGCCATACCCGCGCCCAGCGGCGCCAGCCAGGGCGGCAGGGGAGCGGCAGCCGCCGGATCTTTCCGGCGCAAGGCGTCCGCCAGCAGCAGGGGCACGACAATCCCGAACAGCATCTGGTGGCGGACATGCGCCAGCGCCAGATATGTCAGGCCGACCACGATCAGGGCGCGCAGCCAGGGCAGATTCAATTTTCCGGTCGCGCCGAGATAGAACAGTCCCAGCAGCGCGATGGGGAAAGGCGTCAATTGCGTCAGGCTGGTGGGCGCCCATTCGCCGATATTGCGGATGCTGCCGAGCAGCAGCAACTGAAAGGGAAACAGCAGGCCGTGAAGGCCCTGCGGCGTGACCGCGGCGGCGATCAGGCAGGCCAGGAAGAACACGCTCCAGCCCTTGACGGCGGCGCGGCTCGCCGGCGCTGCTTCCAGCCCGAACGCTGCCGCCAGCGCCAGCCCGAAGGCGAAGCTGCCATGCAGGTTGGCCCAGAGCAGCATCACCGGCAGCAGCCACCAGCCCGGCGCGCGGTTCTGCTGGCGGGCGCGGAGCAATTCCAGCGTCCAGGCCGCCAGCAGCGGCAAGGCCAGAAGATGCGGCCGCGCCAGCACGCTGCCGCTGAGACAGGCAAGACCGACAAGGCTAACGAGCAGCGCGGCAAGCGCGGCGATGCGGGTGCGAACCCCCCCGGCCACAATCGCCGCCGTTGCCGCCAGCGCCACCCCGAACAACAGATGCAGTCCGTTCCAGCCCGCGGCGCGGAAGACCAGCGCCATCAGGACTTCCGCCAGCCATTCCTGCGCGTCCCAGGGCCGGCCCGCGAAAGTGAAGGAAAATACGTCGCGCTTGAGGACAGCATGATGGTCCAGCATCCAGCCGCCCGCCGCCAGATGCCACCAGCTGTCGCCGTCATGAAAAATCTGGGGCGCGAAAGCCGCAACGGCAAAGCCCAAAAGCCCCGCGAACAGGGCAAAGACCAGTACGGGGCGCTGCGCCAAAGGGGTCATGAATCCTCGCGTCACGGCAGCATACTCTATAGAAGGCAATTCCTTACTTTTGGGCCAATCTTACAAAGAGCCTGCGCCATGACACCTTCCGCCCGCATCGCCGCGGCAATCGACATACTGGAAGGCTTTGGCACCACCACCCAGCCGGCCGACCGCTTTCTCAAGGACTGGTTTCGCGCGCGGCGATTCGCCGGCTCGGGCGACCGGCGGCAGATCACCGAGCTGGTATTTCATGTTCTGCGCCATCGCGCGGAATTCGCCCATCGCATGGGCCGCGAAGGCCCGCGCGCCCTGGTGATCGCCGCGCTGCTGGCGGAGGGCAAGGACCCCGCCGCGCTTTTTACCGGCGGCTATGGTCCCGCGCCGCTGAGCCAGGCGGAGCAGGCGGTGATTGCGGCAACGCCGGGCGATGCGCCCCTGTGGGTGAAGGGCGAATTTCCGCAATTCCTGGAAAGCGAATTGACGAGAAGATTCGGTGACAAGCTTCTGGAGGAGATGGCGGGTTTCGCGGGCCGTGCTCCGGTGGATATGCGCGTCAACAGCCTGAAGGCCTCGCGCGACGCGGTGCTGGCGCGCCTGGTTCAGGACAAGTTCGACTGCGCGGCGGTGGGTGCGCATGGCGTTCGCTGCGCCGCAGGCAGCGCCGGGCTGAACAAGCATGCGCTGTTTGAATCCGGCGCCTTCGAGATCCAGGACCAGGCGGCGCAAATCGCGGTGGAGCAGGCCGGGGCAAGGCCGGGCATGCGGGTGCTGGACCTGGCGGCAGGGGCGGGCGGCAAGTCGCTGGCGCTGGCCGCCGCCATGAACAATGACGGCGAGATCATCGCCTGCGACGTGCGGGGCGCGGCGCTGGCGGAACTGGAAACGCGGGCCGCGCGGGCCGGGGCCGGCATCATTCGCAGCCATATATTGGGACTGCCGCCGGCCAATGCTTCCGATGGAGCCCCCTTCGACCTGGTGTTCCTGGATGTGCCCTGTAGCGGCTCGGGGACATGGCGCCGCCAGCCGGAACTGAAATGGCGGCTGACCCCGCAAAAGCTTGCCGGGCTGCGGGAGACCCAGGAGCGGCTGCTGCGCCAGGGCGCGGGCCTGTGCCGGCAGGCGGGCGGACGGCTGGTCTATGCCACTTGCTCCATCCTGCCTTGCGAAAACGAGCAGCAGGTCGAGGCATTCCTGGCGAAAAACCCCGCTTTTCGCCGCTGGCAGCCGGATTTTCAGGCTTCCCCCGCCAGCACGGCAACCGACGGCTTTTATGCCGCCTTTCTGACCCGCATCTGACGCATGACTCGCGGCCCCGGAAACGACTAAACTCTCCATATGAGGTTCCCGCCCGATTCCTGTTTACCCGCGCTTTTGGCGGCTTTGCTGCTGGCAACCTTGTCCTTGCTGAGCCCGGTTGAGGCCGCCACCGCCAAAAAGCCGGTGAAGCCTGCCGCCACGGTTGTCGATCCGCAGCCCGATCCCGCCAGCCTTGTGACCCAGTCGCGCGACGCCCAGAGCAAGGGCGAGACCGAATTGGCGCTGCGCCTGGCCCAGGCGGCCATCGTTGCCGATCCGGCGCGTCCGTCATCCTATGACGCGCTGGCCGATATCTATGCCGCGAGCAATGCCCCGGATGCCGCCCGCAGCTATTATGAAGAAGCGCTTTTGATCGATCCCACCGATATGCCGGCCCAGAAAGCGATCGCCGCGCTGGACCGCGGCGCCAATGACAAACGCGCGGCGAATGCCGAAGGAACGAAGACCGGCAACCCATGAGCGTGTTGGTCATTGATTTCGGCAGCCAGGTCACCCAGCTGATCGCGCGGCGCGTGCGCGAGGCCGGGGTCTATTGCGAGATCGTGCCCTACAACAAGGCCGACGCGGCGCTGGCGAAGAAACCGCAGGCGATCATCCTGTCGGGCGGCCCGGCCAGCGTCACGGAAGACGATACGCCGCGTGCGCCGCAGGCGGTGTTCCAGATGGGCGTGCCGGTGCTGGGCATCTGCTATGGCGAGATGACCATGTGCGCCCAGCTGGGCGGCAAGGTCGAAGGCGGGCACAACCGCGAGTTCGGCCGCGCCGATATCCACGTCAAGCATTCCTCGCCGCTGCTGGAAGGGCTGGCCGAGAGCGGCAGCGAGCCGGTGTGGATGAGCCATGGCGACAAGATCACCGCCATTCCGCCGGGGTTCGCCGTGGTGGCGACCAGCGAAAGCTCGCCCTATGCCGTGATCGCCGACGAGAAGCGGCGTTTCTATGGCGTGCAGTTTCATCCCGAAGTGGTGCATACGCCGCGCGGCGCCACCATCCTGGCCAATTTCGTGCGCCGCATCGCCGGCATCGAGGCCGAATGGAACATGCATGCCTTCCGCGCCGCGGCGGTGGAGAAGATCCGCGCCCAGGTCGGCAAGGGCAGGGTGATCTGCGGCCTGTCCGGCGGGGTGGATTCCTCGGTCGCCGCGGTCCTGATCCATGAAGCCATCGGCGATCAGCTCACCTGCATTTTCGTCGATACCGGCCTGATGCGCGAGGGCGAGTCCGACGAGGTGGTTTCGCTGTTTCGGGGCCACTACAATATTCCGCTGGTGCATGCGCAGGCCGCCGAGCTTTTCCTGGGACGGCTGGCCGGCGTCAGCGACCCGGAACAGAAGCGCAAGATCATCGGCGCCGCTTTCATCGACATATTCGACAAGGAAAGCCAGAAGGTGGGCGGCGCGGAATTTCTCGCCCAGGGCACGCTCTATCCCGATGTGATCGAAAGCGTCTCGGCCACCGGCGGGCCGTCGGTCACCATCAAGAGCCATCACAATGTCGGCGGCTTGCCCGCTTACATGAAATTGAAGCTGGTCGAACCGTTGCGCGAACTCTTCAAGGATGAAGTGCGGGCCCTGGGCCGCGAGCTGGGCCTGCCGCCCGCCTTTGTCGGCCGTCATCCCTTTCCCGGGCCGGGCCTGGCCATCCGTATTCCCGGCGAGATCACGGAAGAAAAACTCGAGATCCTGCGCAGGGCGGATGTCGTTTACCTGGACGAAATCCGCAAGGCCGGGCTTTACGATGTGATCTGGCAGGCCTTTGCCGTGCTGCTGCCGGTCAAGACGGTGGGGGTGATGGGCGATGGCCGCACCTATGACCATGTCTGCGCCCTGCGCGCCGTGACCTCGTCCGACGGCATGACGGCGGACTATTATCCCTTCGAGCACAGCTTCCTGGCCCGCACGGCGACCCGCATCGTCAATGAAGTGCGCGGCATCAACCGGGTGGTCTATGACATTACCAGCAAGCCTCCCGGCACGATTGAGTGGGAGTAGATAGTCAATATAATTGACTATCAATATTTTTTTCTATAATTTCGCCTCGATGAGCGACGAACGCCCCCGTTTCAAGGAAATCGTGATGCCTGCCCTGCTGCGGCACGCCCGGGCGACCTATGGCCGGGCCATGACCAGGGCCCTGTCAGAGGCGGGCTATGACGATGTTCCCAGGAACGGCCTCTATCTGATCGACGGGCTGGCGCTGGGCGCGGGCGGGGCGCCCCTGAGCCGCCTGATCGCGGAACTGGGCGTCTCCAAGCAGGCGGCGGGGCAACTGGTGGATACGCTGGTGCTGCGCGGTTACCTGGAACGGACGGCGGATGAATCCGACCGCCGCAAGCTCACCGTCACACTGACACCGCGCGGCATGGCGGCGGCGGCGGCGCAGGCAGCGGCGCGGGCGTGGATAGATGCCGAGTTGCTGGCGCGGGTGGGCGCCGAAGACCTCGCCCGCACCCGCCGCACACTGGCGGTGCTGCGCGACATGGGGCGCCAGGCGCAGCAGGATCACTGAATCTGCGCTAGCATCGCCAAGATGGTGACGATTTACGGAATCAAGAACTGCGATACCATGCACAAGGCCCGTGCCTGGCTGGAAGGGCACGGCGTCGCCTATTCGTTTCACGATTACAAGACCGAAGGCATTGATCGCGACCGGCTGGAGAAATGGGCCAAGGCGCTGGGCTGGGAAGCGCTGCTCAATCGCGCCGGCACCACGTTCCGGAAATTGCCAGACAGGGACAAGGACGGATTGACGCAGCAGAAGGCCATTGCCCTGATGCTGGCCCAGCCTGCCATGATCAAGCGGCCGGTGCTGGTAAAGGGCGCAAAGCTGCTCGCAGGCTTCAAGCCCGAACTGTATGAAAAGTTTATCGCATGAGCATTTATGTCGGCGTCGGAGGCTGGGTGTTCGACGAATGGCGCGGCAACTTCTATCCCAGGGGCCTCAGCCGGAAACACGAACTGGAATATGCCAGCCGCCATCTTACCGCCATCGAGATCAACGGTACCTATTATGGCTCGCAAAAACCGGAAAGTTTCGCCCGCTGGCATGACGAGACGCCGGACGATTTTGTCTTCACCCTGAAGGGGCCGCGTTTCGCCACCAACCGCCGGGTGCTGGCGGAGGCAGGCCCCTCGATCGGGAAATTTCTTGAGAGCGGCATCACGGGGCTGAAGCGCAAGCTCGGGCCGATCAACTGGCAATTCATGGCGACCAAGAAATTCGACGCCGGGGATTTCGCGGCGTTCCTGGCGCTGTTGCCGCGCAAACAGGATGGCCTGGCGCTGCGCCATGCCGTGGAAGTGCGTCATGAGAGTTTCGCCTGCGCCGCGTTCGTCGCGCTTTGCCGCAAGCATGATGTCGCCATCATCGCCGACTGCGACGCGGAATTTCCCTGCATCGCCGATGTCACGGCGGGTTTCGTGTATGTCCGCCTGATGGGGACGCTGAAAAAGGAAAAGCTGGGCTATTCCGCTCCGGCGCTGAAAAAGTGGGCGGCGCGCGCCAGGACATGGCAGGCCGGGGCGGCGCCCAAGGACATGAAACTGGTTGCCAATGCCGCGCCGAAAAAGCCGCGCGATGTGTTCCTGTTCATGATCAGCGGCGAGAAGAAGAAAAATCCGGCGGCGGCGATGGCGCTGGTCAAAGGCCTGAAAAGCGGTTCTTGACCGGCCGGCCGTCTGGTTAATGAAAATTTCCATTTGGCCTAGGTGTATTCCGGGCCTGTGAATTTCAAAGCCGGAAGCTAACGTCCGTCAGAAGCCGGAAGGCCGCTTGGCAGTCTCGTCGCGAGAAAATTCCTGTCACCGCCGGCCGCAAGAGAGGGGCATGATGGGAGTTGTGCGTGTACCGATAGTATTCCGCCCGAAACTCGCCTTGAGCGTCCTCTTGCCCTGTTGCCGGTCCCTTTCCAGATGACCCCGGCTCATTCGACGGTTGCAAAACTCGATAGCTTCGTCCGGCTTGGCTGTCTCGTCGTTGGTGGTGTGGGCATTGCGGTCCTGATCGGCTGGGTCCTGAACATTCCGACCCTGACGAGCCTGGCACCCGGCCTCGCCTCGATGAAGGTGAATACGGCCTGCGCCTTCATCTCAGCCAGCACGGCTCTGTGGTTGCTGCGCACGCCAAACCGTGATTCAAAAGCCTTTTGGGTCGCGCGAGTTCTTGCCCTCCTCCTGATCGCCCTGGCGGCGCTGACCCTGGCGCAGGATGTCTTCAGGCTGAATCTCTGCATCGACCAGTTTCTCTGGCCCGACAATTCCGTCGGCCCAAGAAATTTCTATCGCGGCCGGATGTCCCCAATCACATCCTTCAGCCTTGTCATCGTGGGTGTCGCGCTGCTGGGCCTCAAATCGCGCCGCGGGCAAATTGCCATATTTGCCCATGGGATAACGTTTCTGATTCTCTTCATACCGCTGTTGGCGATTGTCGGTTACATCTATGGCGTCAGCGCGCTCTATGACGTCAAGCCATTCAACCCCATTCCGGTCCATGGGGCCATAACACCGCTCATTCTCGCACTCTCCATCAAGGCGGCGGATCCCACGCACGGCATTGCCAACATTGCGGCCAGCCATACCGCCGGCGGCACGGTTTGCCGGCGGCTGCTTCCCGTCATTCCTCCGGTTCTGATTGCGCTTGGCTGGTTGAGTCTTTGGGGCCAGCAAGCCGGGTACTACGACATAAGGTTTGCGTTGGCCATCATGGTATCGCTGAGCATTGCGGTTTGCCTGATTGCCATCTTGTGGACGGCATACGCATTGCGCAAGCTCGACATTACCCGCGAACGGGCCGAGAGCAATGTGGTCAATCTCAACGCCGGACTTAAAAAGCTGCTGAAGGAACGCACCGAGCAGATTTCCCAATTGTCGGCCGCGCTCTCCGCGAACGGGCTCCTGGAGCAACAATCCCTGCATGACGGCCTCACCGGAATTGCCAATCGCCGCTTCATGGACAACTATCTGGCCCGTCAAATTGCGGTGGCGTCCCGGCACAAGCGCCCACTTTCCTTCGTCCTGTGCGACGTGGATTCGTTCAAGAGTTTCAATGATCATTATGGGCATCAGGCCGGCGATGCCTGCCTGAAGCTTATTGCCGCCGCGCTGCAGTCCTGCTGCCAGCGCCCCGGCGACATGGCGGCCCGCTATGGCGGCGAGGAGTTCGCCCTGATCCTTTCCGATACCGACCTGGCCGGCGCGGCCCGGATTGCCGAAGCCTGCAGGGTTGCGGTTGCCAACCTGAAAATCCCGCACGCATATTCCTCCGCCGGCGCCTATGTCAGCATCAGTGGCGGTATCGCCGGTATCGCCGGAAATTTCGACATGACGGGGGAACAGTTGGTCGCGGTGGCCGATCAGTCCCTCTATCGCGCGAAACGCGAGGGCCGCGACCGCATGATCTGCGCGCGGGCTGTGGTCGCTTAGGCCGCCAACGGACATAAATTCCGGTCGCAGCGCTTTGATCGCAGGCGCGCGAAAATAACGGCATTGACGTCTGCGCAAAGCGGGCGTCTAATTTTGTCGTCGCAGAACGGCCAGACGCCGGGACGCATGGTTCAAAAGGCAGCACTCCGGCGCCCTTCCTTCGGATCGGCCGCCGCCGGGATTTGGGAAAATCCCCGCGCCCTGAGCCTTGGTTGTCCGCGCAGGCTGGAATTTGCGCGTGTCGAAACGCGAACAGGAGGTTCCTTGATGGA
>CAIOFO010000004.1 GCA_903857685.1 uncultured Alphaproteobacteria bacterium
CATCGGCTGGGTGACGCGCGGCGCCTGGCCGGGCGTGCCCTGGAGATATTCAAAGTCGGAAACGTCGAGGGCGGGATTCTTGATGACGCCGAGATTGGAAACCACGCGCTGCGAGAAGACATAGACCATATGGGTTTCCGGGTCATAGGCGCCGCCCGGCCAGTCGGTGCCGCCTTCCGAGCCCGGCGTATGCAGCGTGCCGCGATTGCCGCCGGCCACCGCCATGGTGGGCGGCGTGAAGAGCGGGCCGATGGTGTAGTTCTTGACCAGAGCAACCGCCTGGGCGCGCAGCTCCGGCGTGAAGTCGATCAGGTCGTCGATGCGGATGCCCTGCAATTCATAACCGGGCGGCTTGCTGGGAATGGGCTGGGTGGGCGAATACCATTCTTCCGGAACATCGCCGGCGGGCACCGGCGTTTCGACGATGGGCCAGACGGGCTCGCCGGTTTCGCGGTTGAGGACATAGAGAAAGCATTGCTTGGTCGGCTGGGCCAGCGCCTTGACGGTCTTGCCGTTGACCGGGATGTCGCAAAGGATCGGGGCGCAGGGAATGTCATTGTCCCACAAGCCGTGATGCACGGTCTGGTAATGCCATTTGCGCTTGCCGGTATGGACATCCACCGCCACGATGCTTTCGCCGAACAGCGCATTGCCGGCGCGGTATTGGCCGTTGTAATCGCCGGTGGGCAGTTCGACCGGGATGTAGACAAGTCCCAGCTCGGGATCGGCGGAAAACTGCGCCCACGCGCCGGTATTGCCGGCTTCTTCCGCCTGGCCGGCCTTTATCCAGCTGTCATAGCCGAATTCGCCCTTGCGCGGGATGGTGTGGAAAATCCATTTGCGCTTGCCGGTGCGGACGTCGAAGCCGCGGACATAGCCCTTGACGTTCTTGCGGGTGCGGGGCTGGCCGCCCGACAGATGCGCGGCGCCGACCACGACGACATCGCCCATCACCAGCGGGGTGGAGTGCAGGCCGACCTCGCCGGTGACCAGATCCATCGTCTGGTCGTCATTCTGCTTCAGGTCCACCACGCCGTTCACGCCGAAGCCCTTGATGGGAACGCCGGTGCGGGCATCCAGCGCGATCATGTGGTAGCCGGGCGTGACATAGATGATGCGCGCTTCCTTGCCGTCGCTCCAGTAGGAGACGCCATGGCCGGAGAATTGGCGGGGCGCGTTATGGCCGCGGTCGCCCTCATTCATGCCGTACATCCAGATCATCTCGCCATTGCTGGCATCCAGCGCCACCACATCGCGGCGCGAACCGGCGGTGGTGTAGAGAATGCCCTTGATCAGCAGCGGCGTGGTTTCCCAGACATATTCCGGGCGCGCGCCCAGCATGTCGGGCTTGAAACGCCAGGCGAGTTCCAGCTTGCTGAAATTGTCGCTGTTGATCTGGTCCAGCGGCGCATAGCGCGTGCTGGCGAGATTTCCCGCATAGTTGCGCCATTCGGTGTCGGCAGCACCCGCGGTTTGCGCCCTCGCCGCGGTCTTCGCCAGAAGCGGACCCAGCAACGGCAAGGACAAAACCATACGGCGCGAAAGATTGCGCATGCCAACCCCCGATTTTTTTGCAGCGGGGCGCTGCGCCCGGCCTTTGCGTTTTCTTATCCCGCGTGCCGGGCTATTGCAACGCCGGGCCTGGCGGCGCCCGCAAGCGCAACAGGATTGAGAACATGGACCGAATGGGTCTTCTGCCCGATCGCGATAATTTCCTCATTGGCGAGCGCGGCAAGCATTCGCGATACCGTCTCGACGGTCAGGCCGAGGAAGTCGGCGATTTCCGACCGGCTCATCGGCAGCTTGGCAAGACGTTGCGGCCTGGCGGTGTCGCCCGGCGCGCGGTAGCCGTAAACCATCAGAAAATTCGCGACCTTTTCGCGCGCGGTCATCTGGCCCAGCAGCAGCACCTGGTCCTGGGCGGCGGTAAGCTGCCTGAGGCTCTCCCGATTCATGTATTTCTTGAGTTGCGGCAGGGCGCGGCGCATCGCCGCCACGTCCGGGCGCGAAAAGCGGCACAGCCGCGTGCCGGAAATGGCCTCCGCCGAGGTGGTGTAGGTATCGCGCTCGCCCAGGCCGAAATATTCGCCAGCCTGGCGGAAGCCGACGATCTGCGTGCGGCCGTCCGGCAGGGAACGCAGCAGTTTCACGATCCCGCAGGTCACGATGAAGAGGGATGTTGCCGGCTCACCCTCGACCATCACCGTCTGGCGCGGCTTGAACTCCACAAAGCTGCGTTTTTTCGAATGGGCTTTCAGATCGCGCGCGGGCACGGTCTGGCAGAAGCTGTCCCGGCGAACCGGACACGCCGCGCAATCCGAAGTCATGTCAGACCCCCAGTAATCACATCCAGGACTGATTGGCAGTAAGCAAAGGCCTGTGCGCCGCGATTGTTTTTATGGCAACAAGGACAGATCCACCGTTCTCACTGTAGCATCTTGATTCAGATCAAGACAAACCGGACCCACCCATTTTGGGGTGAAAAAGGCCGCTGAAATGTTGAGGCGCCGCCGATAATTACAAGATGACCTGGATCAAGAGAGCGTATGGCGCATTGTTGGGGCGAAGTAACATTGCCGGGAAAATGTTGGGACGATGTAAGGTTGTTTCGAATTTTTTGGAGCGATGTAATATTGCATCAACGCTTCCGTCGCGGCAGGAGCTTTGACTCGGTTTGGATTTGCCTATTCATCGGACGGCAGGGAGAAGTGACATGGAATTGCGCAGCGCCTTGTTGATGGTCACCGTGGCGATGATCGCCGTGCCGGCATGCGCCGTGCCCGCGCTTGCGGGGCCGCGCGAAGATGTCCGGGCCGGGTCGGCGCGGTGCGACGGCATTGCCGACGACCGCAGCTGGCTGGATTGCTATTACGGCGCGGCCCAGCCCATGCGCGGCAGGCTGGGACTTCCGCCGGCGCCGGCCAGCCAGCAGATGCTGGTGCCGGGCGCGGGGCCAACCGCGCCCCAGGCGGCCATCGCGCCCTATCGCGCGCCGGCACCCGAAAAGAAACTGGGGTTTTTCGCGCGTCTCTACACGCATACGGATGTGAAGGGCGAGGCGCCGACGCGGATGTCGTCCTACCGGTTTGAAAAGGGTGGCTTCTTTGTCGTCGTGCTGGCAAACGGCGAAACTTGGAGGCAGGTGGTCGGCGACTCGGTCATGGCCGACTGGCACGACCGGCCCGAGCAGTATGCCGTCACGATTGTTCCCGCCGGTCAGCTGGGGATCATGAACATGAAGGTCGGCAAGCAAGTCTACCAGGTGGAACGGGTGCGCTGAGCAGAAGCTGCTTGCTGCAATGCGGCGCAACCGGGCGTTGCGCCTAGTTTCCGCGTTCGCAGCAATGGTGGACATCGCGCCGGCCTGTTCAGCCCGATCCCATGCGCGCGCTTATGCTGCGGTGCGAAGGCCGCCGCCATCGCGATGCAAGGCCGGGCACCGCGCCCAGTTGACGCAACTTGATCTGGATCAAGACTGACCGGGAGGTTTTCCCCTCCATTCACACAAGCGTTATAAAAAAACACAGGGCGGGATCCAATGAATAATCTGTTTCAGAAATTGATGCTGTGCGGCTCGACGGTCGCATTGGCGGCTGTTGCCTCGATGGGCGCCGCCCACGCGCAGGATATCGAACAAGTTGTCGTGTCCGCATCGCGCATCAATATCGCGGGCTATACGCAGCCGACGCCGGTGACGGTGGTCGGCATGGCCGAGCTGGAAAGCCAGGCCAACATCAATATCGGCGACTCGCTGCGCGAACTTCCCTCCCTCGGCGCCTCGCAGGGCCTGAGCAACGGCGCCAAGTCCGGCGACGCCGCCCAGGGCGATGCGGGCGTGGATACGGTCAGCCTTCGCAACCTCGGCGTCATTCGCACCCTGGTGCTGTTCGACGGCCAGCGCGTCGTGACCTCCAATCCCTCGGGCGGCGGTTCCGACCTGAGCACCATTCCCTCGGCGCTGGTCCAGCGCATCGACGTGGTGACCGGCGGCGCTTCGGCGGCCTGGGGCTCGGACGCGGTCGGCGGCGTGGTCAACCTGATTCTCAACAAGAATTTCGACGGCTTCAAGCTCAACGAGGAAGCCGGCCAGAACAAGACGAACACGCACCAGCAGTGGCGCACCGATGCCAGCTTCGGCACCGACATCTTCGGCGGCCGCGGCCATGTCATCGTCAGCGGCTCCTACATCATGAGCCCGCAGGCCATGTTCCTGGTCAACACCAACTGGTACTCGCCGCGCACCCTGATGCCGTCGTCGCTGTTCTATCCGGGCAAGACGGGCCTGCCGACCTATATCCACACCAGCACCCCGCTGGGCTCGGCGTCCTATACCCAGGGCGGCCTGATCACTTCCGGCCCGCTGGCCGGCACGCAGTTCACCGGTTCGCCGGCCCAGCCGGTGCCGTTCAATTTCGGCCAGGTGTTCGCGGGCAACTGCGTCAACTGCTCGGCCAACCAGTACACCAACACCGCCCAGCTCACGATGGGGTCGGTGCCCTATCACAGCACGACGCTGTTCGGCTTCGCCAAGTACAAGATCACGCCCGAGATCCAGGCTTCGCTGCAGCTGAACTACGGCACCAACTATGAAACCAACGTCACGGCCGACAAGCAGTCCGCCGTCACCATCAAGAGCGGCAACCCCTTCATTCCCGCCGCAACCCAGGCGGCGATGACCGCCGCCGGCCTCTCCACCATCTCGGTGGCGACCGACAATCTGGGCAACCTGGATCCCACCAGGCCCTCGATCGCGCAGCTGGCCAACAACACCTGCTGCGACGGCATCAACTACAGCAATCGCCAGTTGATGCGCGGCGTTCTTACGTTGGAAGGCACGATCGGCGAGGACTGGTCCTGGAACACCTATGTCCAGCACAGCCAGGTCCGCGAAGTGCAGAAGGACCCGCAGGACGCGCTGACCGCCAACTACAACAACGCGGTTGACGCGGTCACCGTCACGGCGCTCAACAAGGGCAATTCGGGCCTGCCGCTGGGCAACACGGTCTGCGCCTCGACCCTGACCAACCCCTATAATGGCTGCGTGCCGCTCAACATCTTCGGCAACGGCAACGTGACCCAGGCCGCGCTGAACTATGTCGATCCGGGCCGCAACAATCCGGCGCTGGTCAACTCGGTCCTCTACACCATGTACCAGGACGTGGCGTCCGCCTCGATGCAGGGCACGCTTCCCTGGGAATTGCCGGCCGGCAAGGTCGCCGTGGCGTTCGGCGCCGAGTATCGCCATGAACAGCAGCGCAACCAGGCCGCTTTCCCGCTGATCGACGGCCCGGCGCTGTGGAGCAACGCCAATTTCAGCTCCTTCTCGGGCCAGTATTCGGTGACCGAAGGCTTCCTGGAAGTGGACGCCCCGGTGGTCAAGGACAGCTTCGTCAAGTCGATCGACGTTTCGCTGGCGGGCCGCATCACCGGCTATTCCACCAGCGGCGTGGTTGAGACCTGGAAGCTGGGTGCGACCAGCCAGGTCAACGACGACGTCAAGCTTCGCCTGACCTGGTCGGAAGACATTCGCGCCCCCATCATCTCAGAACTGTTCGCGGTGCCGCAGTACAATCTGGGCAGCAACACCATCGATCCCAAGACCGGCAAGGCCGTGACGGTTTACTATACCGCGCAGGGCAATCCGAACCTGGTGCCGGAACAGGCCAACACGGTTTCGGGCGGCGTCGTGCTGACGCCGCACTGGGTCCCGGGCCTGTCGGCCTCGTTCGACTGGTATTCGATCGTCATCAAGGGCGCGATCTTCACGCCCACCAACCTGCAGGTGCTCAACCAGTGCGCCGCCGGCTCGGCGTTCTATTGCGCCGACCTGTTCTACGGCAATCCAAACTTCCCCCAGGCCAACTATCCGGGGCAGCTCAACCTGATCCTGAACGTGCCGCAGAATGTCGGCTCGCAGACGGCTTCGGGCCTGGACTTCCAGTCCAACTACACGATGGACCTGTTCTCCGGCACGCTGGGCCTGGGCGTGCTGGGCAACTATACCGACGAGTTCAGCCAGAACCTGTTCGGCGTGACCTCGGACGGCGCCGGCCAGCTCGGTGCGGATGCCGCCTATAACGGTACGCCCAAGTTCAAGCTGACGCTGCAGGCGGCCTATAACGACGGACCGTGGCAGGGCACCATCAAGACCCGCTTCATCGGCCCGGCCAAGCTCAACAATCTGTGGCAGAGCGGCGTGCAGGTGGACAACAACTCCATCCCGTGGGTGGGCTACCTGGACCTGTCGGCGTCGTACAAGTGGAACGAGCACCTGCAGTTCTATGGCACCATCGCCAACTTCACCAACACGCCGCCGCCCAACATCCCGAGCACCGCGGGCGGCAGCACGACCAACCTGCAGATCTATGACGGCATCGGCCGCATGTACCAGGTGGGCTTCCGCGTCAACATGTAATGGCTTGACCTATTCCGCCGGCCGGCGACTGCATGGACGCAAAGCCATGCATTGCCGGTCCGGACGGCCTGGGCTAGAATCGCGGCAAGGGCAAAAAACGACAAGTTTTCAGGTGGGGCATGCTGGATAATCGGCCGCTGAAGATGTGCCGCCGCCGTTTTCTGGCATCGGTGGCGGCGCTGCCCGCGCTGACCGGAGGCGCGTTCGCCCACACCATGCCGCACAGCTTGCCCTGGTCGCCATTTGCCGGCGATCCGCCCAAGCCCATCAATCCGCTGGGCTGGTATTTCCTCACCCCCAGTGAAGTCATCACCGTCGAGGCCATCGTGGACCGCCTGATCCCGGCGGATCACCTGTCGCCGGGCGGCAAGGATGCGGGCTGCGCGGTGTTCATCGACCGCCAGCTGGCCGGCTCGTTCGGCAAGTCCAGCCATCTCTACAACAAGGGTCCGTTCCTGCCGGGCCTGCCGACCCAGGGCTACCAGGGCGAGCTGACGCCATCGGGACGCTATCGCATCGGCCTGAAGGCGCTGGAAGACCATGTCCGCGCCGCCAATGCCGGCAAGTCGTTCGCCGAGCTGACCGGCGAGCAGCAGGACGCGATCCTGAGCGGGCTGGAAGAGGGCAAGATCACGCTGAAGCTGGCGCCCGGTTTCAGCACGCGGCAGTTCTTCGAGCTGCTGCTGCAGAACACGATGGAAGGCTTCTTCGCCGATCCGCTCTATGGCGGCAACAAGGACATGGCCTCGTGGAAGATGATCGGCTTTCCCGGCGCGCGCTATGACTACCGGGACTATGTCGAGAAATACAACCAGCCCTATCCGCACGGCCCGGTTTCGATCATGAGCGGCGCTCCCGGCTGGAATGTGAAGGGCTGAGGCATGGCAAAATTGATGCCCAGAAGAGACGTGGTGATCGTCGGCTTCGGCTGGACCGGCGCCATCCTGGCGCAGGAACTGACCGAGGCGGGGCTGGATGTGCTCGCCATCGAGCGCGGCCCCTGGCGCGACACCGCCACCGATTTCAACATCGGCTACATGCCCGATGAACTGCGCTATGCCATCCGGCGCGAACTGTTCCTGCAGCCGTCGCAGGAAGCCATCACCATGCGCAACGACCTGACGCAGACGGCGCTGCCGATGCGCGATTACGGCTCCTTCCTGCCCGGCGCGGGCGTGGGCGGCGCGGGCGTGCACTGGAACGGCTTCAGCTGGCGCTACCTGGCGTCGGATTTCATCCTCAAGACCCATCTCACCCAGAAATACGGCGCCAAGAAATTCGACGGCCTGACGATCCAGGACTGGGGCGTGACCTGGGACGAGATCGAGCATTGCTTCGACAAGTTCGAGTATGTCGCCGGCGTTTCGGGCAAGGCGGGCGTGATCAAGGGCGTGGTGCAGCCGGGCGGCAATCCGTTCGAGGGATCGCGGTCGCGCGAATATCCCAACCCGCCGCTGAAGATGCCTTATTCCTCGTCGCTGTTCACCAAGGCGGCGACCGAATACGGCCTGCATCCTTTCCCGTCGCCGTCCGCCAACATTTCGCGGCCCTATGTCAACTCGCTGGGCGTCGCCATGGGCGAATGCACCTATTGCGGCTATTGCGAGCGTTTCGGCTGCGCCAATTATTCCAAGGCCGCGCCGCAGACCACCATCCTTCCCGTACTGATGAAGAAGGACAATTTCGAGCTGCGCACCGAGAGCGAAGTTCTGACCGTCAACCTGCATCCCGACGGCAAGACCGCCAAGAGCGTGACCTATGTCGATACCTCGGGCAACGAATATGAGCAGCCGGCCGACCTGGTGATCATGGCCGGATACGGGCTGATGAATGTGCGCATGATGCTGCTGTCGCGCATCGGCAAGCCCTACGATCCCAATACCAATGAAGGCGTGGTGGGGCGCAATTACTGCTACCAGACCGGCGGCGGCGGCGCCTCGATGATCTTCGACGACAAGCGCTTCAACCCGTTCATGGGGGCCGGGGCGCTCAGCAGCTCGGCGCATGACTTCAATTCGGACATGGACCATTCCAAGCTGGACTTCGTCGGCGGCTGCTCCATCGGCTCGGGCGAAAGCAACGGCAGGCCGATTCAGGGCCGTCCCACCCCGCCGGGCACGCCGCGCTGGGGCAGCAAGTGGAAGGACGCCACCGCCAAGACCTATGGCCACGTCATGAGCATCGGCGGCTCGGGCTCCAGCTATGCCCAGCGGGGCAATTACCTGGACCTCGATCCAACGTATACGGACAATTTCGGACGCCCCCTGCTGCGCATCACCTTCGATTTCCCCGACAACGACATCCGCATGCAGAACTGGGTCGGCGAGCAGTGCGTCAAGATCGCCAAGACGCTGAACCCGAAGATTCTCACCAGCGGCAAGGCGCGCAAGGGCTGGAATTCGGTGCCTTACCAGACCACCCACAATACCGGCGGCGCCATCATGGGGGCGGACCCCAAGACCAGCGCGGTCAACCGCTACCTGCAGAACTGGGATGTCTCCAACGTCTTCGTGATGGGCGCCTGCGCTTTCCCGCAGAATTCGGCGATGAACCCCACCGGCACGGTGGCGGCGCTGGCCTATTGGGCGGCGGAAGCCATCACCACGCGCTATATCAAGAATCCCGGCCCGCTGGTGCAGGCATGAAGCGGCTTGCGGCATATTTCGCGGGCGCCGCGCTTCTGGCCGGCATGCTGGCGGCGCCGGCCTGGTCGGGCGCCGAGCCCGATTACCAGCAGGTCCATGACGGCCGTTACCAGGCGATCCTGGGCGACTGCATGGGCTGCCACACCCAGCCGGGCGGCCGGGCCTTTGCCGGCGGCGCGGCGCTTGAGACCGGCTTCGGCGCCATCTTCGCGCCCAACATCACGCCCGATGCCGCCACCGGCATCGGCGGCTGGTCGGAAGAACAATTCCGCCGCGCCGTGAAGCAGGGCGTTTCGCCCGGCGGCAAGCGGCTTTATCCGGCGATGCCCTATCCGTCCTATGCGAAGATGAGCGACGAGGATGTCGCCAATCTCTATGCCTATATGCAGTCGGTCGAGCCGGTGCAGCGGCGTTCAACGCCCAGCCGGTTGCGCTTTCCCTACAATATCCGCGCCCTGATGATCGTGTGGAACTGGCTTTACTTCCAGCCGGGCCCGCGCAAACTCGATGCGTCAAAGACCGCCGAATGGAATCGCGGCGCCGACATCGTCATCGGCCCCGGCCATTGCGGCACCTGCCATACGCCCAAGACCTTCCTGGGCGCCGACACCAGCGCGGCGCTGACCGGCGCCTCGCTGGACGGCTGGTTCGCGCCCGACATCACCGCCAATGCCAGGCGCGGCGTGGGCGGCTGGAGCGTGGCGGAACTGGTGGCCTATCTGAAGACCGGCCATAACAGCCATTCCATGGCGTCCGGCCCGATGGCCGAGGCTATCAGCTATTCCACCTCGAAGATGGACGACAGCGACCTCAAGGCCATCGCGGTCTATCTGAAGCATGTGCCGGCGTCCTCCGCCGCTGCGGGCAGCGCGCTGGCGGCCGACGATCCGCATATGCGGGCAGGCGCGGAAATCTACCAGGACAATTGCGCCGCCTGTCACGGCATGGACGGCAAGGGCGAGAACGCCATTTTCCCGCCCCTGGCCGGAAATCCCATCGTCGGCCAGACCAGCGCCGAAACCCTGGCGCGGGTGGTGCTGGCCGGAACGCAGAGCGCCGATACCAAGGGTGCCCCCACCCAGCCCGCCATGCCGTCCTTCGCCTGGCGGCTGAACGATGCCCAGCTCGCCGATGTCCTGAGTTACGTGCGGGGCAACTGGGGCGGCGGCGGGCCGGTATCCGCCGGCACGGTGGCGCAGCTGCGCCGGGACCTGCGTCCGAACCGCCGCTAACCAAGATCTTTTCCGCCCGGGAACTTTGCCGCCACTTGTGAGTTTGGGGAAATTGGGGCGTTCCGGCCCCGACAAGGGTGGCCAAAGACCCGGGGGCGTTGCGTGACGGACTTGCGTGATCGGGCGGATTTGCCGCCGTTTCTGGCCGGCGACGGCGAGATGGCGGCCCGCATCAACGCCTTCGACTGGTCGGGCTCGCTGGGAGCGATGGCGGACTGGCCGCAGAGCCTCAAGACCACTGTCGGCCTGTTGCTGCATTCCCCCGTGCCCATCGTGCTGCTGTGGGGGCCGGACGGCATCATGCTTTATAACGACGCCTATTCCGGCTTTGCCGGCGGGCGCCACCCCCGGCTTTTGGGCAGCAAGGTGCGCGAAGGCTGGCCCGAAGTCGCCGATTTCAACGACCATGTCATGAAGGTCGGCCTGGCCGGCGGCACGCTGTCCTACAAGGACCAGGAATTGACCTTGCACCGCTCCGGCAAGCCCGAAGCGGTGTGGATGAACCTGGACTATTCGCCGGTGATCGACGAAAGCGGCAAGCCCGGCGGCGTCATCGCCATCGTGGTGGAAACCACCGCGCGGGTGCTGGCCCAGCGCGCCGTCGTCGCCCAGCATGACAGGCTGGCGCAGATGTTCCAGGACGCGCCCAGCTTCATGTGCCAGATGACCGGGCCGGAGCATGTCTACACCTTCACGAATGCCGCCTATCAGCAGTTGATCGCCCACCGCGATGTGATCGGCAAGACGGTGCGCGAAGCGCTGCCGGAAATCGAGGGCCAGGTTTTTTACGATCTTCTCGACCGGGTTTATGCGACGGGCGAAAGCTATCGCGGCGTCGCGGTGCCGGTGACCCTGCAGCGCACGCCGGGCGACGCGCCGGAGCAGCGCCTGCTGGACTTTATTTACCAGCCGGTGCGCGATGCGTCCGACCGGATCACCGGCATCTTCACCGAAGGCTACGACGTCACGGAAAGCCACCGCTCCATCACCGCGGCCCGCCAGTCCGAAATCCGCCGCGCCGCGCTGGTCGAACTGAGCGACCGGATCCGCGACCTGGACGATCCCGATGAACTGGCCTATGCCGCCGCCGAAATTATGGGCCGGGTTCTGGGCGTCAGCCGTTCCGGTTACGGCACCATTGATCCCAAGGCCGAAACCATCACCATCGCGCGCGACTGGAACGCTCCGGGCATCAAGAGCCTGGCGGGCGTGCTGCATTTCCGCGATTACGGCTCCTATATCGAGGACCTGAAGCGCGGCGAAACCGTGGTGATGGCCGATGCCTTCACGGACCCGCGCAGCGCTCCCACCGCGGCGGCGCTGAAGGCGATCAGCGCACAGGCCCTCGTCAATATGCCGGTGTCCGAGGATGGCGGCCTGGTCGCGCTGCTCTATCTCAACCACGAAACGGCGCGCGATTGGCCGGCGGACGAAATCGCATTCATCCGTGAAGTGGCCCAGCGCACCCGCACCGCCGTGGAGCGACGGCGCGCCGAGGCCGAGCTGCGCAAGAGCGAAGCGTCCCTGCGCGAAAGCGAAAGCCAGTTCCGCGGCTTCGCCCAGGCCGTGCCCAACCATGTCTGGGCGGCGGCGCCGGACGGACAGCTGAACTGGTTCAACCAGCGTGCCTATGACTATAGCGGGGCGGCGCATGGCGCGCTGGACGGCGTGGGCTGGACCCGCATGGTGCATCCGGACGATCTGGAATTCGCGGGCGCGCGCTGGACCGCCTCGCTGGTCTCGGGCGCGGTCTATGAGACCGAATTCCGCCTGCGCCGCCATGATGGCGTCTATCGCTGGCACATTGCCCGCGCCGAGCCGATCCGCGATGACGCGGGCAAGGTCATACGCTGGGTCGGCACCAACACCGATATCGAGGACCAGAAAGCTGCCTTGGCTGCGCTGCGCGAACTCAATGCCGAGCTGGAGCGGCGCGTCATAGAGCGTACCCAGGCGCGCGGCCGCACCTGGCAACTCAGCCCGGACCTGATGGGCGCGCTCAATTCGAAAGGCTATTTCGAGACCTCCAATCCCGCCTGGAAATCCATGCTGGGCTGGTCGGAAGCCGAGGTGGCCTCCATGTCCATCTTCGAGCTGCTGCATCCCGACGATATCGAGCGCACCAGGGCGGGATTCCAGCTGACCCAGGAAGGCCAGCCCGCCATCCAGTTTCCCAACCGCTATCGCGCCAAGGACGGCAGCTATCGCTGGATCAGCTGGGTGGGGGTGCCTGAAGACGGCTATGTCTATTGCAGCGGCCGCGACATCACGGCGGACAAGCAGCGCGAAACCGAGCTGCAGAATATCCGCACCTTCTATACCTATTCCTCCGAATATCACGCCATGCTGTCCCTGCGCGACGACGGCGCCTTTGAATATGAAGAGATCAATCCGGCCACCTTGCAGCTTTACGGCATGACCCGAGAGGCGGTGATCGGGCGCACCGTTGAAGACGTGTTCGAGCCGCCGGTGGCCGCCCTGCTGAGCGAAAACCTGCGTCAGGCGCTGCGCGGCGGCCAGCCGCATCGCTATCTGCGCGTCCAGAACGGCGCGGCGATCGAGGCCACCGCGACGCCCATTCCCGCCGATGGCGGACGGCGGCGCTTGACGGTGACGGCCCGCGATGTCAGCGATCGCCTGGCCCTGGAGGAACAGCTGCGCCAGGCGCAGAAGATGGAGGCGGTGGGCCAGCTCACCGGTGGCATCGCCCATGACTTCAACAATCTGCTGCAAGGCATCACCGGCTCGCTGGACCGGGTGCAGTACCGCCTCGCCGAAGGCCGCACCCAGGACGTGGACCGCTTTCTGAAGGCGGCGGTCGAGTCCGCCAACCGCGCCGCCGCCCTGACCCACCGGCTGCTGGCCTTTTCACGCCGCCAGACCCTGGACCCCAAGGCGCTGGACGCCAACAAGCTGATCGGCGGCATGGAAGAGCTGATCCGCCGCACCATCGGGCCGAACGTGTCCATGGAAGTGGTGGGCGCGGGCGGGTTGTGGCCGATCCGGGTGGACCCGTCGCAACTGGAAAATTCGCTGCTCAACTTGTCGATCAATGCCCGCGACGCCATGCCGGACGGCGGCAAGCTGACTATCGAGACCGCCAACAAGTGGCTGGACGAACGCGCCGCGCGCGAACGGGAGCTGGCGCCGGGGCAGTATGTCTCGCTCAGCGTCACGGATTCCGGCACCGGCATGAGCGACGAGGTACGGGCGCGGGCCTTCGATCCTTTCTTCACCACCAAGCCGATGGGGCAGGGCACGGGGCTCGGCCTGTCCATGATCTATGGTTTCGTGCGCCAGTCGGGCGGCCAGGTGCGGATCTATTCCGAGCCCGGTCAGGGCACCACCATGTGCCTGTATTTTCCCCGCCACCAGGGGGGCATCGAGGAAGATGGCGCCGCGCGGCTGGAAAATGTGGAACGCGGTTTCGGCGAGACCGTGCTGGTGGTGGACGACGAGGCCACGGTGCGGATGCTGGTGGCCGAGGTCCTGTCCGAAAGTTTCTACAATATCGTGGAAGCGGGTGACGGCGCGGCGGCGCTGAAGGTCCGGGAATCCGACCGGCGCGTGGATCTGATGATCACCGATGTCGGGTTGCAGGGCGGCATGAACGGGCGGCAGGTCGCCGACGCGGCGCGGGTGCTGCGCCCCGGCCTGAAAGTGCTCTTCATCACCGGCTATGCCGAAAATGCCGCCATCGGCAACGGCCACCTGGATGCCGGGATGGAAATCCTGGCCAAGCCTTTTGCCATGTCCACGCTGGGCAACAAGGTGCGGGAGATGATCGAGAGCTAGAACTTCACCCGCATGCGCTTGATCACATTCTTGTCGGCCCGCTTGTAGGCGGCATGGTCGGCCTTGCTGGCGGGCGGGCCTTTATAGGGCTGGGTCTTGGGCGCCGGTTTGGCGGGCTTTGCGGGCTTGGAGGGCTGCTTGTCGGTCATGGCGGGCGTGTCCTAGGTCGGCTCCTCTCTATAAGGCATCAATGGCAACATTGAACGGGTATTTCGGCAGTCGGAATGCCGTCCGGCGTGCCACACTGCGCCGAAAAGGGGATGGCCCGTGACCGCGCCGCTGCACATGGGACGGACGGAATGGCTGCTTCTGCTGGCCCTGTCGCTGCTGTGGGGCGCCTCGTTCTTTTTCTACAAGGTGATGGACAGCGAGTTGCCGGTTTTCACCATCGTGCTGGGCCGGGTGGGCGTGGCGGCGCTGGCGCTGAACCTGCTGCTGGCCGTCCGCCGCGATCCCATGCCGCTGACGCCGGCGCTGTGGCGCGATTTCCTGGTGCTGGGCTTTCTCAATTGCGCGGTGCCTTTCAGCCTGTTCGCCTGGGGCGAGACGCGCATCACCAGCGGGCTGGCGGCGATCCTGAACGCCGCCACGCCGATTTTCACCATCCTGGTGGCGCAGATTTTCACCCAGGATGAAAAACTCAACTGGAACAAAACCATCGGCGTGCTGTTCGGCTTTGCCGGCGTCGGCGTGCTGGTGGGACCCGATGCGCTGCGCGCCAATGGCGATGTGCTGGCGGAGGCGGGGTGCCTTGCGGCGGCGCTCAGCTATGGATTCGCCAGCGTCTATGGCCGCAGGTTTCGCGGCCTGGCGCCGCTGAAGGTGGCGACGGGGCAGGTGACGGCCAGCAGCATCATCCTGCTGCCTTTCTGCCTGGCCGTGAACCGGCCCTGGCTGCTGCCCATGCCCAGCGTGGCCGTTTGGGGCGCGCTGGCGGGGATCGCGCTGCTCTCCACCGCGCTGGCCTATATCCTGTTTTTCCGGATCCTGGCCGCGGCGGGCGCCACCAATATCGGATTGGTGACATTGCTGATCCCCGTCAGCGCGCTGCTGCTGGGCGCCGCGTTCCTGGGCGAGCAGGTTACGCTTCCCGCCGTGATGGGCATGGCGCTGATCGGCCTGGGGCTGGCGGCGATTGACGGCCGGCCCTGGACATTTCTTGTGAAAATGCTGCGCGGTCCTTAGATGTCGCCGTCCGGCCTGGCGAGGCTGCGGATCACCAGTTCGTCTATTTCCAGCCGCTTGATGCGCGCCCGCTTGATCGCCAGCTTTCCGATCGCGGCATAGCCGATGGCCATGCTGCCGACGGCCAGGGCGCCGATGGCCATGGCGATCAGGGCGGTGGCGGGTTTCGGCGGCAAATTTCGGCTCATGACACACTATAGTCTAACGCCCGGCGGCGGGCACGCACAGGTAGAAAAACGTTAATGAAAGCAATTACTTAGCCGGGCGGCGGCGAATCCGGGAGGCAAAGCGTTCTCATCCTGTGATCAAGCGTGTCACACTCACCCTGCTTTTTTCAGAGGCCGCCATGGACAGTCAAGCCGAACTCTTCTTCCGCAACATGCAACCTTCCAAGGAGCTGACGCAGCTGGTCAAGGAGCGGGTGGAAAAGCTGGAACATCTCTACCAGCACATCACCAGCTTGCGCGTCACCATCGGCCTGCAGAACCACACCCACCGCAGCGGCAATGTTCCGGAAGTGCATATCGATATCCAGGTTCCCGGCCAGACCGTGGTGGTCAAGCAGCATCCGGAGGAGGGCGGCGCCACGGCCATGGCTGTCGTTCACAAGGCCTTCGACGCCGCCGCCCAGCAGCTGAAGGAATACAAGCAGCGCAAGATGGGCCATGTGAAGAGCCACGAGGCGGAAAGCGCGCCGCCGGACTGATACCCTGAAGGGGGATCTATCGGGCCGCTGCGGCGGGAGATAAAGTCCCGCTGCCAAACAGGGGAGATCGCCATGCGCATTGCTCTCGCCGCCACCCTTCTGTCCGCCGCAGCCTTTTTCATCACGCCGCTCCGCGCCGCCGATCTGGCGTCATCCGGCTGCAGCGCACGCCCGGGCGCGGTCAATCCCGTCTTTTGCAGCGCGCCGCGCGGCGATCGCGCCGAAGGCTGGATGGGGCAGGGCCGTTCCGAAACCATGGCGCGCAACGGCATGGTCACCACCAGCCAGCCGCTGGCGGC
>CAIOFO010000005.1 GCA_903857685.1 uncultured Alphaproteobacteria bacterium
CGAATCCGCCTGGTTCGATCCGGTGCGGGTCGCCCGCGCCGGCCGCAAGCTGGGCATAATTTCCGATGCCCGCTATCGCTTCGAGCGCGGCGTCGATCCGGAATTCGTGCTGCCCGGTTTGGAGCTTTGCACCCGATTAATTCTGGAATGGTGCGGTGGCGAGGCATCGGATGTGGTGATCGCGGGCGCCCTGCCCTCAGCCCACAAGCCGATCGAGTTCGATCCCGGCCTGGTCGAGACGCTGGGCGGCATCCGCGTGCCGCGCCAGGAGATCATCGCCATTCTCAAACATCTCGGCTTCGTGGTGGCCGAGCACGCCACCTTGCATGTCACTCCGCCCAGCTGGCGGCGCGACATAGACGGGCCCGCCGATCTGGTGGAAGAAGTGGTGCGCATTCACGGCCTTGGCGAAGTGCCGTCGGTAGCGTTGCCGCGTGGGTCCGCCGTGGCCAAGCCGGTTCTGACCGCCGCCCAGCGCCGCGCCCGCACCGTACGCCGGACACTGGCCGCGCGCGGCTTCAACGAATGCGTCAGCTTTTCCTTCATCGCCCAGGGCCAGGCAAAATTGTTCGGCGGCGGCGATGACGCCCGCCAGCTTTCCAATCCCATCGCCTCGGACCTGGACGCCATGCGGCCATCGCTGCTGCCGTCCTTGCTGGGGGCTGCGGCGCGCAATGCGGCGCGCGGCTTTGCCGATCTCAGCCTGTTCGAGATCGGCGCGGCGTTCCAGAGCGGCATGCCCGGGGCGCAGACAACCAACGCGGCGGGGCTGATCACCGGCACAGGCGTGCGGGATTGGAGCAAGACCGGCCATCCCGCCGATATCTTTGACGCCAAGGGCGCCATGCTGGCGGCGCTGGAAGCGGCCATGGGCGGCGCCATGACCGCCCCGGTCATGGCGGGCGCGCCGTCCTGGTTTCATCCCGGCCGCAGCGGCACCATCTCGCTGGGGCCAAAAACATTGGCACATTTCGGCGAGCTGCATCCCAAGATCCTGGCCGCCTTCGACATCAAGGTGACGGCGTCGGCCTTCGAGATCATCCTGGACGCCGTACCTGAGCCCAAATCGAAATCCAGGGCGCAATTCTCGCCTTCGCCTTTCCAGGCGATCGAGCGGGATTTCGCCTTTGTGGTGGACCGCACGCTGGCGGTGGGCGATCTGATCCGCGCCGCCCGGAATGCCGAGCGGATGCTGATAGACAGCGTAACGCTGTTCGACGTCTATGAGGGCAAGGGTGTGCCCGAAGGCAAGAAGTCCGTCGCCATCGCGGTCAAGCTGCAGCCCAAGGACAAGACCCTCACCGATCCCGAGATCGATTCCGTGGCGCAGAAGATCGTGGCGGCGGCGATGAAGCTCGGCGCGCAATTGCGGAGCTGACGCGTGACAGCGGACGCGTTCGACAAAAAGAGCGCGTTGGCCTTTGTCCTGGCCTTCGGCGTGGTCAGCCTGTTCGCGGACATGACCTATGAGGGCATGCGCGGCATCTCCGGTCCCTTTCTCGGGTCGCTGGGCGCCAGCGCCGCCATGGTCGGCGTCATCGCGGGGGGCGGCGAACTCGTCGGCTATCTGCTCCGTCTCGTCTCCGGGCGGCTGGCCCAGAAAAGCGGCGCCTATTGGCCGATTGCGCTCAGCGGCTATGTCATCCAGATGGCGGTGGTGCCGGCGTTGGCGCTGGCGGGAAGCTGGCAGCTTGCGGCGCTCCTCATTGTGATGGAACGCGCCGGCAAGGCGGTGCGCAATCCCTCCGCCAATTTCATGCTGTCGCGCGCGGGCAGCCATATCGGCCAGGGCTGGGCATTCGGCCTGCATGAGGCGATGGACCAGACAGGAGCCTGCGCCGGACCCCTGATTGCCGCCCTGGTCCTTGCCCGTCATGGCGATTACCGCACCGCCTTTGCCTGGCTCGCCATTCCCGCCGTGCTGACGATACTTTGCGTCGTCACGGTCAGCTTGCGCTTTCCCAGCGCCGGCCATGTGGCGCGCACCGCCCATGACACGTCGCCGGTGCATCTGTCGCGGGCCTTCTGGTTCTACGCCGCCGCCGCCGCGCTGGTCGGTTTCGGCTTTGCCGATTACCCGCTGATCGCCTTTCACTTTTCCCGCAAGGCGGTGCTCACCCCCGCCTGGATTCCGCTTTTCTATGCCCTGGCGATGGGCGCTTCGGGCGCGGGATCGCTGGTCTTTGGCCGCTGGTTCGATGCGCGTGGACTGATTGTGCTGGTGCCAGGAATCCTGATCGGCGGCGCCGTCGCGCCGCTGGCCTTCCTTGGCGGTCCCGGCCTGGCGCTGGCAGGCGTACTGCTCTGGGGCTTGTCACTGGGGGTGCACGACGCGGTGATGAATGCCGCGGTCGCCAATTTTGTCCCGGAGCATCAGCGCGCCCGCGCTTTCGGACTCTTCTCGGCGCTTTACGGCATTGCCTGGTTTGCCGGCAGCGCCGCGATGGGCCTGCTCTACGACCGCTCGCTGATTGCTCTGGTGACACTGTCGGTCGTTTCGGGCCTTCTGGCGCTTATGCCGCTGGCAAAGGCGATAGCGGCGCAAAACTCAGCAGCCTAGGCGCCGCGCCCAACTGCGCCGCCAGCTTTTCAAATTCGGCGCGGGCGCGCGGATTGGAGCGCTGGTGGCGCTCGGCATAGATGAATTCGTTCTTGAGAGAATGTTCCAGGCCGGTGAATTCCGTCACCCGCACCTTGTAGCCATGCGCTTCCAGGAACAGGCCGCGCAGGACATTGGTCAGCTGGGCGCCGAATTCGCGCCGCTGGATGGGATGGCGCCAGAGCTGGTCGAGAGTATTCTTCGTGCCGTCCAGGCTCTTTGCCAATTCCGCCTGGCAGCAGGGCACCAGCGCGACATATTTCGCCTCGTGTTTCAGCGCGAAAAGGATGGCCTCGTCGGTGGCGGTGTCACAGGCGTGCAGCGCCGTGACGATGTCCACCGGCCCGGCTTCGGCCTCCGCGATCCTGCCATGGGCGATGTCCATGCGCGCAAAGCCGCTTTCCGCCGCGATCTTTCTTGCCGTCGCGATCAGGTCGGCGCGGGCTTCCACCGCGATGACCCTGCCGCGTCCGGCGGGAGCGAAATAAAGGTCATACAGAATCAGGCCCAGATAGGATTTTCCGGCGCCAAGATCGGCCAGCACCGGCTGGTCTTTTTCCTTCAGGCATGCGTCGATCGCCGGCTTTATCAGCTGCGCCAGATGCTGCACCTGTTTGAGCTTGCGCCGCGAATCCGCGTTCAGCCCGCCATTATGGGTGAGGATGTGGAGCGCCTTGAGCAGCGCCTCCGATTGGCCGGGCCAGAGATCCTTGAGCGTATCGGTCATTTGAAGGATTCCAAAGCATGGGTGACGCCGTAATAGTAATTGTAGGCGCGGATCGCCCAGTAATTCATCTCGGCCAATTTTTTCGGCGGCGTGAGATCATCCCAGTCCGGCGAAAGATTATTCTCGATCTGGCCCGACATGTAGATGCGCCGCCGCCCCTGCCAGTAATGCAGAAAACTTTGATTGCACTGCGCAACGTCAATTCCGGAAAGCCGCAAGACCTCGCTGAGGGCGAATTGCTCGATCTCGGGAAATTTCTTCGCCCGGCCGATCAGGGCGTCAATCATCGCCAACGCATCATCCAGCAGCGGGGCAAGTTCGGGGCGCATGCCGATCAGGCCGCTATTATACATGACGCTGCTGGCAACGTCGTAGCGATAGTTGCCCAGATGCGGCAAACGGCAGCGAAAGCCCGACAGAGGCGGAAAGGGATTTTTCCTTTCGAAGGCATTCATCACCACCGCGGCTTCCATCTTCTGCGTCACCTCGGCATGAAAGCCGGGGCGCACGATGGAGTCCGAATCCAGAAAACAGACCGGCCCGGCAAAGCGGCTGAGGGAATCGCGCACCACTTCCGGCTTGATGCGGTGAGGATAAAGCCCGCCGCCCGACCAGGGCGCAATCTGCGCCGCGATCCCCACCGCCGTCACGGGCCAGCGGCGGTAGACCAGGGGCGCGTCACTATAGACCGCGATCTGGGCGTCCGCCCTGTCACCAAGCTCCATCCGGAGCGAAATCAGGCTGTATTTCAGCTCCCGCCGGTATTTCGCATGGCCGCCATAGTCGAGATAAAGATAGGTCAGCATTGTCCGGGTTATAGCCCCTAATTACGGGCTTTTGGCGACCCAAACGCGGGAGTCCTCCCCCGCGCGCGAAGCGCTGGCGGGGGAGGTGCCTGTAGCAGCGCTTGCAATGCGAAAGGCGGAGGGGGTCCTGCAAAAGTCGCCTGTTTACCGGGGAATTGGGGCCTGCTAGACCCCCGGCCCAATGCCTGAGCTATCCCAAATCCGCAATTTTTCCATCGTCGCCCATATCGACCATGGCAAATCCACCCTGGCCGACCGGCTGATCCAGTTCACCGGCACCGTCTCCAGCCGCGA
>CAIOFO010000006.1 GCA_903857685.1 uncultured Alphaproteobacteria bacterium
CCATTCATTCATCTTGTCGAAGAAACTGCGAGGTTGCGGCCCGGCGCCGGGCGCCGGAATGGCGCGCACCGTCTTGTTCTTGAAGGCCTTGAACTCTACCTCGGCGCGGCCGAAGATTTCGCTGACATCCACGATCTCGATGGGATTGCGCAGGTCCGGCTTGTCGGTGCCGTATTTCAGCATCGCCTCGGCATAGGGGATGCGCACGAAGGGCGGTTTGGTGACTTTCTTGCCGTTCGCAAATTCCTCGAACACGCCCGCCAGCACCGGCTCGACCGCGGCGAAGACATCATCCTGGGTGACGAAACTCATTTCCAGGTCGAGCTGGTAGAACTCGCCGGGCGAGCGGTCGGCGCGGCCATCCTCATCGCGGAAGCAGGGCGCGATCTGGAAATAGCGGTCGAAGCCCGCCACCATGATTAGCTGCTTGAACTGCTGCGGCGCCTGCGGCAGAGCATAAAACTGCCCCGGATAGCGGCGCGACGGCACCAGAAAGTCGCGTGCGCCTTCCGGCGAAGAGGCCGTCAGGATCGGGGTCTGGAATTCGGTAAAGCCCTGCTCGTTCATGCGCCGGCGCAGCGAAGTGATGATATTGGCCCGCAGCATGATGTTCTTGTGCAGCCGTTCGCGGCGCAGATCCAAAAACCGATACGTCAGCCGCGTTTCTTCCGGATAATCCATGTCGCCGAACACCGGCAGCGGCAGTTCCTGGGCCTGGCCCTGGACTGCTGCCTGCTCGATGCGCAATTCCACCTGGCCGGTGGCCAGGTCCTTGTTCACGGTGCCCTCGGCACGCGCCACCACCTTGCCGGTCAGGGTCAGCACCCATTCCGAGCGGGCGGTATCCACCAGCGGAAAAGCAGCGCCATCCGGCTCGATTACGCACTGGGTGATGCCGTAATGATCGCGCAGGTCCAGGAAGATCAGTCCGCCATGGTCGCGGCGGCGATTGACCCAGCCCGAAAGGCGCACGGTCTGGCCCACATCGCTGGAGCGAAGCTGGCCGCAAGTGTGGGTCCGGTAGGGGTGCATCGGGCAAAACCATCAGGGAAAGGCCGCGTTTTTGGCGGTTTATGGGGGGCGGGTCAAGGCGGGCTTACATGCCTCATTTTTCCTGTCACAAAGCCCCGTTATCGTGGCTTTTCATCAACGGTTTTGCCCATGAAATCTGCCTTTCTCTCCGCCGCCCTGTTGGGCTTTTTCGCGGCCGCGGCCGCCGCCCAGGAATCATCGCCGCCGCACAATGTGATCATCTTCGTCGCCGATGGCTTGCGCTATGGCAGCGTCGAGCCGGGAAACATGCCCAACATGGCGCGCCTGAAGCATGACGGCGTGGATTTCACCAACAGTCATTCGCTCTATCCCACTGTCACCACGGTCAACGCCTCGGCCATCGCCACCGGCCATGGCATTGGCGACACCGGCGATTTCGGCAATACGCTTTATGTCGGTCAGCCCATGATCAGCCTGAAGAACTCGCCCCTGGGTTTTCTGGAAAGTGACACCGTGCTGGACGAGATGAACCAGAAGTTCGGCGGCAATTACCTGGGCGAAACCAGCTTGATCGCCGCTGCCCGTGCCAAAGGCTGGCAAACCGCGATCATCGGCAAGGAAGGTCCTGCCCGCATTCAGGATGCCACCGCCGCCGACGACGGCAACCAGACCTTGATCATCGACGATTCCACCGGCCATGAGGGCGGGCTGGGCCTGCCCGGCTGGTTCAGCCGCGCCATGAAGCAGGAATTTGTCGCCGGCGCCGCGCCGGGGACCAGCGTTCCGGATATCGAGCAGGAAGTTTACCTGATGAAAGCGGCGACCCGCATCGTGCTGCCGCATTTCCAGGAAACGGGAAAGCCCTTTGTGCTGCTGTTCTGGTCGCGCGATCCCGACATGTCCCAGCACAATGGCCGCGACAGCATCGGCGAGTATGCCCCCGGCATCAATGGCCCCAGCGGCAAGGCGGGCACGCGCGATGCCGACACCATGCTGGGCGAACTGCTGGACGCGCTCATGGCGCAGGGCCTCGACAAGACCACCGACATTTTCGTCACCGCCGATCACGGCTTTACGACCATCGGTCACACCAGCGCCACCAGCCCTTCGGCGCGGTTCGATTCCGGCGCGGCGCTCAGCGAACTTCCCTCCGGCTTTCTGGCGGTGGACCTGGCGGCAAGCCTGGGCCTGCCGCTGCGCAATCCCGGCGCCAGCGGCGCCGCACTGGATTTCGCCAATGGCGCAAAGCTGGCGGGCGGTTCGGGCATGCTGGGCGGCGATCCGGACCATCCCGATGTGGTGGTGGCAGCCAATGGCGGCTCCGACCTGATCTATCTGCCCGGCCCCAGTGCCAAGGAACTGGCGGGCCGCATCGTCGATTTCCTGACGGGGCAGGACTATGTCAGCGGCGTCTTCGTCAATGACACGTTGGACAGGTTCCCCGGCGCGCTGGCGATGAGCGATATCGGTCTGATGGGTTCGGCCAGGACGCCGGTGCCGGCAATTTACGTCAACTTCCGGACTTTCTCCGCCTGCGGTGGCGCCGACCTGCAATGCACCGTGGGGATCAGCGACACCACGCTGATGACCGGCCAGGGCAATCACGGCAGCTTCAGCCGGGCCGAGACGCGCAATTTCATGGCCGCCATCGGTCCGGATTTCAAAACCGGCTATGCTGATCCCGCGCCCATTTCCAACGCCGATATCGCGCCCACCCTGGCGCGGCTGATGGGCCTGGACATCGCCCCCCGAGGCAAGCTGACGGGACGGGTGATCGGCGAGGCGCTCAAAGGCGGCGGGACTGTCACGGTCACGCGCCAGACGGTCGTCTCTGATCCAGGTCCGGGGGGCCTGCGTACTGTTCTGGACCAGCAAAGCGTGGGCGAAACGCGCTATTTCGACGCGGCGGGCTTTGCGGGGCGCACCGTGGGTCTGGTTGCGCACTAAATAAAAGACGTCACAGACCGAATCCGCTATCAGGGTACGATGCGGATCGTGGATACCAACGAGGCGCTGATCGCCCTTATTGCCGACCTTTCCAAGGCGCCATACCTGGCCCTGGATACCGAGTTCCTGCGCGACCAGACCTATTATCCCAAATTGTGCCTGATCCAGGTGGCCTCGCCCGACGGCGATACGCCGGGCGTCGAAGCGATCATTGATCCCCTCGCCCCGGGCCTGGACTTGGCGCCCTTCTACGAGCTGCTCAAGCGGCCGAACATCATCAAGGTGCTGCACGCGGCACGGCAGGACATCGAAATTTTTTACCTGCAGGGCGGTGTGCTGCCTGAGCCCCTGTTCGACAGCCAGATCGCCGCCATGGTCTGCGGCTTCGGTGACGCCGCGTCGTACGAAACCCTTTCGCGCAAGATCGCCCATGTCGAAATCGACAAATCCGCCCGTTTCACCGACTGGAGCCATCGCCCGCTTTCCAGGCGCCAGCTGGAATACGCCCTGGCCGATGTCACCCATTTGCGGGTGATCTATGAATGGATGAAGGCGCGCCTGGAAAAGACCGGACGCAGCGCCTGGGTGGCGGAAGAAGTCTCCGCCTTGCAGGACCCCGCCCTTTACCGCCTCGATCCCGAACTGGCATGGCGGCGGCTCAAGCCGCGCAGCAGCAGCAAGAAATTCCTCGCCATGTTGGCGGCGATCGCGGCCTGGCGCGAGCGCGAGGCACAGGCGCGCGATATTCCCCGCGGCCGGGTGCTGAAGGACGAAGCCCTGAGCGAGATCGCCGCCCATCCGCCCGAAAACGGCGAAGCGCTGGAACGAATCCGCGCCGTCCCCAAGGGCTTCGCCAACTCGCGGTCGGGCAAGGGCCTGATGGAGGCGCTGGCGGCCGGCGCCAACGCACCGATGCCGCCCGGCGCCGAGACGTTGCAGGCGCCCCGGCGGCGGCGCGAACCCTCACCGGCCGCCATTGACCTGCTCAAGACCCTGCTGCGGCTCCGGGCCGAATCCGCCGGTGTGGCGCCGCGCCTGATCGCCAATGCCGAGGACATCGAGAAGCTGGCGGCCAATGAAGATGACGGCGTCGCCGCCCTGGCCGGCTGGCGTGCCGAAGTGTTCGGCAATGACGCAAGGCTGCTGCGCAAGGGCGACCTGGCCATCGCCCTGGAAAATGGCGAGGCCGTGGTGGTTGAGCTTGAAGACGACTAGAAGTGCCTAGGCTTCGTCCAGGTTCAGGCTGCCCGTCGCCAGATCTTCCGGCTCCTCCCCGGTATAGGGGTCTTCGTCCGGCGCCAAGGCGTCCGACGGGTTGGGAACATCAAAGCCCGAAGGCGGAATGGCTTCCAGGAAACCCGCCGCCTTGAGTTCGTCGGTGCCCGGCAGATGGTTGACGCTCTCCAGGCCGAACTGGACCAGGAAGGCCTCGGTGGTGCCATAGGTGACGGGGCGCCCCGGCGTGCGCTTGCGGCCGCGGATCTTCACCCAGCCAACTTCCATCAGCGTATCCACCGTGCCCTTGGACATGATGACGCCCCGGATATCCTCGATCTCCGCCCGCGTCACCGGCTGGTGATAGGCGATGATCGCCAGGGTTTCGATCGCGGCCCGGGACAGGCGTTTCTGTTCCGGCTTTTCCTTGCGCAGCAGGAAGGCCAGATCGCTGGCGGTACGGAATTGATATTTTCCCGCGACACAGCAGAGGGTTACCCCACGATTCCCATATAGCAGTTGAAGTGCCGCCAGGAGGCCCGGCACATCAGCGCCTTCGGGCAGTGATGTTGCCAGTGCCTTCTGGTCCACCGGTTCGCTGGCCGCGAACAGCAGCGCCTCGACCATCCGCAGATGCTCGGGATTGGCGGTGGTAAGGGGATTTTCCGGCTCGGCTTCCATCTGGTCTTCGATCTTGGCGATCATCTTTGCCACGCTGCTCATGTCATACTCCCCGGAACTGCGCCAGCGTCAGGGCCGGGCTCACGCGGTTCGGCCCGATCCCGCACGAAAATTTCCTCGAAAGGGGCCATCTGCTGCAGCTCGACCTTGCCGTCGCGGGCCAGCTCAAGGCAGGCCAGCAGGGTCGAGGCCAGGGCCGAACGGCGGCGGGCGCCGCCCTGCCATTCAAAGGGCAAAAGCCGGGTCAACCCGCTCCAGTCCGATATCTTGCCCAGCATGCGCTCCAGCCGCTCGCGGGCTTCCTCGATCTGCAGCACAGGCGCCATCTGGGGCCGGTAAGCCTTGCCGCCCAGCTTGCGCGCCCGGTCGGTGGCATAGGCGGTCAACAGGTCGTAAAGCGTGTCCTTGTAGGTCCGCAGGCGGATGACATTGACCGCCTCGGGATCACCCCTCCCGAAGACATCGCGGTCCAGCCTTTCGCGTCCCATCAGCCTTGTGGCGGCGGCCCGCATGGCGTCCAGCCGCTGCAGCCGCCAGCGCAGCCGCGCCGCCATTTCGTCGGCGCTGGGCTCGCCGTCCGGCGCTTTTTCCTGCGGCAACACCAGGCGCGATTTCAGATAGGCCAGCCAGGCCGCCATCACCAGGTAATCGGCGGCCAGTTCAAGATTGATGCGCTTGGCCTGTTCGATGAATTCCAGATATTGGTCGGCCAGCTTGAGGATCGAAATCTTGGCGATATCGACCTTCTGGTTGCGCGCCAGGGTCAGCAGCAGGTCGAGCGGCCCTTCAAAGCCGTCCACCATCACCACCAGCGAGCCTTCTTCCGGCGCCACCACTTCGAAATCGTCGAAACTCTCCGCCGGGATGGTCATGGCCGCCCTTCCAGCAGACCGGCCAGGCGCGCCGTGGCCGCAACGGGATCAAACCCCGGATCGGCGGCGACAAGATGCGCGAGCGCCTGCTCGCTGCGCCTGCGCGCCAGCCCGTCCAGTTCCTTTACTTCGCTCGCCACGTCTTTCATCTCGTCCATGTCGCCATTGCAGTGAAGCACCAGGTCGCAGCCCGCGAAAAGCGCCGCCTTTGCGCGGGATGCCAAGGGCCCGTCCAGCGCCTTCATCGAAAGGTCGTCGGACATCAGCAATCCCTCAAATCCTATCTCACCGCGTATCACATCCCGAATGACTTTCGGGCTGGTGGTGGCAGGCCGTTGTGGATCAATCGAATCATAGACCACATGGGCGGTCATCGCGATGGGACAGGAATCCAGGCTGCGGAAGGTGACAAAATCGCTGGCGGACAATTCCTCCACAGTGGCGCTGACCCGGGGCAGCGCCATATGGCTGTCGGCCCCTGCCCGGCCATGCCCCGGAATATGCTTCATCACCGGCAGCACGCCGCCTTCCATCAGGCCCTCGATCTGTGCTCGGCCCAGGTCAATCACCGTGGCGGGATCGGCGGCAAAGGCGCGGTCGCCGATAATGTCGTGGGCGCCGGGAGCGGGCACATCCAGCACCGGCAGGCAGTCCACATTAATGCCCAGGCTGGAGAGATCATGGGCAATCAGGCGGGCATTGAGATAGGTGGCCTCCCGGGCCCGCTCCTGGTTCTGGGCATAAAGCGCGCCGAACAGGGCCGCCGCAGGCCGCTCGGCCCAGAGTGGTGGCTTCAGACGCGCCACCCGGCCACCCTCCTGGTCAATCAGGATGGGCGCGGCATGATCTTCCAGGCTTTCGCGCAGAGCAGCCACGAGCGCCCGGATTTGATCGGGATTTTCGATATTGCGGCCGAACAGGATAAAGCCCCAGGGGCGGACATCCTGGAAAAAACCGCGTTCCGCCGCCGACAGCACCGGCCCGGCGCAGCCATAAATGGCGCGGCTTCTTGTCATTTGCCGAGGAAGCAGCCGCCTCCGTCCGCCTTCAGCCGGTCGCACATGGCCGAGGCCACATCCTTGCTGGGAAAGCCGACAATCCGCAGGCGATACCAGGTGCCCTTGTCGCCCAGATCGGCCTGCTGCACGTCCTGCGTCGCTCCGGCCAGAAGCGCAGCATGCTTGGCCTTGTAGGTCTTCCAGGCGGCATCGGCCTCAGCCTGGCTCTTATAGGCCCCGATTTGCAGGATCGCGCTGCCGACAGCCGGAGCGGCTGCCGCGACCGGCGGGACCGGTGCAGCCTTGGACGGAACCAATACCAGCGAGCGCGGCGCGGTCGTGGCCGGGCCGACAGGCGCGGCGGCAACGGGCGGGGCCAGTTCCTTTTTGGCCACCAGGGGGGCCGGCGCCGGTTTGGCGGCAACCGGGGGCGGCGGCTTGATGGCGGCGGGAGCGGGTTTGGCGGGCGCCGGCATGGCAGCAGCCATCTTTGGCGCTTCCGGCTTGGGTGCTGCCACAATCGCCGCAGGCTTGGAAACAGGCGTTGCAGCCGCTACCGGCTTGGGCGCCGGGACAACTGGCGCGAGCGCCACCGGCTTGGGGGCCGCAACGGGCGGCGGGGTCTGGGCCACCGGCGCGGGGGCGGCTGGAGCGGGCGTGGTGGTCGCCGTATCCACATCATCGTCCGGGGGCGCCGGCTGCTCGTAAATCTTGAAGCCCTTATAGGGCTGTTCCGCCCCGCCCGGATTCTGCGGCGCGATTCGCGCCGGTCCATTCTGCGCCGTCAGCACCGGCGTCTCGGTGCGTCCCCGCGCCACGCCCTGGGTATAGGCCAGCCAGACCACGCCCGCGAACATTGCCAGCACCAGCAGCGCCAGCACGATCAAGAGCGGCAGGCGCGAACCCTCGACATCGTCATCGTCCTCTGAACCGTCAAAAACGCGCACGTCATCGCTGGGTTCGTAAACGCCGCGATCAAAATGGGCCATGTGTCCGTTGTTCCCGAATCTCAGGCGGACAATCTAGCACTCGTGCGCCTGCGAATCACCGCCAAGAATTTCTAGAGGGTGATTTTGGTACGGAAGACGCGGCCATATTCGGCCAGGGCATAAGTGTCGGTCATGCCGGCAATGTAATCCCGCACCACCCCGCCGGTCATGCCCGGGCCACATTGCCGCGCCCAGTCGTCCGGCAGCAACGCCGGATCGGCGGCGAAGGCCCCGAACAGGTCCGTGATTACCGCCTGGGCCCTGCCCATCGAGGCGATGACCCTTGGGTGCTGGTACATATGGGTGAAGAGGAAGGATTTGAGGGCGCGCAACTCCTCCAGCATGGCCGGCGACAGCGCCACCAGCGCCTGGGGGGCGGCCCGCACCGCCGCCGCCGAGCCGGGATTGGCGGCCGCCAGCCGCAAGGCTGTTTCGGCGCGCAGGTCATCCAGCAGCGCACTCATCAGGGTACGGATCATTTCGCCGATGAAGCGCGACAGCTCCAGTTCGCCATAGCGGGCGGTGACGGCGCGGACATGCGGGCCCGCCAGCGGCGCGTCTTTCAAGTCCGCGACGCGGAACAACCCTGCCCGCAACCCGTCATCCAGGTCGTGATTGACATAGGCGATGTCGTCGGCAAGAGCCGCGACTTGCGCCTCGATCCCCGGCCAGCTGGAAAGATCGAGCGGCCATCGCGCGTCAAAGCCCGCAATGGGTCCCGGCACGGGCGCCCAGATCGGCCCATTATGCTTGACCAGCCCTTCCAGCGTTTCCCAGGTCAGATTGAGCCCGTCGAAATCGGCGTAACGATGTTCCAGCCTAGTCACCAGCCGGAGCGCATGGGCATTGTGGTCGAAGCCGCCGATATCGGCGGTCACCGCCGCCAGCGCATCCTCGCCGGCGTGGCCGAAAGGCGTGTGGCCCAAATCATGCGCCAGCGCCACCGTCTCCGCCAGATCCTCGTCCACCTTCAAGCTGCGCGCCAGGCTGCGGGCAAGCTGGGCGACTTCCAGCGAATGGGTCAGGCGAGTGCGGTAGTAATCGCCTTCATGTTCCACGAACACCTGTGTCTTGTGCTTGAGGCGGCGAAAGGCGCTGGAATGGATGATGCGGTCGCGGTCGCGGCTGTAGCAGGTGCGTGTGGCGCTTTCGGTTTCCGCATAAAACCGTCCCCGGCTGGCGGCGACCATGGTGGCATAAGGGGCAAGCGGGGCCGGCGGGGGAACCACCGCACCCAGAAGGCGGCCTGCGGGAGCGGAATTTAAGGTTTTTGGGGCCTTTGCGGACGCCATGGTGAGGACTACATAAGGTGCCCTGCTGTTCCATGCTAGGCTTATCGCCATGACCGCACTTGCGTCTCCAAAATTGGCAGTCACCGTTTCCTCCCGCGCCGCCCAGCGCATTGCCGCCATTCTGGCCGGCGAGCCGGCCCCGGCTATGCTGCGCCTGGCCGTCACCGGCGGCGGCTGTTCCGGCTTTTCCTACAATTTTGTGCTGGACGAGACCCGCATGGACGACGACCTGCTGGTGGAAGAAGGCGGCGCGAAAATCCTGATTGATCCGGTGTCGCTGGACTTCCTGGCCGGTTCCGAGATCGATTTCACCGACGATCTGATGGGCCAGGCCTTCAAGGTCAACAATCCCAACGCGACGTCCTCCTGCGGCTGCGGCACGTCCTTCTCCGTCTGATGAAGATCGCCACCTGGAATGTGAACTCGGTGAAGGCGCGGCTCGAGCCCGCCCTCGCCTGGCTGAAGCAGGCGAATCCGGATGTCGTCTGCCTTCAGGAAATCAAGACGGTGGCCGAGAGTTTCCCGCGCGAGGCGTTCGAGGCGCTGGGCTATAACTGCGCCGTACACGGACAAAAAACCTATAACGGCGTCGCCATCCTGTCCAAGCGTCCGCTGGAGGATGTCACGCCGCGCCTCAAGGGCAATGATGCCGACGACCAGTCGCGCTATATCGAGGCGCTGGTGGCGGGCGACAAGGGTGTGCTGCGGATCGCCTCGATCTACGCCCCCAACGGCAATCCGCTCGGCACCGAGAAATTCACCTACAAGCTGGGCTGGCTGGAGCGGCTCGCCGCCCATGCCAGGGACCTGCTGGCCAATGAAGAGCCGGTGGCGCTTATGGGGGACTACAACGTCATTCCGGAAGACAATGATTGCTACGATCCCAGGGCCTGGGTGAATGATGCGCTGTTCCAGCCCCAGTCCAGGGCAGCGCTGCGCAAGATCGAGTTTCTGGGCTACACTGACGCCTTCCGTGCCCGCCATGGCGAGGCCGGCCAATATACTTTCTGGGATTACCAGGCGGGGTCCTGGCGCAAGAACCAGGGCATCCGCATCGACCATATCCTGCTCTCGCCCCAGGCGGCCGACCGGCTCGGCGCCTGCGTCATAGACCGCGAGGTCCGCGAAGGTGAAAAGCCGTCCGATCACGTTCCGATATGGTGTGAACTGGATATCTGAATCTCGCCGCAATTCTGGCTATAGTGGCGAAAAATTCGAAGGACCGGATGCGCAGGGCTTTTTTCTTGGTGGCGATGATGCTGGCAGCCGCCCCGCTGCGGGCGGCTGAAAAGCCGCCGCCGGTGCAGCCCAGGCTGGTCGCCCGCATTGACGGCCTGATCGCCACCGCGGCAAAGGGCAGCGTCATGATCCAGGCCCGGGGTGCTGTGGACAGCGGCGGCTGGCGCGCGGCCAGATTGCGGCCCCTCAAAACCAATCCCGGCGACGCGCACACCATTGTGGTGGAATTCATCGCTGTGCCGCCCTCCCCGAGCCAGGCGGTGATCGAAGGGCTGCTTCCCATCGCCGCCAATGCCACCTTGCCGATGCGGCGGGGGATATTCTCGGTGCGGGTGGTGTCCGGTTCCAACGAAATCACCTCGCAGATCCTCAAATAGTCCCGGCCATGCAGATTGATTTTATTTCCGACACGGTTTGTCCCTGGTGCTTCATCGGCAAGCGGCGGCTGGCCCGCGCCATGGCGCTGCGGCCCGATATTGCCTTCACTGTCCGCTACCGCCCCTACCAGCTCGATCCCACCGTGCCGCGCGAAGGCGTGGACCGCGCCGCCTATATGGCGGCCCGTTTCGGCGCCGACGCCAAACTGGATGAAGCGTACCGGGCCATCGCCACCGAGGGCGCCAAGGAGGATATCGCCTTCGATTGGGAGGCGATCCGCATGCGGCCCAATACCGTCAATTCCCACCGCCTGATCCGCTGGGCCGAAGCGCAAGGGGTCCAGGACGAAGTGGTGGAGCGGTTGTTCATCGCCTATTTCGAAAATGGCGAGGATATCGGCGATATCCGCGTGCTGGCCGATATTGCCGATCTCTGCGGCATGGACGGCGGCGACATTGCCGACCTGCTGGAAAGTGACGCCGATGTCGCGCTGGTCGAGCGCGAGGACAAGCTGGCGCGCGAGATGGGCGTGACCGGCGTGCCGGCGATGATCTTCGGCAACAAGATCGCGGTGTCCGGGGCGCGCGAACCCGACACGCTGGTGATGGTGATCGACAAGGCGCTGGCGATGGCTGACGAACCGCAGAGCTAGGCGGCGTCGGCGACGACCTTGTTGCGGCCAGTCCGCTTGGCGCGATAGAGCGCCTGGTCGGCGCGATGCAGCAGGGCGGCGGCGCTGTCGCTCTCGCCTTCCGAACCGGCAATGCCGATGGAAATCGTCAGCTTCAAATTCTTGGGTTCGCGGCTGATCGGGAACGGCGTGGTCTCGATGCTCTTGCGCAGCCGTTCGGACACCGACATGGCGAAGGCGACATCGGTATCGGGCATCACCACGACGAATTCCTCGCCGCCATAACGGCAGGCCAGGTCGATACCGCGCACATTGGCGGCGATGCGGGCGGCGAATTCCTTCAGCACTTCATCGCCGATGTCATGGCCATAGGAGTCATTGACCGCCTTGAAGTAGTCGATATCCATGATGACGAAGGCGATCGGCTTGCCTGAGGTCTTGGCCGTTTCCACCAGATTGTCGAGATGGCGGCTCATATAGCGGCGATTGTGCAACCCGGTGAGCTGGTCGGTGATCGCCATTTCCAGCGACAGCTGGACATTGTGGCGCAGCCGGTCGGCATAGCGTTTCTTGCGCAGCTGGGTGCGCACCCGCGCCACCAGTTCATTCTTGTCCACCGGACGCGTCAGATAGTCGTTGACGCCCATTTCCAGGGCCTGGGTCAGCTTGCGGCGGTCGCCATCGGACACCACCACCAGGATCGGCACATTGCGGCCTTCCGGCAGGGACCGCAGCTGCGAGCAGAGCCTCAATCCGTCAAAGCTGCGCATGCCCAGCGAGACCACCACGAGATCGGGATCGCCGCCCTTCACCCGCACCATGGCTTCTTCAAACGTGTCCACGGCGGACACTTCGTGCAACGGTTCCAGCGCGGAGATGAACCAGGCGGCGGATTCGGCACGATCCTCGATCACCAGGATGCGGCCGGAAATGGCGGAATCGGTCATCGCCTGGGCCGGATCGATCAGGCCCATGCCCTGGCCGGTATTTTCGCGCATGCGCAATTCGTCGGTCATCATCTTCAGCCGCACCAGCGAACGCACCCGCGCGAACAGGGCGGCGTCGTCCACCGGCTTGGTGAGGAAATCGTCGGCCCCCGCTTCAAGACCGGCGACGCGGTCGGACGGCTGGTCCAGCGCCGTCACCATGACCACCGGCACATGCGCGGTCTTGGGATCGGACTTGATGCGGCGGCAGACTTCAAAGCCGTCCATGCCCGGCATCATCACGTCCAGCAGCACGATATCGGGCGCGGCCTCGGCCACCTTGGCCAGGCACTCGAGCCCGTTGAAGGCGGTTACGACGTCGAAATACTCCGCCGACAGCTTCGCTTCGAGAAGCTTGACGTTTGAAAGTATGTCATCAACGACGAGGACGCGGGCCGTCATGTTTTATCCGATGAAGCGGCGAACGGTTTCCAGAAAGCCGGTGACGGAGATCGGCTTGGAAATGTAAGCCTCGCAACCGCCCTGGCGGATCACATCTTCATCGCCCTTCATCGCGAATGCGGTGACGGCGACAACGGGAATGGACTTGAGGGAATCGTCTTCCTTCAGCCATTTTGTCACTTCCAGGCCCGACACTTCCGGCAGCTGGATGTCCATCAGAATGAGATCGGGGTGATGTTCGCGCGCGATATCGAGCGCTTCCATGCCATCCTTGGTCTGCAGGATGTTGTAGCCATGCGCATCCAGCAAATCATGGAAGAGCTTCATGTTGAGCTCATTGTCTTCCACGATCAGAACCGTCTTGGTTTTTGCGTCCATGACTTCAGTCTCCGGCCCGGGCATGATGTGACTAGCCCATGGGGATGGCAGATATCCCTGGATGCGCAGTATTAAGGAGAAGGTCTTAACGCCGTCTTGACGATGCCTCACGCTTTGAGCCCGGAAAGGGCGGAAATCCTGGCTCTTGAAGCCCTGGCCTGGCTCGCCGCCGACGAGGGCGGGATTACGCGTTTTCTGGCGGCCTCTGGGGTGGACGCTGCCGACCTGCGGGCGGCCGCCGGCAGTCCCGGCCTGGCGATGGCGATATTGAACTTTCTGCTGTTGCATGAGGACCTTCTGTTGGCCTTCTGTGAAAGCAATGGAACTTCCGCAGCAACCCTGCACCGCGCCAGCCGCATGCTGGAGCCGGAAGCCTGATGCCCATCGGAATTGACCTGGGCGGGACCAAGATCGAGGCCGTGGCGCTGGACGCCGCCGGGGCCGAAATATTCCGCGAAAGAATCCCCACCCCCCGGCATGATTACCCCGCCACCATCGCGGCGGTGGCGGCTCTGGCGGCCCGGGCCGAGGCCCGGCTGGGGCGGCAGAAAGGGGTTGGGATGGCAATTCCCGGCACCATCAACCGCGCCGGGCTGGTCAAGAACGCCAATTCGACATGGCTGAACGGCAAACCGCTCCAGTCCGACCTTGCGGCGGCGCTGGGCCGCGCAGTGGCGCTGGCCAATGACGCCAACTGCTTTGTGCTGTCGGAGGCAACGGACGGCGCCGGCGCGGGGGCGCAGACGGTGTTCGGCGTCATCGCCGGCACGGGCGTTGGCGGCGGCGTGGCGATCAGGGGCAAGGTGCTGGAAGGCGCACACCGCGTCGCGGGCGAATGGGGCCACAACTTCCTGCCGGGCATGAGCGCCGCAGAACTGGCCGAAGCGCCGCAGTGCTGGTGCGGCAAGCGCGGCTGCATCGAAGGCTGGGTCAGCGGGCCGGGTTTGTCTGCCGACCATGCGCGTCATGGCGGTGGGAATATGGCGGCGGAGCAGATCGCCCTGTCGCAGGATGCGGCGGCCCGCGCCGCCATGGCGCGGTTCACGGACAGGTTTGCGCGGGCCCTGGCCTCGGTGGTCAATATCCTGGACCCCGACGTCATTGTGCTGGGCGGCGGCCTGTCCAATATCGCGAGCCTCTATCGCGATCTGCCGCCACTGGTGGAACGCTACGCCTTCGACCCCGAAGCGCCGCCCCGCATTGTTCCCAACCGGCACGGCGATTCCAGCGGGGTGCGCGGCGCGGCCTGGCTGGCGCCGCAATGAAGAATTGGCCCGCCTTCTGCCGCGATTGCCTGGCGGATGCCGAGCCTGACGCACCTTGCCCAAACTGCGGCAGCACCCGCATCCTCACCCATCCCGAACTGAACGCGCTCGCCATCGCCCATCTGGATTGCGACGCCTTTTACGCCGCCATCGAGAAACGCGACGATCCTTCGCTGCGGGACAAGCCGCTGATCGTGGGTGGCGAGGTGCGCGGCGTGGTGTCCACCGCCTGCTATATCGCCCGAAAATACGGCGTGCGCTCCGCCATGCCGATGTTCCAGGCCAGGAAATTATGTCCCCAGGCGGTGATCCTGAAGCCGCGCCACAGCCATTATGCCGAGGTGGCGCGGCAGATCCGCGGCTTCATGCAGGAACTGACCCCGCTGGTCGAGCCGCTGTCGCTGGACGAAGCCTATCTCGACCTTTCCGGCACCGAGAAGATGCAGGGCCACTCCCCCGCCCGCACCATGGCCGCGCTGGCGGCGCGGATCGAACGGGAAATCGGCATCACGGTTTCGATCGGCCTGTCGCACAACAAGTTTCTCGCCAAGCTGGCGTCGGAAATCGACAAGCCGCGCGGCTTTGCCGTGATCGGCAAGGCGGAAGCAAAATCCTTCCTGCGCGACAAGCCGGTGTCGGTGGTGCGCGGCGCCGGCAAGGTGCTGGCAGCCAGGCTGGAACGCGATGGCTTCTCGACCATCGGCGCGCTGGCCGATGCCGATCCCCGCGACCTGGCAAACCGTTATGGCGCCACCGGCCTGTGGCTGGCGCGCGTCGCCCAGGGACAGGACAACCGTGTGGTCGATCCCGGCGGCGAGATGAAGACCATTTCCTCCGAAACCACCTTCGACAAGGACCTGTCGCGGCTGGAGGATCTCGAGAAGGTATTGTGGCGGCAGGCCGAACGGGTATCCGCCCGGGCAAAATCCCACGATCTTTCGGGCCGCACCATAGTCCTGAAATTGAAGACGGCGGACTTTCGCCTACGCACCCGCAGCGCCTCGCTGGAAGCGCCGACCCAGCTGGCCGATCGCATCTTCCGGGTGGCGCGGGCGGCCTTGAAACGCGAAGCCACCGGAGTGCGCTTTCGCCTGCTGGGCGTGGGCCTGTCGAACCTGGCGCCGGCAGCCGAGGCCGATCCCAGCAGCCTGATTGACCCGGCGAATGACAAGCGGATCTCGGCGGAACGGGCGATGGACAAGATCCGCGCCAAATTCGGCGGCAAGGCCGTCGGCAAGGGGCGTGGTTTGCGCCGTTGACCTCACTGGAAAACTTGGGCGCCATGGGGTCTTATGGGGCGCACCCGATGAGACACCCGCCATGCCGAATATCGAACAGCGCCTGACCGAACTGGGCGTTCAGCTTCCGTCCCCGCCCGCGCCGGTGGCCAGCTATGTGCCCTACACGATCAGCGGCAATCTGGTGGTCATATCTGGCCAGATTCCGATCGAAGGCGGCAAGGCGCATTATATCGGCAAGCTGGGCGCCGATATTTCGCTGGAAGATGGCAAGGCTGCCGCCCGGCTCTGCGCCCTCAATCTGGTCGCCCAGTTGAAGGCGGCTTGCGGCGGCAATCTGAACCGGGTGACGCGCTGCCTGCGCCTGGGCGTCTTCGTCAACGCCGCGCCCGATTTCGCTCAGCATCCGGAAGTCGCCAATGGCGCGTCGGATTTTCTGGTGCAGGTGTTCGGCGAGGCCGGCCGCCATGCCCGCGCCGCGGTGGGCGCGGGCTCCCTGCCCCGCGGCGTGGCGGTGGAAGTGGAAGGCCTTTTTGAGATTTCATAAGTCCGGGATTTCATGAGTGAATTCCACGCGCGGCTGGTTTCCAGCGCCGCCGAGATCGGCCGCGCCGCCTGGAACGCCTGCGCCAATCCCGGCGGCGATGTCAGCCCGCATCCCTTCACCCAGTACGATTTTTTCGCGGCCCTGGAAGAATCCGGCTCGGCGACGGCCGCGACCGGCTGGCGGCCCTGTCATCTGGTGCTGGAACGGGACGGCAGGGTCCATGGCGTGATGCCGCTTTACCTGAAAAATCACAGCCAGGGCGAGTATGTCTTCGATCATGCCTGGGCCGATGCGCTGGAGCGGGCCGGCGGCGGTTATTATCCCAAGCTGCAATGCGCCGTGCCCTTCACCCCGGTGACGGGACACCGGCTGCTGGGCGCGCCCGAAATGGCGGCCACCCTGCTGGAAGCGGGCAAGAAAATCGTGCGTCAGCTGGGCGCCTCCTCGCTGCATGTCACCTTTCTCACCGAAGCGGAGTGGCGGGCGGCCGGCGAGGCCGGTTACCTGCTGCGCACCGACCGGCAATTTCACTGGCGCAATGACGGCTACCGCGATTTCGAGGATTTCCTCTCGCGCCTGTCATCCGCCAAACGCAAGAATCTGCGCAAGGAACGCGCCAGCGTGCGCGAGGCGGGGGTGGAATTCGAGCATCTCACCGGCTCCATGATTACCGAGGCACATTGGGACCGCTTCTTTGAATTCTACATGGACACCGGCAGCCGCAAATGGGGCAATCCCTATCTCAGCCGCGATTTCTTCAGCCGCATCGGCGCCAGCATGGCGGACCAGGTGCTGCTGGTGATGGCCCGGCACCAGGGCCGCTATATCGCCGGGGCGCTCAACCTGCTCGGCGGCGGCGTCCTGTTCGGCCGCAACTGGGGCGCCACCGGCTACCTGCCCTTCCTGCATTTTGAAACCTGCTATTATCAGGCCATTGATTTTGCCATCGCGCACGGCCTGAATAAAGTGGAAGCCGGCGCCCAGGGGGAACATAAATTGCTGCGCGGCTATGCGCCCGAGAAAACCCATAGCGCCCATTACATCGCCCACCCCGGACTTGCCCGCGCGGTGGACGCCTATCTGGCGCAGGAACGCGCGGCAATCGCGGACAATATCCAAGAACTGGCGGCGGTAAGTCCGTTCAAGAAGAGCCCCATTTAATAACGGAGAAGCGAATTGGCCTATGATACCAACAATGTGTTCGCCAAGATCCTGCGCGGCGAAATCCCGTCCGTCAAAGTTTTCGAGGACGAAAAGACTCTGGCCTTCATGGATGTGATGCCGCAGACCGACGGCCATGTCCTGGTCATCCCCAAGGAGGCGGCGCAAAACATCTATGACCTGTCACCCGCAGGCGCGGCGGCGATGATGGTCACCGCCCAGAAAGTCGCCAAGGCGGTGCAAAAAGCCTTGAGCGCGCCGGGCATAATGCTGGCGCAGCTCAACGGCCCCGCCGCCG
>CAIOFO010000007.1 GCA_903857685.1 uncultured Alphaproteobacteria bacterium
CCGCGTCTCAGGACGCGGGCTTTTTAAATGGTGCCGTGCCAAGACGTCGAATTGCGCGCCACCTGCATAAAGAGACAGGGGGGCGTATTGCTACGCCCCCCTGCCTCAGTGCTTTAAAATTTTCCGGTGGCCGGCCCGCAAGTCTCTGCCGGGTAGATTTTATGAAACTCCGCACATTCCTGCACCGGCGTCATGCAACGCTGTGACGAGTCTTTTAGCCAAGCCTCGCACATCGGGATGGTCGGCTTGTGCACATTAAGAAGTTCCGGCGGCCGCGCAACCGCCGACAAGGGCAGCGTGTTGACCACATCAATCATCTTCGCGTAGGCTTGGGTTGCCGCTTGCAGACCCGGCCACGGAACGATGGCAGGGGTGTCTTCACTGGTATGCATGTAGGCGAAGTTGCTGGACTGAATGACGACGCTTGGCACGACCTTCCACCATTCGCCGATCTCCGCGACCTCACCCGAAACCCCGCGGCAGCGATAGTTAACGGTCTCGGACTTCGGATCATGCGCCGAGGTTTTGTGGGTATAGGTCTTGCCCCGCTCGCTTCCGGCCGGACAGGTCGGCTCGACCCACAAGGGCACACCAAATTCGCCCCAGGCATCCAGCGCAATTTTCGTCAGGTTAGGCCGTGAGGGCCCGCCGGCATACCACCACAAGGGCTCCACGGCATTCGTCCGTCCGGTCGTACCGGCATGGGCGATTGCTTCGGCTGGATGCTCGGCGTTGATAAACAAGGCGGTCTTCGGGAAAATCTTGTTCCGCTCCATGTCCAGGTACAGCCACCATGTGCCAAACGCACCCCAATCCCCACCCTTCGTGCTGGAAGCGATATAGTTGTGGTGACCCGCCTCGCTGATGAAGTACATGGTCCGCTTGCGTTGTTCTTTGGGAATCTTGGCAAAATGCTCGGCAAGCGCGATTTCGGTGGCAACGCCGCTGGCGTCATCGCCGGCGCCATCGAACATGCCGTCATGGTGCGCGGTTACGTAAATCCGTTCGTCCGTCATGCCCGGCAGCGTGCCCCAGGCGATCTTTTCGGTGCGGCCGGACTCCCATGCGGCATCGATGTTGAGCTTGACGTGCGGCGGATTGTTCGCGCCGCCCTTGGCGACCGCATCACGGACCGCAAAAGCATCCTCGGTGCCGAGATGGAAGATGGGCACAGGGACGTCGGTTTGTCCGCCATCGATATGGAAGTTGCCGCCGCGGGTATCCGATACCAGGATGGCGGCAGCCCCATGGGCTACGGCTTTCTTCGCATCGCCGGTACCATAGGTCAGGCCACTGATGCTGTTGGTCGATACGGAATCGCCTAAGATGTAGAAGGCGATCTTTCCACGCACATCCCGATTGATGTAATCGGCTTCACTGCCCGTTCCCACATAGACAACCGGGAGATCCAGCGTCTTTCCGTGGGTTGACATCGTGCCGTATGGTGCCCCGGCTGAGGTCAGTTTTTTCGCCTGGCCGCCGACCATGAGCGTTACGTTCCAGGATTTGGGCGCCCATTGCGGAACAGGATCGGTAACGGTCTGGATATGAACGTCGGACAGGCCGGCTGCCTTGAACCTGGATGCGATCCAGTCCGCCGCTTCATGTTCGGCAGCCGTGCTGATATACCGGCCCCAGAATTGGGGGTGGCCGTTATCGCGATACTTTTCCGCGATGCCCGACAACTGCTCGACATAGTCATGGATATGGTGGCCGTCTATGTCCTTGTAGGCGGCGGCATCCGGGGGAAGAAAATGGGCCGGATAGTCCGGCGCAACCCAGCTCTGTGGATCATAGATCGAACCGTTGCCCTGGGCCTGCGCTTGATACGTAAGACCCAAAGCGGCAACGGCTATCACCGCGCCAGCCGAAAAAACCCAACCCTTCGAAAATTTTCGCATGCTCTCCTCCCCAATCGTTTTTAATCGGATGACCGGTAACACACGCATTGCCACGCCAACCACGTGGATCGTTGCTCAGCTCATATACATTATCAGTAACCTGTCGGATTTGCACTATCAGGAACCGCCTGATTACGGCGTCATTACACGGATTGTTTTTTTCGCAACTGCTCAGTACCAACTGAGCCATCACGGCGGGCGTTGATTACCTCCCGCCTCACCAAGGATGTCGTCGACCTGAGCCCGTAAGCCCAACCAAATGAATAGGTACCGGCCCGTTCATTGGTAAGAGTACCAATAAAAATACTACCAATTTTCGAACTTGCGTTTGAAGGCGAAATACTCCTTTCACACGGGAGGTATCACAGGTTCAATCCCTGCTCCCACCACCACCCAAATCAAACAAGCTATATGTCCGCTTTGCGCCATGTGTGGACGGCTCTCCGTTGGCAAGGGTTTTCTTGATATTCTGCCCTTCGGTCGGTGCGGCCATGTGTGCGGCCTGTTGATGCGGCACACATAGGCCGCTGGCCATAATGCCTTCCGCGAAGACGGGTCCCGATCAATAGCACGCGCTCGAGGCGCTTTGGCGCAAATGGGTTTTCCCGCTCTCAGTTTCGACTGCTGGTGCATTACATCGCGATTGCCCTTCCCAAACTCTGCCCGGTGCTGCGACTTACGCCGCAGCCACCTTGGGCTCTCTATATCGTTCCCCGGTCACCATCATCGCCCAGATCATCCTGGCCATCTTGTTGGCGAGTGCGACCGCCGCGATCTTGGGCGTACGGCGGGCGAGTAGTTGGACCAACCACGGCCGCTTGGTTCCGTGCCTCTGAGCATATCGGATCACAGCCAGCGCCCCGGCCACCAGCAACTGTCTAAGATAACGGTCGCCCTGCTTGGTGATGCCGCCCAGCTTCTCCTTGCCGCCGCTGGAGTTTTGCCGCGGTACAAGGCCGATCCAGGCAGCCAGATCTCTGCCCGACTTGAACATTGTTGGGTTCGGCACCGCAGCGACCATTGCGCTGGCCAGCACCGGGCCGACGCCGGGCACTTCCATCAGCCGGCAGCCCAATTCCGTGGATCTGGCGCTCGCCCTGACCCGCCGGTCATTCTCCAGGACCTGGCCATTGATCAGATCGAACTGGCAGACTAGCGGTGCCAGAGAGGCGCGTGCCACTGCTGGTACACGCTCATCATCCGGGTTGCCCAGGATGGCTATCAATCGCTGAAGGCCATTGCGGCCCACCGGAGCAACTAGGCCGTATTCTGCCATGTGGCCCCGGATCGCATTCGACAGCTGCACGCGCTGACGCGTCAGCATCAGCCGGACACGATGAAGAACCAGGGTCCCTTGCTGTTCGCAGCTCTTGATCTCGACAAAGCGCATGTTCGGCCGTGTGACCGCCTCGCAGATCGCCTCCGCATCCGCGGCATCGTTCTTCTGCCGTTTGACGTACGGCTTGACATAGCGGGGCGGGATCAATCGCACCCTATGGCCCAGCTTCCTGAGCTCTCTTCCCCAATGGTGGGCCGCCGCACAGGCCTCCATCCCAACCAGGCAGGCTGGTTGCTTCTCGAAGAACGCCAGCAGCTTGCTCCGCGTTAGCCGGCGCTGGACGACAACCGCCCCGGCCGCATCAACGCCGTGCACCTGAAAAACAGACTTCCCGAGGTCCAATCCCATTGTTACCGCTGATTCCATGGCTTTCCTCCATTTTGCCAACCCCTAAAGGCTGGCGGGTGGGTGGAGAGCCGTCCACGGCATCAATAGCGGACATTCATCGCCTGCGCCGCTTCATGCACGCCGTTCGCCAGGTGCATCGTGCGGTACGAGGTCCCGATAGGCGCGCCAGCTGGCCAGACCGAGCCACGGGAATATGACCGTCAGCAGCAAAAATCCCGAAGCCGCCGCGATGAGCACGAATATGCCGATGATGGCAGCCCAGAGCGTCATGGGAAGCGGATTGTCGGTCACGGCCTTGAAGCTGGCTGCGGTCGCGGCAAAAACGTCCGCCTTCGGATCGAGGAGCATGGGGGCCGAGACGACGACGAACGCGAAGGTGAAATACGCCATCACCCCGCCGATCAGCGAGCCGGTGGCGAGCATGCTGAGGCCGTCCGGCGTACCCACCGCAAAAGCGACGAAATCCGGTACGGTCTTGTAAAGACGGTAGGTCGATGCGCCATAGACGATCTGCGCGAAGCTGGTCCAGATGAAATAGATCATCAGAAGCGCGAGCCCGAGATAGGCCACATCCTGACGGACGGCGGCGCGTATAAATGAAATCTGCGCAAGCGTCGGCTTCTTTCCGTATTCCAGGCTGCGTCCGCCCTCATAGGGTCCCATGGCCAGTATCGGTGCGACAAAGACATATCCGACGGTGCAGACGAACACCCAGAAGGCGGCATTCGTCACGTAGATCGCCCAGGAAAGCAGGAAGCTGACAATTGCAATGCCCAGGCCATAGGCGAGAAACGGCAGCGGCGCGCGCCAAAGATCGTGCCAAGCTCCGCCGAGCCATCTGAATGGGGCGTCGATGCCGATGCGGCTGACCGATCGCACTCCGACCGCTTGTTCCATGTGCATCCCCCAGAAAGTCATTGTTTTTTGCTCCAGGTGAACCTGGATTTTGACCAGACGATAGCGCGTTTCGCGGGATCATTGAAGACGGCGGAAAACCGCGGTGCCCGGGCGGCGGCTGCGATCCGCTTGCGCCACCCCTGGCGGTGCGTGCGCTTGGTACATCGTGTCCGCAGTGAGCCTCGTCCAGAACGGCAGGCACGAGCGTGCCGAAGCGGAGATTCTCCACACGGCATACCATGACGCGACACAGGAGATATCACAGCGAGTTTGGCGGGCAAGCGACCTGCCGGTTGCTCGCTGACCACAAAAAAAGACCCAGCAGCACAAATGCTGCCGGGCCGGAAGTTAGCCTCAACAGCCGGAGAGCCATATGAGGCAAAGCGATAAACGCAAACGTCGAATGACCGGGCAAGGCCTGGACCCACCCCCGTCAGGGAAGTGGGTCCATTGGTGATGCCTAGAAGCTGAAGCGGACGCCGGCGTGGTACATGCGGCCCAGCGTGTCATAGACGCCCACGGTGGTTGACGAACCGCCATTGGTGCCGGGGGCGGTGCCCACGGTCATGGGCGGCGGCGTGTCCAGGGTGTTGTCGATTGACGTATAGAACTGGACATTGTCGTTCCACTTGTAGGAGCCGCGCAAGTCCAGATAGGCAATCGCCGAGACGCTGTTGTAGTCGACATCCTTGCCCACCACCCAGTTGTTGTTGATCTTGGCCGAACCGAGGTAGCGGCTTTGCACCGTGCCGCTCCACGGACCCTCGGTATAGGTGGCGCCCAGCTGGATATGCATTTTGGGAACGCCCGTGAACACCGAGTCGCCGCCCATGCTGCCGGCCAGGTCGAAGGGCGTGTTGCCGAACACCGCCTCGGTCGTCTCGTCGGTATAGTTGCCCTGCAGGTTCAGGGCGAGGGTGCCCGAGAACAGGTCCATCGAGTAATCGGACTGGAAGTCCAGGCCCGAGGTCTGCAGGAAGCCGTTGTTGGTCGGCACCAGGTAAACCACGGCAAGACCCTGAGGATTGGTTGCGCTTATGGGGGCGCCGTACTGGTAGTTGTTGCAATAGAAGGCAACGCCCTGCCTGCAGAAGTTCAGCGTCACGGTCGAGCTGGGTGTGGCGATGATGCCCTTCACATTGATCGAATACCAGTCCGCCGACAGGGTCAGGCCCGGCACCCAATGCGGGGTCAGGACGATGCCGCCCGAGATGGTGGTGGACTTTTCCGGCTTCAGGTTCTGGTTGAAGTAGGTGTTGGTGAAAGCGGTGGTGACGTTGTTGCCGGTCTTGTAATCGACCTGGCCGCCGGAGGCGGTGACCGAACCGAACAGGTCGTTCAGGTTGGGCGCGCGAATGTCGTATGACCAGGTGGTGCGCAGGCGGATATCGTCATTGACCTGGCTGGAGAGGCCCAGTTTCCAGGTCTGCACCGCACCCGAGAGCGAGTAGCTGGTGTAGCGGCCGGCCACGCTGGCGGCCAGGTCCTGGACGATGCCGTTCTTGATCAGCGGCACGTCCAGTTCGGCGAAGCCTTCCTCGACATTGTACTCGCCGCGCGAGGGCTGGAAGTTGCCGCCGCCCAGCAGGATGTTGGTCGGGTTGTATGCCGCGGTGGAGACTTCGGCCTCCTTGCGGTATTCCGCACCGAAGGCGATGGAGGGCACGCCCGCGCCGAACAAGTCCCAGGGCAGCTTGCCCTGCATCGAGGCGCCCGCCGTGTCCTGCTGGATGTTGATAAACGACCAGTCGTTATTGTCCATCATGTAGGCGAGCGAGGCCGCGCTCATAACGCCGGTGCCCATGAAGTCCGCGGGCAAACAGCCATTGGTCGGGTTGGTCAGGGTGGAGCGGCAGGCGATGCTGCCGATCGCCAGGCCTGACGTACCGGCATTCGCAAAGGTGACGCGCACCGCGTCGGCGGCGAGCTGCACGTTCGGGGTGATATTGATATGGGTGTCAACCTCGTGCTGGTGGCTTTCGCTGTGCTGGGCAAAGACGTTCCACGACCAGTCTTCGCCAATCGCGCCATCCAGCGTGAAGACGGCGCGGTACATCTGGCGCGTGGTCTGGGCGACCGGGGTGCCCAGGCCATTGAAGAAGCTATTGAGGTCGCCGGGATTGACCAGGCTGACGCCATCGGTGGCGTTGGTCTGAAGGCTGAACGAGGTTAGGCCCAGCGTTGTCATGCGGGCCGCGAGGGTGGGATCCAGATAGGCGTTGTCGGACTTGACGGTGACCGAGGTGTTGACGGTGAGGCTGGAGCTGTGACTGCGGTCCCAGCCATAGTTCAGCATCAACCCGGCCTGGATGTCCGGTGTGATCTTGTAGCTGCCGTAGAAGAAGCCGGTTCCCTGCTGCAGCGGGAAGGTCAGAAGGCCGATCTGGGCTGCCGAGTTGGCCTGGTTTGGCGTGCCGCCGACCGTGCTGGACGCACTGGTCAGCAGGGTGCCGGCATTGTTGTAGTAGCTGTTGCGGCCCACGATAAAGGGAATGACCGTGCCGCCGGGACCCCAGCCGACGCCCGCCATCGGCCCGCTGATGATCGAGCCGCCCGCCACGGAGTTCTGGCCGCAATTGTTGAAGTGGACATCCTTCGGGACATTGGGATTGCTGACCGCGTTGTAGGCCGGGTTCGCCATGATGCAGGGGCGATTGAACCAGTGCGCCGAATTCTGGAACACCGTTGACGGGCTGTTGTTGTAGGTGACGGCGCCGACGATATGGGCTCTCCCGCCGTCAAAGTCCGTACCGTAGGTGGCGGTAAAGCCATAGCTGCGGCGCAAGTCCGTGGCGGTGTCCTGGCCGTCAATGCTGGCCTTGAAGCCGGTGAAGCTCTTGTTGATGATCAGGTTGACGACGCCGGAAACCGCGTCCGAGCCCCAGGCCGCCGAGGCGCCCGCGGTGACCACGTCCACGCGCTGAACCAGGGTACTGGGAATGACGGAAAGGTCCACGCCGCCGGCGAGCTGCGGCGAGACGATGCGCATGCCGTCCAGCAGCACCAGGTTACGGTTGGTGCCCAGCTGGCGCAGATTGATGCCGCTGACGCCCAGCGCCTGCGTATTGGACGCATTGCCGTTGGTGCCTTTTTCGGGCGACGGAGAATTGCCCATCGAGGGCATGTTGCGCAGCGTGTCGCCGATGTCGGCGTTGGCGGCGGCGGCCAGCGCGGCGGCGCCGACCACGGAGACCGGGGTGGGCTGCTGATAGCCGGCGATCGAAATACGCGAGGCGGAGACAACCACCTGCTCGATGTCGCCGCCGCCCTGCGCGAAAGCGGCAGTGCCCGCGACAGATGAAAGCGCCAGCACCGACGATGCGGCCAAAAGCCTGGACTTATTCATGATGGATACTATCCCCCTGTTTTGCGGTCTATGCCGCTGATGAACTGCGACGCCATATCCAGAAAATTGCGGCCATTCCCACTCTTGGCGGCACACAAAGACCGCGACGCGTATTTTTTCGCGACGCAGCCCGAACCGCCCGCATAAGCAATGCGTCATTGATCCGGACCGATATATGCGCGATCTGCCCATATTGGGCAGGACAATTCAGTTTTGTGATGGAGGTAAAATTCATTTGATGCAGATCAATTTGTTCAAGCCCGCCGCCTGCTGTTGGCGATGGAACGCTTTGATCTAAATCAAATGAATCTACTTGCTGGCGGGCACACCAACTCTATCTGCCGAACGAGAGTGATCCGCTTCAAGCCGTGTGATTGAGCGTGTCACTGTAGTGTTGCACCAATTTCTCGATCTCGTAGACAGGAACCTTGACGTAATCCTTGTCGAGTTCGGCAACAATTACATGTTTTGTCGCCGCTGACAGCGCTGGTCTGATCATGCCGAGCGCACGCGCGGGCGCGACCAGGATAAGCGACTTGACGTCATGTTCTTGCGTGTAGCGATCCAGGGAATTGGCAAAATCGCGCAGGAAGGCCCTCTCCGCCTGATCGTGAATGTCCGGCGCCTCAACGGCACTGCGGCTGTTGCCGGTGGAATTTACAGTCCGTCCCGGTGGCGAGGAGCCTTGCAGATGTGTCGGTGGATTTTTCTGTTCGAATGCTTCGCGCAATACGAGCTGGGGAAATTCCCGGCTCCCCTTATTCTCAAGCAACAGCGCCTTGCGCCCATCGCACACCGCCACCCATGTTCCCTGCCGCAGAATGTACTGCGTCATTCCTGCACCTCTTCCAATATTGTCCCGCCGCATCAGTGCCAGTCTTGACATTTTCGGGCCTTGATCTGGCGCAAATTCGCCGCCGAACAGGCGGCCCGCGCCGCCGCTTTTGGCCAGCGCCCGACATTCAGGACGGTGACCGCCGACAGGACAACGCCCGGCGAAATTAATCCCGAGAATTGATTTGTCTCAATCCGCCGGCCTGCCGATGAAATACTATCAAGCTACGGACCTGACCGAAGGTGAAAACCGCAGACATGTCCCAGAGGGCCGGTGGCGCAAGCTACCGGCCCTCTCCCTGTACGGGTGCAAGGTCCCCGCCGCAACATCTTCGCGCCCGCCTGATGGTACCGGGGAACGCCGTGATCCATTTACGGACGAATTGTAATGATGGTGCGTCCCTCAGAAGTCGTCCTGGCGCGAATTGCGGCGTCCTCCTTTTCCGTGATCCAGCTCTCCACATTGCTTTGCAGAAGCCAAAGCGGCATTTCACCATTATCGAGTATTTGGGAGTGAAATTCCCTTATATCGAATCGTGGACCGAGTTCTGATATCGCCTTTTCGCGCAGGTTCAGAATGACCTTCATGCCGATCATGTAGGAACATGCTTGTCCTGGCCAAATAATATATCGATCCACTTCCATTGAAACATCCGACGGCGCCATGCCGGTTACGGACTGCATGTATTGAATTGCCTGTTCACGCGACCAATACTTGGCATGCATTCCGGTATCAACCACCAGACGCGCAGCGCGAAGCATTTCCGCCTGAAGTCTTCCAAGGTTTCCAAAGGGGTCTTTTTCATACAGGCCTATTTCGCCGGCCAATTGTTCGGCATAAAGCGCCCACCCTTCCTCGTATGCCGGCACCGATTGCATGCGCCGCAGTAGCGGCAGGCCGCCATTCCCGATCGCAATCGATGTCTGCAAATGGTGGCCGGGAATGCCCTCATGGTAGGCAAGCGTCGGCATCGCCCACATTGGCGTTTTGGCGACATCGTTCAGGTTTGCAAGAAATATCCCCGGCCGCTTTCCATCATAGGATGGCGGATTGTAATAGGCTCCGGCCAAATCATTTTCGCCCGAGGCTGGCATGCGGGTGATATCGAGCGACATTGCCGACTTTTCGGAAAAGTACCCCGGCAGCTTTGACCTGACCTGATCCATGATTTCTTTGTATCGGTTGAGCATCTGGCTGCGGCCGGCTTCGGTATTGCTGTAAGCGAACCTCGGGTCGGACATTAATTCGGCCATCCGCGCGCCCACTGAACCTTCGTTGCGAGAGAGCGATTTGAGGATCACATCCATCTGCCGCGATATGCGCGCGACTTCTTCAAGCCCATATTCGTGAATTTCATCTGGTGTCATATCCGTCGACGTCAGGTATTTAAGCTGATCGGCGTAATAAGAGCCCCCATCCTTCAGGCGCCACACGCCCGCCTCATGGCCTGCCTGTGGAATGACGGCTCTTTGCTGCGCAATCAGACGGAAATAGGCCGGATAAATGATATCTCTCACTGCTGCATTTGCTTCAGCGAGAAGTTTGGCGCGCCTGCTTGGGTTCAGTTTCAATTTTGCCGTCTTGTCGGACAGGTTCCGCACCAGGGGATTATTCTCCGTCGCGGGCTGAACCATCCGGCTCATTTCAGCGATGGACTCTTCGACGATGAAATCCGGCGGGATTACTCCTTCTCCGGCTTGACGCATTGCGTCGGCCCTGACTGCGTCCAACAGCGGCCCCAATGCCTTCAAACGATCAATGTATCCCTGCGCGGACGTCTCATCGGAGATCGCCTGGTCCAACAATAGCAAAGCCGGCACTTCCTTCTGGACTCCGAACACCGGATTGACCGCATAGAGCTGGCTCTGCGCCCCGAGCCATGGATATTTTTCATTGGCCAGCTTGCGGCCATAGTTCCAAAGCACAATGTCGCGGGACAACTGCTCCATCGGCAGCAGTTTCGAACGATCCCAATGTCGAATTTCCGCCTGGAATTTTCGGAGTTGGTCGAATTCCGCCTGCCGTGCCTCCAGCGAATAGGATCCAAGGTCGCCGCTCGAAGACTGCAGCCAGCTGACGTTGAGAATGCCGGTTTGTGTGCGCAACAACGGTTGCTGCACCAACATGACCGCCGCTTGGCGGTCCAGGAGGCCATTGAACCAGATCGGCGTTCCCAACAATGTCGAGTATGCAAAGTACCCGAGTGTCACGAAGGCCACCGCCGCAGAAATACCAAGTCCGAGCCGGAACCCATGCATGCTGTTCACCGCAAATTCGGCCGAATGCCGGAATGCCCGCAGACTAGAGACGCGCCATTAAGACTTAATACTGCGCAAATGGCAGCATTGATTCCATTGCAACAGCAATCGGTGAAGTCAGCAGCTGCTGCGGAACATCAGCGGCATGCCCGCAACGGCACATCCAACGCCTATGCTGTTTAAGCGTTATTAAGGCCCGGGCGAATACGCTTTGGCAACGTCGTCATGGTTCAACAGGGCTAAGTCGACCGACCCCGGTTGACGATTAGAATGAATCCAATTCGCGCACGGTCAAGCAAAGACGGGAATCAAGAATGAACGACTTTGGGGGTGCAGAAAAAAACAACGCGTGGGCCGCCAAAGACTCCGGATGGGAAAAACTTCGGAATACGAAGCTCTACGACCTTCTGGCAGCGATGCCACTCATTCTCTGGCTCGCATTTGGTTTGCATGCTCAATTGCCACTCTTGATTCGGCGCGCAACGGAGCTTCTTTCCGGCACTATCGATCCCAGCCGGTTTCTGCAGTTTGTCGCATTTCTCGGATCCTTTTCGTTCAATATCGCGATGATCTACTTTCTTGTCGTTCGGACAAAGCCGATCGCAAGATCGAAGGGTCTCCTGCCCCGAATTACCGCCGTTGCCGGCGCCTTTTTCGGCACGAGTATTTTGCTGCTGCCGGCAGCGCCGCCGTCATTGCCGCTCC
>CAIOFO010000008.1 GCA_903857685.1 uncultured Alphaproteobacteria bacterium
GACGGGCTTGGCCGCCAGCGCCTCGACCGGCCCTTCATCCGGGTGGGCGGCAAATTGAAGCCCGCCAGCTGGGCGGAAGCCTTCGCCGCCATCGCCGCCAAGGTGAAGGCGACCACGCCCGACAAGATGGCCGCCATTGTCGGCGACCTTTCCGCCGCCGAGGAAATCAAGGCGCTGAAGGATTTGATGACGGCGCTGCGGGTGAAGAATCTCGATTGCCGCCAGGATGGCACGAAAATTGGCGGGGGGCCGCGCCAGACCTACCTGTTCAACACCGGCATTGCCGGGGTGGAAGCGGCGGACGCCATTCTGCTGATCGGCGCCAATCCACGCTGGGAAGCGCCGGTGCTCAATGCCCGCATCCGCAAGACCTGGCTGGCAGGCCCGCTCAAGGTCGCCAATGTCGGGCCGGCGGTGGACCTGACCTATCCGGTGGAACAGCTGGGCAGCGATGTCGCCGTCCTGGAAGCCATCGCAAATGGCAGCCACGCTTTTGCCAAGACCTTGAAAGACGCCAAGCGGCCCATGATCATCCTGGGTTCGGGCGCGCTCACCCGCAGCGATGGCGCGGCGGTGCTGGCGCTGGCGGCGAAAATCGCCCGCGATAGCGGCATGATCGGCCCGGCGGGCGGCCATGCCGATGGCGGCTGGAACGGATTCAACATTCTTCATACCGCCGCCAGCCGCGTCGCGGCGCTCGATCTTGGCTTCCTGCCGGGCGATGGCGGGCGCAATGTGGCCGGCATCGTGGACGGCGCCCAGAAGGGCGAGATCGACTTTATATACCTGCTCGGCGCCGACGAATTCGACCTGGCGCATCTGGGCCGCGCCTTCATCGTTTATCAGGGCAGCCATGGCGATGTGGGCGCCCATCATGCCGATGTGATCCTGCCCGGCGCCGCCTATACCGAGAAGGACGGCACCTACGTCAATTTCGAGGGCCGGGTGCAGCAGGCCGAACGCGCCGCCTTCCCGCCGGGCGAGGCGAAGGAGGACTGGACCATCCTGCGGGCGCTGTCGGACGTGCTCGGCGTCAGGCTGCCCTACGACAATCGCGCCCAGCTCATGAAGGCGCTGGTGGCGGACAAGACCCATTTCGCCGATCAGGGCCTGGCGCCCATCCATGCCGATACCCAGGCGTCCACCTGGGAAAGCATCGGCATCGCCGGGCCGCTGGAGACCGCCAGGCCGCTCGGCCACGCCATCACCGATTTCTATTTGACCAATCCCATCGCCCGCGCCAGCGAGACCATGGCCAATTGTTCACGCGAATTCGGCGCCGGCACAAAGATGGCGGCGGAATAGGCGATGCTGTTCACCAACCTCCTCGCTGGCCTCGGCATGAACCACTCCCTGGCGTGGTTCATCAGCCAGTTTCTGTCGATCCTGATTTTCGACGTGGTGCTGCTGGTGATGATCGCCTATCTGCTGCTGGCCGACCGCAAGATCTGGGCGGCGGTGCAGATGCGGCGCGGCCCCAATGTGGTGGGACCGTTCGGCCTGTTCCAGACCTTCGCCGACCTGTTCAAGTTCCTGTTCAAGGAAGTGATCATCCCGGCCGGCGCGAACAAGGTGATCTTCATGATCGCCCCGCTGATCACCGTGACGCTGGCCTTTGCCGGCTGGGCGGTGGTGCCGCTGGACAAGCATTGGGTGGTGGCCGACATCAATGTCGGCATTCTCTACCTCTTCGCCATGTCGTCGCTGGGCGTCTATGGCATCATCATGGCGGGCTGGGCTTCCAACTCGAAATACCCCTTCCTGTCCGCGCTGCGCGCCGCCGCCCAGATGGTATCGTATGAAGTCTCGATCGGCTTCGTCATCATCACCGTGCTGCTGTTCGCCGGGTCGCTGAACCTGTCGAAGATCGTCGAAGCCCAGGCCACGGTCGGCCCGCTAGGCTTCCTGCACTGGAACGTGTTTTCCATCCTCTTTCCCATGCTGCCGATCTTCTTCGTCTCGGCGCTGGCGGAAACCAACCGCCCGCCCTTCGACCTGGTGGAAGCGGAATCCGAACTGGTGGCGGGCTTTTTCGTGGAATATTCCTCCACCCCCTTTCTGCTGTTTTTCCTGGGCGAATATCTCGCCATCGTGCTGATGTGCGCCATGTGCTCGATCCTGTTCTTCGGCGGCTGGCTGCCGCCGCTGAACATCGTGCCCTTTACCCTGGTGCCGGGGATCATTTGGTTTCTGCTAAAGATCTGCTTCTTCTTCTTCATGTTCGCGATGGTGAAGGCCATGGTGCCGCGCTACCGCTATGACCAGCTGATGCGGCTGGGCTGGAAAATCTTCCTTCCGACTTCGCTTTTGTGGGTGGTGGTGACGGCGAGCTGGGTGCTCGTCTTCCGCCACCACGTTTAGGGGTTCGCCATGGCCAGCCTGGACCGCACTGCGCGTCAGATTTTCTTCTGGGAATTCATCCAGAGCTTCTTCCTGGCCATGCGCTATTTCTTCGCGCCCAAGGCGACGCTGAATTATCCCTTCGAGAAAGGCCCTCTGTCGCCCCGTTTCCGCGGCGAACATGCGCTGCGCCGCTATCCCAATGGCGAGGAACGCTGCATCGCCTGCAAATTGTGCGAGGCGATTTGCCCGGCCCAGGCCATCACCATCGAGGCCGAGCCGCGCACCGACGGTTCGCGCCGCACCACGCGCTATGACATTGACATGGTCAAGTGCATCTATTGCGGGCTGTGCCAGGAAGCCTGCCCGGTGGACGCGATCGTCGAGGGTCCGAATTTCGAATTCTCGACCGAGACGCGTGAAGAGCTTTACTACAACAAGGACCGTCTGCTGGCGAACGGGGACCGCTGGGAGCGGGAAATCGCCCGCAATCTGGAACTCGACGCGCCTTATAGATAAGAGAACAAATGTTCGAAGCGATTGCCTTCTACTTCTTCTCGGCCATCCTCATCGCCTCGGCGGTGATGGTGATCGCCGCGCGCAATCCCGTGCATTCGGTGCTGTTCCTGATCACGGCCTTCTTCAACGCCGCCGGGCTGTTCGTGCTCCTGGGGGCGGAGTTCCTGGGCATGATCCTGATCGTAGTCTATGTCGGCGCCGTCGCGGTGCTGTTCCTGTTCGTGGTGATGATGCTGGATGTGGATTTTGCCGAGCTGAAGCGCGGCTCGCTGCAATATCTGCCCTTCGGCGCGCTGATCGGGCTGGTCCTGGTGGCCGAACTGGTGATGGCGGGCAGTGTCTGGGCGGTGAAGCCGGCCGTTGGTGTGCTGGCCCATGCCGCACCGGCGGGCGTCACCAACACCGAGGCCCTGGGCCGCATCCTCTATACCGATTACATCTATTACTTCCAGATCGCCGGGCTGGTGCTGCTGGTCGCCATGATCGGCGCCATCGTGCTGACGCTGCGCTCCCGTCCCGGCGTGCGCCGCCAGGTGATTTCCGTCCAGAATGCGCGCACGGCGGCCATGGCGGTGGACATGCATGACCTCAAGCCGGGCCAAGGGTCGGAGGGCGGCGCATGACCATCGGTCTTTCCAGTTACCTGACGGTTGCGGCGATCCTGTTCACGGTCGGCATGCTGGGCATTTTCCTCAACCGCAGGAACATCATCATCATCCTGATGTCGGTGGAGTTGATCCTGCTGGCGGTGAATATCAATTTCGTGGCTTTTTCCGCCTATCTCGGCGATCTGGTGGGGCAGGTCTTCGCCCTGTTCGTGCTCACCGTGGCGGCCGCAGAGGCCGCCATCGGCCTGGCCATCCTGGTCGTCTATTTCCGCAACCGCGGCACCATCGCGGTTGAGGAAGTCAATCAGATGAAGGGTTAAGATGTACGCGGCCATCGTCTTCCTTCCGCTTCTGGGTTCAGCCATCGCCGGATTGCTGGGCCGTGTCATCGGCGCGCGGGCGTCCATGCTCATCACCACGGGCCTGCTGTTCGCCTCCGCCGCCCTGTCGGCGGTGGCGTTCAACGATGTCGCGCTGGAAGGCCACAAATACATCATCCAGATTTTGCCCTGGATACATTCCGGCGATTTCGCGGTGGACTGGACGGTCCGGGTGGACACCATAACGGCGGTGATGCTGGTGGTGGTGACCGGGGTTTCCTCGCTCGTCCATCTCTACTCCATCGGCTACATGGAGGAAGACCCGCACCAGCCGCGCTTCTTCTCGTATCTGTCGCTGTTCACCTTCGCCATGCTGATGCTGGTGACGGCCAACAATTTCCTGCAGCTGTTCTTCGGCTGGGAAGGCGTCGGCCTGGCGTCGTACCTGCTGATCGGCTTCTGGTACACGCGGCCATCGGCCAACGCCGCCGCGATCAAGGCCTTTGTCGTCAACCGGGTGGGCGACTTCGGCTTCGCCCTGGGCATTTTCGGCGTCTATTACATCTTCCATACGCTGGATTTCGACACCGTTTTCGCCGCCGCCCCGGCCATGGCGGGCAAGAGCATGATCTTCGCCGGTCACAGCGTGGACATCATGACCACGCTCTGCCTGCTGCTGTTTGTCGGCGCGATGGGCAAGTCGGCGCAGCTGGGGCTGCACACTTGGCTGCCGGACGCGATGGAAGGCCCCACCCCCGTTTCCGCCCTGATCCATGCCGCCACCATGGTGACGGCAGGCGTCTTCCTGGTCTGCCGCTGCTCGCCCATGTTCCAGCTGGCGCCGCACGCCGCCGAGTTCGTCACCTTCATCGGCGCCACCACCGCCTTCTTCGCCGCCTCGGTCGGCCTGTTCCAGAACGACATCAAGCGGGTGATCGCCTATTCCACCTGTTCGCAGCTGGGCTACATGTTCGCCGCGGCAGGCGTCGCCTCCTATGACGCCGCCATGTTCCATCTCTTCACCCATGCCTTCTTCAAGGCGCTTCTGTTCTTAAGCGCCGGCGCGGTGATCCATTCCATGCATCACGAGCAGGACATGCGGAAGATGGGCGGGCTGTGGAAAGCCATCCCCTTCACCTGGGCGATGATGCTGATCGGCAATCTGGCGCTGACCGGCGTGGGCATTCCCTATCTGGGCGTCGGGCTGGCGGGCTTCTATTCCAAGGACGCCATCATCAACGCCACCTTCAGCGCCCATTCCGGCATCGGCACCTATGCCTTTACCCTGCTGATCGTCTCGGCAGGCATGACCAGCTTTTACTCCTGGCGCCAGTTCCTGATGACGTTCCATGGCCGCTATCGCGGGCTCGACCATCATCACGGCCACAGTCATGAAGAACCTGATACCGACGACCATGAACATCACCACGCGCCCAGCCTGGAAGAAATGCATGAATCGCCCCTGACCATGCTGGTGCCGCTGGGCCTTTTGGCCACCGGCGCGGTATTCGCCGGCATGCTGTTCTTCCATTATTTCGTGGGCGAGGGCGCTGCGGAATTCTGGCGCGCCTCCCTGTTCGTCGCCAAGCCGGCGGAAGGCGAGTTGCCGGTCTGGGTCGAGCTGGCGCCGCTCACCGTCACCATCATCGGCTTCGCCATCGCCTATTATTACTACATCCTCAATCCCGACCTGCCGCGCAAACTGGCGGCGCAGCGCGGGCTGCTTTACCTGTTCCTGTTCAACAAATGGTATTTCGACGAGCTGTATGACCTGATCTTCGTGCGCCCGGCTTTCTTCATCGGCCGCTTCCTGTGGAAGAAGGGTGACGGCATGGTGATTGACGGGCTGGGACCCGACGGCGTTTCGGCGCGGGTGCTGGATGCGGCGCGCGGCGCGGTCAAGCTGCAAACGGGCTATGTCTATCACTATGCCCTGGCGATGCTGCTGGGCGTGGTGGTGCTGGCCACCTGGTTCATGGCGACGGGGGCACTGTGATGGGTCTTCCCTTGCTCTCGCTGGTCACCTTCCTGCCGCTGCTGGGCGCGGCGGCAATCCTGCTGCTGCCGTCCGCCAGCAGCGCGCGCTGGATCGCGCTGGCCACCACCATCGCCACCTTCATCGTCTCGCTGATGGTGTGGGCGTCGTTCGATCCGGCCAATCCCGGCTTCCAACTGGTCGAGAAGCTCAACTGGCTGGGGGGAGGCATCTCCTATCACATGGGCGTGGACGGCATTTCCATGCTGTTCGTGGTGCTGACGGCGGGGCTGATGCCGTTCTGCATCGCCGCCAGCTGGGAATCGATCGAGACCCGCGTCGCAGAATACATGATCGCCTTCCTGGTGCTGGAAACCATGATGATCGGGGTGTTCTGCGCCCTGGACCTGGTGCTGTTCTATGTGCTGTTCGAGGGCGGCTTGATCCCGATGTTCCTGATCATCGGCATCTGGGGCGGCAAGCGGCGCGTCTATGCCAGCTTCAAGTTCTTCCTCTACACCTTTGTCGGCTCGGTGCTGATGCTGCTCGCCATCATGAGCATGTACTGGTATTCCGGCACCACCGACATCGTCACGCTTCTGTCCGGCGTGCATTTCCCGCCCCGGATGCAGACCTGGCTGTGGCTGGCCTTCTTCGCCAGCTTCGCGGTCAAGATGCCGATGTGGCCGGTCCATCCCTGGCTGCCCGACGCGCATGTCGAGGCGCCCACTGCCGGTTCGGTGATCCTGGCCGGCATCCTGCTCAAGATGGGCGGTTACGGTTTCCTGCGCTTCTCGCTGCCCATGTTCCCATCCGCGACCGAGATGTTCGGGCCGATGGTGTTCGTCATGTCCATCGTCGCCATCATCTACACCTCGCTGGTGGCCTTAGCGCAGGAGGACATGAAAAAGCTGATCGCCTATTCCTCGGTCGCCCATATGGGCTTCGTCACCATGGGCATCTTCACCCTGACGCATCAGGGCGTGGAAGGCGGCATCTTCCAGATGCTCAGCCATGGCGTGGTCTCGGGCGCGCTGTTCCTCTGTGTCGGCGTGGTCTATGACCGCATGCACACCCGCGAGATTTCCGCCTATGGCGGGCTGGTGAGCCGCATGCCGGTCTATGCCGCCTTCTTCATGTTGTTCACCCTGGCCAATGTCGGCCTGCCGGGGACGTCCGGCTTTATCGGCGAATTCCTCACCATGCTGGGCGCCTATCTGCACAATAGCTGGCTGGCGATTTTCTCGGCCACGGGCGTGATCCTGTCGGCGGCCTATGCCCTGTTCCTCTATCGCCGCATCATCTTCGGGGCGCTGGTCAAGCCCGCCCTGCAGACCATCCAGGACCTCAACGCCCGCGAAGTCGCGATCCTGGCGCCGCTGGTGGTGATCACCATCTTGCTGGGCGTCTATCCCAAGCCGGTGTTCGACGTCACCACGCCTGCGGTGGCCAAGCTGATCCATGACAACCAGACCGCGCTGGCGATCGATCATGCGCCCAAAGTTGCCGCGATCC
>CAIOFO010000009.1 GCA_903857685.1 uncultured Alphaproteobacteria bacterium
GCCGTGCTGTGCGGCGGGTTGGTCGAACTGATCCGCGCCGGTTTTGAAACCCTGGTTGAAGCCGGTTACGCGCCGGAGATGGCCTATTTCGAATGCCTGCACGAAGTGAAGCTGATCGTGGACCTGATCTATGAAGGCGGCATCGCCAACATGAATTACTCCATCTCCAACACCGCCGAATATGGCGAATATGTCACCGGTCCGCGCATCATCACCCCGGAAACCAAGGCCGAGATGAAGCGCGTGCTGGACGATATCCAGAAGGGCAAGTTCGCCCGCGACTGGGTGCTGGAGAACAAGGCCGGCCAGGCCAGCTTCAAGGCCACCCGCGCCAAGGGCGACAGCCACCCGATTGAAGAAGTCGGCGCCAAGCTCCGCGCCATGATGCCGTGGATAGCCAAAAACAAGTTGGTCGACACGGCGAAGAACTAGCGCTTGGCTTTTGCGCCCGTCCATAGCGGCAGCGTATGGACCGTCGCGTCACGTTCTGAGTTCATTCGTTGCCCATACTGTCGCTAGGCAACGGTCACAAAATCCTGCGCGCAATAGAGAGGGTCTGGTTGCATGAGTCAGCGCCCAGCTATTCCAAACCCGCCCTATCATGGCGGCTGCCTGTGCGGCGCGGTGCGCTATCGGCTGGATTCCCGGCCGCTGGCGATCAATGCCTGCCATTGCCTGGATTGCCGCAAGCTCACCGGCGCCTCCAATTTGCTGATGGTGGTGGCCGACCGCGCCAGCTTTCACCAGGAAAAAGGCGCGGTGGACAGCTGGCGCAAGACCGCCGAGTCCGGCCGCCAGATCGACATCATCCGCTGCAAGACCTGCGGCACGCGGCTGTGGCATGAGCCGCTGGCCAACCCGGCGCTGGTTTTCATCGCGGCGGGAACGCTGGACAATTCTGACTGGGCTGTGCCGGCGTCACACATCTGGGTGGAGAAAGCCCGCCCCGGCACCCATTTCCAGCCCGATGCGCTGAAAGTTACCGGCCAGCCCGCCACGCGCGAAATGCTGATGGATGCGTTTGCCGCGATCTACGGTGCCTAAGTCGGATTTTCCAGACTGAACATCGCGCCGTCATCGTCATACGAGAACAGCTCTCCGAAGCGGGCCCAGGACACAATCGTCTTCAAGGTTTCCTCCGCCGCTTCCTCGGCCATGTGATCTTCCAGCTCATCCAAAAAGCGGGTCTTGGGGGCGCTGTGGCTGGTGCGTTCGTCCAGCACCCGACGGATATGGGCGGCCAGCGGCACCTGGCTCATCAGGGCGCGGGAGAAGATTTCCTTGCGCTCATTGAGTTCGCCGTCGGCAAAGCGCCGCCCCATATGGGTGAGCTTGATGTCGCCCCCTTCGACATCGGCCAGCCGCAGCAGCTGCATCGCCTCGGCGACGGGGAAGAGTTCGTCCACTTCCAGTTCCTGCTCATAGGCGATGTCGGGCAGGTCGGCCTTGCCGTCATAGGCCGGCGCCGCCAAGGCCTCGATCAGGCCGGAAATCTGGTTGGGCGAGACATGCACCAGCGGCAGGGCGATGCCGGCGGTGCCCGCGGCCTGGGCCTGACGCATGCGCTCGACCCGCCGCGCCGTCATTTCCACGTAGATCTGGTCGACATAATCCTCGAATTGCGGGGTGGTGCGGTCGCGCGGCTGCGGCAGGTTGATTACGATTTCCGAGCTGACCCGGCCGGGATTGGAGGAGAACAGCAGCACCCGGTCGCACATCAGGACCGCTTCCTCGATGTTATGGGTGACCAGGATGATGCCCTTGATGGGCAGCTTGCCGTTGCCCCACAGCTCCACCAGATCGGTGCGCAGATTTTCCGCCGTCAGCACGTCCAGGGCGCTGAAGGGCTCGTCCATCAGAAGAATATTGGGATGCACCACCACGGCGCGGGCGAAGCCGACGCGCTGGCGCATGCCGCCGGACAGTTCGCGCGGATAGGCGCTTTCGTAGCCGTCCAGGCCGATCAGGTCGATGGCGGCCAGGGCGCGGGTGCGGATTTCGGCCTGGGGCAGGCCCAGCGCCTCAAGTCCCAACTGCACATTCTCCAGCACCGTCAGCCAGGGAAACAGCGCAAAGCCCTGGAACACCATGGCGACGCCCTGGGCCGGGCCCTCGATGGGCGCACCCATGTAATGCAGGTCGCCGCCCTGCGGCCGCGCCAGCCCCGCGATCAGGCGCAGCAGGGTGGACTTGCCCGAACCGGAACGGCCCAGCAATCCGACAATCTCGCCCTCCTTCAGGGTGAGATTGACGTCGTCCAGCACCAGCAATTCCTCGCCGCCGCCGCGCGGGAAGGTGCGGCGGACATGGCTTACTTCCAGGAGATTTGCGCTCGTCATCGGCACACCTCAGGTCAGACGATATTTGCGTTCCGCCAGCCAGTACAGAGGCCGCCAGATCAGCCGGTTCAACACCACGACAAAAAAGCTCATCACCGCCGTGCCCAGCACGACCTTGCGGAAATCCCCCGCCTGCACCGCGCTGGCGATATAGCCGCCAAGGCCATGGGCGCGCAGGGTGGTGGAGCCCCAGCTGGCCACTTCCGCCACGATGCTGGCGTTCCAGGAACCGCCCGAGGCGGTGATGGCGCCGGTGACGTAATAGGGAAAGACGCAAGGCAGCGCGACCTTCTTCCACCACAGCCAGCCGGAGACGCCGAAATTGTCGGAGGCGTCGCGCAGCTCCTTGGGCATGGCGCTGGCCCCGGCGATGACGTTGAACAGGATGTACCACTGCGTGCCCAGCACCATCAGCGGCGACAGCCAGATATCCGGGCTGAGCCGGAAATAGACGATCAGCGACACCGCCAGCGGGAACAGGATGTTGGCGGGAAAGGCCGCCAGGAATTGCGCCACCGGCTGCACGATCTGGGTGAGGCGGGGGCGCAGGCCGACATAGATGCCGATCGGCGTCCAGATCAGGCTGGTGAGTGCGATCAGCACCACCACCCTGGTCATGGTGATGAACCCCAGCCCCACCGCCTGGCCGAGATCGCCCCAGGTAATGTTGGCATGGGCGAATGACCAGACGCGGAAGGCGCCGTAAGACCCCAGCACGGCCAATACCGCATACCAGACATAATCGGCGATGCGGCTGCCCTCGTCGCGGAAGGCGGCGCGGACGCCGAAAGACGGCGGATGAAAATAATAGCTCCAGCGCATCATCTGCTCGAACGGCGCCGTCAACACGTCCAGCAGCCGGGAGCGGCGATACATGGTCAGGGCCCAGCTCTCGGGCCCTTCCTCCGACTGTTCATTGTCCACCCGGAAACGGTCGGCATAGGCGATCAGCGGCCGGAACAGGAGCTGGTCATAGACCAGGATCACCACCAGCATGGCGAAAATGGCATAGGCTATGGCGGCCAGGTTCTTCTGGGCGATGGCCACGGCGATATAGCTGCCGATGCCGGGCAGGGCGATGGTGGTTTTGCCCACGCTGATGGCTTCGGACAGAGTGACAAAGAACCAGCCGCCCGACATGGACATCATCATGTTCCAGATCAGGGGCGGCGTGGCGAAGGGCGCCTCGATGCGCCAGAAGCGGGCCCAGGCATTGAGGCCGAACATACGGCCCGCCTCGGTCAGCTCTTCGGGCACCGTGCGCAGCGACTGGTAGAAGCTGAAGGCCATGTTCCAGGCCTGGCTGGTGAAGATGGCGAAGACGCAGGCCAGTTCCGCCCCGAAAACCCGCCCCGGCGACAGGGACAGGAACCAGACCACCGTCACCGACAGGAAGGACAGGATCGGCACCGATTGCAGGATGTCGAGCAGCGGCACCAGCAGGGTTCCGGCGCGGGGGCTTTTGGCCGCCCAGCTGGCATAGGTGAAGGTAAAAACCAGCGACACCCCCAGCGCCAGAAGCATGCGCAGGGCGGTCCTGAGCGCATAGCCGGGCAGCAGCCACGGATCCAGGCTCAAATCCCGGCCGGTAATGCTGGACAAAGGCTGCACCAGGCTGCGGCTGGCATCGGCGAACAGCACGATAAAGCCAAGCACCAGCACCGCCGCCAGCAGATCCCAGCGGCTGGGCAGCAGGCGGCGCGCTTCAATCGAGACGGGCGGCAGGATCTTCATATCCGGCCCTCGAAACACGGGTTGGCTGGTGAAAAGATTGTTCCTGCGCCCCGATAGGCGCGTTCGGGGCCGCTGGCAACCACTTTGAAAGGGCAGGGGAAAGCGTTACCGGCGGCGGGCATCGGGACTCTGTCGGGGTCGCGCATTTTCGGATGGTTTTTTGTGCCGGACTTTTGTGACGGGCGCGCGATCCGGACCCGGATAATATATACATTAAAAAAAGTGTATTTATTACCGGCGCTCGTCGGAGCACGGCCCGGGCCGGGCTTTCGCTATTGCGCCTGCGCGCAGGTTCGGCGTAAAACCTTGCAAACGATGGGAAAAAACGGTGATTGCACCGCTTGGGACCATTGTGACGGCTCTGGGCACACCGATAAATTCGGCGGGCGGAACGGCGACAGGTTTTATGACGAACGGCATGCACATCACGATTGCGAAAAGCGGCTTTGCCGTTCGCAGCCGTGCGCGCGGCCGCATGCAGCCCCGTCCTTCCCTCGGTTCTTCGCACGCGCTTCTTCTTCTTAGCAGCCCCTAGACGCGTGTCCGACGCGAATGGTTCGCGCGGGCGGTGTGTAGGGGAGGACGCAAAGGAGAAATCGAAGTCGCCATATGCGACGAACAGAAGGACTTTTTGTCATGACGACGACAGACAAGACTCAGCCGATCCAGATATTCGACACCACCTTGCGTGACGGCGAGCAATCGCCCGGCGCTTCGATGTCGCATGAAGAAAAAATGCAGATCGCCGAATTGCTGGACGAAATGGGCGTGGACATTATCGAAGCGGGCTTTCCCATTTCCTCGCCCGGCGATTTCAAGGCGGTCAGCGAAGTTGCCAAACTCGTCAAGCGCGCATCCGTTTGCGGCCTGGCGCGGGCGGGTTTCAAGGATATCGACCGGGCGGGCGAGGCGCTGAAAGGCGCCTTCCGTCCGCGCATCCACACCTTCATCTCCACCAGCCCCGTGCACATGAAACACAAGCTGAACATGGGTGAAAACGCCGTGCTGGAGGCCATTGGCGCCTCGGTGACGCGGGCGCGCAGCTTCACCAGCGATGTGGAATGGTCGGCGGAAGACGCCACCCGCACCGTGCCGGACTTTCTCTGCCGTTGCGTCGAGGTGGCGATTCATGCCGGCGCCACGGTGATCAATGTCCCCGATACGGTCGGCTATTCCACACCGCAGGAATATTTCCAGATCATCACCATGCTGCGCGAGCGCGTGCCGAACGCCGACAAGGTGATCTTCTCCACCCATGTCCATAACGATCTGGGCCTGGCGGTGGCCAATTCGCTGGCCGGCGTGCTGGCGGGGGCGCGGCAGGTGGAATGCACCATCAACGGCATCGGCGAGCGCGCCGGCAATGCCGCGCTGGAAGAGATTGTAATGGCGCTGAAGGTGCGCAAGGACATCATGCCCTTCACCACCGGCATCAACACCACCATGCTGTCCCGGGCCTCCAAGCTGGTGTCGAACGTCACCGGCTTTCCGGTCCAGTACAACAAGGCCATCGTCGGCAAGAACGCCTTCAGCCATGAAAGCGGCATCCACCAGGACGGCATGCTCAAGAATGTCGAGACCTATGAGATCATGCGCCCGGAAGATGTCGGCGTGCATGCCACCAGCCTGATGCTGGGCAAGCTGTCGGGCCGCCATGCCTTCCGCGACAAGCTGGAAGCCATGGGCTACACGCTGGCCGAGGCGGCGTTCGAGGATGCCTTCAAGCGCTTCAAGGACTTGGCCGACAAGAAAAAGCATGTCTTCGACGAAGACATCATGGCGCTGGTGGATGACGAGATCATGCGCGGCCAGGACGCCATCAGCGTCAAACAGCTGCGGGTCGAAAGCGGCACCGGCATCCAGCCGGTGGCCGCCCTGACCCTGATGGTGAATGGCGAGGAACGGCGCGTCACCACCGAGGGCGATGGCCCGGTGGACGCCATCTTCAAGGCGATCCAGGCGCTCTATCCGCACACCGCGACCCTGCAACTGTTCCAGATCAATGCCGTTACCGAAGGCACCGACGCCCAGGCCACGGTGAGTGTGCGGCTGGAGGAAAATGGCCGCGCCGTCACCGGCAAGGCCTCCGACACCGACACCATGGCGGCAGCGGCCTATGCCTATGTCAACGCGCTCAACAAGCTGCTGGTAAAACGCGAAAAGCTGGCGCCGGAAGCGCTCACTGTCGCAAGATGAAACACTTTCGGCTCCGGCGGACCGCCGCCGGGGCCGGTCTTAATGGGTTTAGGACACAATTGGCGGGTACAAGGCTTGCAGGGTTTTGCAGGTTTCAGTTTAGAGAATTGGATTAAGCATGTTTGGCAGTCTTCTGGGCGCATTTTCGAGCGACATGGCGATCGATCTCGGGACAGCAAACACGCTGGTCTATGTCAAAGGCCGCGGCATCGTTCTCAACGAACCGTCGGTGGTGGCCACCATCACCACGCGCGGCGGCAAGAAATCCGTCCGCGCCGTCGGCAATGACGCCAAGATGATGCTGGGGCGCACTCCCGGCAACATCGAGGCGATCCGCCCCATGCGCGACGGCGTCATCGCCGATTTCGAAGTCGCCGAGGAAATGATCAAGCATTTCATCCGCAAGGTGCATAACCGGCGGTCCTTCGCCAATCCCATGATCATCGTCTGCGTGCCCTCCGGCTCGACCGCCGTGGAACGCAGGGCCATCCAGGAATCCGCCCTGTCGGCGGGCGCCCGCCGCGTCTATCTGATCGAGGAACCCATGGCGGCCGCCATCGGCGCCGGCCTTCCGGTTTCCGAACCCACCGGCTCGATGGTGGTGGATATCGGCGGCGGCACAACCGAAGTCGCGGTACTGTCGCTTGGCGGCATCGTCTATTCGCGCAGCGTGCGGGTCGGCGGCGACAAGATGGACGAGGCGATCATCGCCTATATCCGCCGCCACCAGAATCTGCTGATCGGCGAAGCCAGTTCAGAGCGCATCAAGAAGGAAATCGGCTCGGCCTGCGCGCCGGCCGACGGCAATGGCATCACCATGGAGATCAAGGGCCGCGACCTGCTCAACGGCGTGCCCAAGGAAATCACCATCACCCAGCGCCATATCGCCGAGGCCCTGGCCGAACCGGTGGGCGCGATTGTCGAGGCGGTCAAGGTGGCGCTGGAAGCAACGCCGCCGGAACTGGCCGCCGATATCGTGGACAAGGGCATTGTGCTGACCGGCGGCGGCTCGCTGCTGGCCAATCTGGACCAGGTGCTGCGCGAAGAGACCGGGCTGCCGGTTTCCATCGCCGATGACCCCTTGTCCTGCGTCGCGCTGGGCACCGGCAGGGTGCTGGAGAATACCAAAGGCATGCGCCACGTTCTTTCCACGGCGTTCTAACGGCGGGGGTTAGGGGCCCTCAAAGTCATGTCCAACAACAGCTGGAAAATCGCCCGCCGCAGCAATGCCCAGCTTCCCCTGGTCATCGTGCTGGCGTTGGCCGTGGTCCTGGTGCTGCTGGGCAAGGCGCAATCGGGCCTGTTCGATCGCGCCCGCATGCGCATCACCGACTGGATGGCGCCGACGCTGGAATCGGTTCACGCCCCGATCCAGGCATTCAACCGCTGGGTCGCATCGGCCGACGAGCTGTTCGTGGTCTATCGGGAAAATCTTGAACTCAAGGATGAGAATGCCCGGCTGAAGCAATGGCGCAATGTCGCCGTGGTGATGCAGGACCGCGTCCGCCATTACCAGCAAATGCTCCATGCGGTGCCCGATCCCGACATCAATTCGGTGCTGGCCCGCGTCATCGGCCGCGCCAGCCGCCCCTTTCTGCAGACCATGATCCTGGACGCCGGCGAAAGCCGTGCCGTCAAGCCGGGCGAGGCGGTGGTGGATTCGCGCGGCATGATCGGGCGCATCTACCTGGCGGGCGATCACACCAGCTGGGTGATCCTGCTGACCGATCTCAACAGCCGCATTCCCGTCACCATCGCCAGCGCCGACGGCAAGACCGCCACGCTTCAGGCGATCATGACCGGCGACAATACCGCCATGCCCCTGCTCGACACATTGCAGCAGGTGGTGACGCTGCATGCGGGCGACCAGGTCGTTTCATCCGGCGATGGCGGGCTGTTGCCGCCGGGCCTGGCCATAGGCACCGTGGTGGGGGACGGCGATACCGCGCGCGTCGCGCTGCTCGCCGATCCCGCCTCCAGCGAGGATGTCGAAGTGCTGGGCTTCCGCAAGCCGGCCGAAGTCCTGCCCGCCACCACGCAAAATCAGCTTCCCGCAGTTGCCGCCGGGCTGCCCCCGGCCGCCCCGCCGCAGCCCGCACCGGCGCCTGCCGCCGCCCCCGCCAAACCCGGCACACCGCTGCCGCAGATGCCCCGTCCCGCCGGCAATGTTTCCGCCCAGGCCCAGGTTCCCGGTCCCGTCCCCGGGGGGAACGAGTAGGCTATGGGCGCCCAGGACCGCGCGAGGCTGATGATGGGGGCAAGGCTGCTGTCGGCATTGTTGCCCGTGACCTGCGGGCTTCTGGGCGTGCTGATCTCCAATCTGCCCGTCACCCTGTTTGGCGGCCTGGTGCCGCCGCCGCTGCTGGGCTTCATCCCTATCTATTTCTGGTGCCTGGTGCGCCCCGACCTGATGACCCCCGCGGTCGCCTTCGCCATCGGCATCCTCCAGGACGTGATGTCGGGCGGCCCGCCCGGGATCTGGACCCTCAGTTTCGTCGTTGCCTATGCCGTGATCCAGCGCCAGCGTGATGCCTTTGCCGGTCTTGCGGGCGTGGCGGCCGTTCTGGGCTTTGCCACCGCCGCCCTGATCGTCTGCGCCACCGCCTATTTCACCACCGCGGTCTATTACTGGCATATGTCACCCTTGGGCCCCATCGTGGGCGAGCTGGCCATCACCGTCCTTTTCTACATCCCCGGCGCCTTCGTGATAGGCTCGCTGCATCGCCAGCTGGTCGGGCCGCTGAGAAGTGACTTCTGATGCCGCTATTCGATAAAAAGGACAAAAGCCGTTACGCCACCTTCACCCGCCGCAGCGTGGGCGTGGGGGGCGGCATGACGCTGGTGTTCGCGGTGCTGGCGGGCCGGCTTTACCAGCTGCAGATCCGCGACGGCGACCAGTACAAGGCCGAGGCCGAGGACAACCGGGTATCCGAACGCCTGATCGCCCCGCCGCGCGGCCGCATCTTCGATCGTTTCGGCACCGAGCTGGCCAACAACCGGCGCAATTATCGCGTGCTGCTGGTGGCCGAGCAGGCCACCGACGGCGTCGAGGCCGCGCTCGACACATTGGCCAAGGTGATCCAGATCAGCGATGCGCAGAAAAAGCGCGTTGCCCAGACGATTGCCGAGAACAAGAAATTCGTCCCCGTGCCGGTGGTGGAGAATCTCTCCTGGGAGGAATTTTCCCGCATCAACCTGCATTTGCCCTACCTGCCGGGCGTGCAGCCGGATGTCGGCGAGACCCGCGCCTATCCCTATGACGTCAACATGGTTCACATTCTGGGCTATGTCGCCGCCGTCTCGCCCGAGGACATGAAGGGCGATGACGATCCGCTGCTCAGCCAGCCGGGTTTCCGCATCGGCAAGCGCGGTATTGAAAAAGCCTTTGATGGCGAAGTGCGCGGCGAGGCCGGCGCATCGCGGGTCGAGGTCAATGCCTATGGCCGTGTCATCCGCGAACTCGGCCATGAGCCGGGCGTGGCGGGCAAGGATGTCTGGCTCACCATTGACGCCGAGGTCCAGAAATTCGCCGCCCAGCGCATGGGCACGGAAAGCGCCGCCTGCATCGTCACCGATGTGATGACGGGCGATATCATCGCCATGGCCTCGACCCCGGGCTATGACCCCAATGAATTCAATGTCGGCATCACGCCGGACCAGTGGAAGACGCTGACCACCGACGATCACAAGCCGCTGCTCGACAAGACCATGGCCGGCATTTATCCGCCGGGTTCGACCTTCAAGCCGGTGGTGGCGATGGCGGCGGTGGCGGCGGGGTTGGCGACGCCGGATTATCGCGTCACCTGCAGCGGCTCGATCACCGTGGGCAATCACACCTTCCATTGCTGGCAGCACCGCGGCCATGGCTCGCTCGACCTGGAAGGCGGCATCAAGAACAGCTGCGACGTGTTCTTCTATGAAACCGCGCGCCGCGTCGGCATCGACAAGATTCAAGAGGTGGCGCTCAAGCTGGGCCTTGGCGCGCCCACCGGCATTGAATTGCCCGGCGAAAAAAGCGGGACGATTCCCGGCCGCGACTGGAAGCAGAAGAAATACGGTGTTTCCTGGCAGCAGGGCGATACGCTAAGCGCCGGCATCGGCCAGGGTTATGTCACCGCCACGCCATTGCAACTGGCCCTGGAAGCCAGCCGTCTCGCCTCGGGGCTCAATATCAGTCCCCGCCTGGTGCATATGGTTGGCGGCGAACTGCGGGGCCGCGCCGCGCCGGCGCCGCTGGATTTGCCGGAATACGGCTTTACCCGCATCCGTGACGGCATGAACAAGGTGGCCAATGAACCCGGCGGCACCGCCTTTGCCTACCGCATCACCGAGCCGGGCTTTGAAATGGCGGGCAAGACCGGCACGGCGCAGGTTCGCGCCTATACCGAAGGCCAGAATGGCGGCGCCATCACCAAGAATTCGTCGCTGGACTGGAAGCTGCGCGACCATGGCGTGTTCATCGGTTTCGCGCCGGTGAGTGCGCCGCGCTATGCCTGCGCCTGCATTGTCGAGCATGGCTCCGACGGCCATCCCCAGGTGCTGATCGCGCGCGATGTGTTGCTCTTCACCCAGAAGCGCGGCTCGCTGAATCTGCCCACCGCCTACCCGCTGAAGGCGGCTGAGGCGGGCCGCCGCTCGGGAGGCGGCTGATGGCGGAGCTTCCTTAAATGGCTATTCGGGCCTATGCGGCGGCCAAGCGCACGCTGTCCTTCGTCGACAAGCTGCTGGACGTGAACTGGGGCATGGTGCTCCTGATCACCATGCTCGCCTGCGCCGGTTTCGCCATGCTCTATTCGGTGGCGGGCGGCCATTTCAATCCCTGGGCCACGCCCCAGATCATCCGCTTCATCCTGGGCGCCTTCATCCTGGTGGCCGTGGCGCTGATCGATGTGCGGGTGTGGATGAGCCTGGCCTATCCCGCCTATGGCTTGGCTCTTATCCTGTTGATCGCGGTGGTGGTGGCGGGCCATGTCGGCCTGGGCGCCCAGCGCTGGATCACGCTCGGGCCGCTGGAACTGCAGCCCTCCGAACTGATGAAGATATCGCTGGTGCTGGCGCTTGCCCGTTTTCTGCACGGCAAGAGCGTAGAGGAAGTCTCAAAGCCGCTGCCCCTGGCCATCGCGCTGGCGATGATCGCGATTCCCGCCGTGCTGGTGGTGATGGAGCCCAATCTGGGCACCACCCTGATCATCGTGATGGACGGCTGTTCGCTGCTGTTCCTGGCCGGCCTCAGCTGGTACTGGATCGCGCCCGCGCTGGCCGCGGTGGCGGTGGCCGTGCCCACGGCCTGGCGCTTTGTGCTGCATGACTACCAGAAGGCGCGGGTGATGACCTTCCTCAATCCGGAATCCGATGCCCTGGGTGCGGGCTGGAACATCACCCAGGCCAAGATCGCCATCGGCTCGGGCGGTGTTTCGGGCAAGGGTTTTTTGCAGGGCACCCAGAGCCGCCTCAACTTCCTGCCGGAAAAACAGACCGATTTCATCTTCACCAATTTCGGCGAGGAGTTCGGCTTTGTCGGTTCGGTGGCGCTGCTGATCCTGTTCGCGGTGGTGATCGGCTATGGCCTGCAGATCGCCATGAGCGCGCGCAGCCAGTTCGGCCGCCTGCTGGCCATGGGCATCACCCTGAATTTCTTCTTCTACATCATGATCAACGGCTTGATGGTGATGGGGCTGATCCCGGTGGTCGGCATTCCCATGCCGCTGCTGTCCTATGGCGGAACCGCCATGCTGACCGTGATGTTCGGCTTCGGGCTCTTGATGAGCGTGCATGTCCATCGCCAGGTCGAAATTCCCCGCCATAGCGGCGGTATTATTTAGACACAGGCTTTGTTTGGCGGGCTTGTGGACAGCCCCAGCCCCCTTGTCTATAAGCCGCCTCCCGCCCCCAAAAAGGCGGGCGTGGGTGATTAGCTCAGTTGGTAGAGCAGCTGACTCTTAATCAGCGGGTCGCAGGTTCGAACCCTGCATCACCCACCATTTCCCTTCCCGCAATACCGCCTTAGCGCCTTGTTTCCCAAGCCTAAAGCCCAATATTCCCAGCCGCAGCCCCGCTTCTTGAGCCGGGGTAGGGATGCGACTATTATTCCGTTCCAAAGGGCGTGGCGCGCGATGGGGAATGATGCGCCGTCGGACGCTTCAAAAAACAAGGGGACGAAATGGCCAAATATTCAAGACTCTTCTGCGCTTCCGCCGCGCCGCTGGCGCTCTCGGCGCTGTTCCTGGCGACACAGGCGATAGCGCAGACCGCGCCCTATGGCCAGCCTTCCACGGCGCGCGGCGACTGGCCGCTATATTTCGCCGATCCCACCGGATCGCGCTATTCGCCGCAGTCCCAGATCGACGCCTCCAACTTCAACAAGCTGGAAGTCGCCTGGCATTTCAAGACCGACCAGCTGGGCGCCCGCCCGGAATACAAGCTGGAAGGCACGCCGCTGGAGATCAACGGCACGGTCTATACCACCGCCGGCTCGCGCCGCGACGTGGTGGCGCTGGATGCCAAGACCGGCGAACTCAAATGGGTCTACAGCCTGAATGAAGGCATTCGCGCCGCCATTTCACCGCGCCAGCTTTCCGGCCGCGGCGTTTCCTACTGGACCGACGGCAAGGGCGATGAGCGCATTCTCTATGTCACCACCGGCTACCGGCTGGTGGAGCTGGACGCCCATACCGGCCAGCTTGTCCAATCCTTCGGCGATCACGGCATGATCGACATGAAGGTCGGCGCCTACAAGGGCGTCCCCGGCCAGCCCGGCAAGTATGAGCAGATCGACCTGGTGACGGGCGAAATCGGCCTGCACACCACACCCACCGTGGTGAACGACACGGTCATCGTCGGCTCGTCCATGAAGGAAGGCTTTCAGCCCACCACCCAGAACAACACCAAGGGCCTGGTGCGCGCCTGGGACGCCCGGACCGGCAAGCTGATCTGGACCTTCCACGACATCCCGCAAAAGGGCGAGTTCGGCTATGACAGCTGGGACAACAACTCGGCCGACTATAACGGCAATGCCGGCGTCTGGACCGGCATCACGGTGGACAAGGACCTGGGCAATGTCTACCTGCCCGTCGAGGACGCCACCAACGACGTCTATGGCGGTTCGCGCATCGGCAACGACCTGTACGCCGACAGCCTGGTCTGCGTCGATCTGCAGACCGGCAAGATGAAATGGTATTTCCAGTTCGTCCACCATCCCATCTTCAATTACGACATCACCTCGCCGCCGCTGCTGCTCGACATCAATGTGGGCGGCAAGCCGATCAAGGCGGTGGCCGTGCCGTCGAAGGAAGCCTGGCTTTATGTCTTCGACCGGCAGACCGGCAAGCCGGTCTGGCCCATTATCGAAAAGCCGGTGCCGCAGAGCAATACGCCTGGCGAGAAGACGTCCAAGACCCAGCCTTTCCCGACCAAGCCGGCGCCCTATGCCCCGCAATATGTCAAGATGGACAATCTGATCGACTTCACGCCGCAGCTGCATGCCGAGGCGCTGGAAGTGATCAAGAAGTTCGCCGTCGGTCCCATGTTCAACCCGGCCGTGATCAGCAAGGTCGGCGGTCCGATCAAGACCATGAGCATGAACAATGCCAGCGGCGGCACCAACTGGCCGGGCGGCGGCTATGACCCGGAAACCCAGGTCGTGTATGTGCCGGCTATTGGCGCGGGCATCGTCACACGCGGGCTGGTCGTGCCGCCCGAGGGATATTCGGACGCCAAATATCTGGAAGGCGAGGCGGGCCAGCCATTCTCGGTGCAGGGCGGTCCCGGCTTCGGCTCGGCCTCCGACGCGCCCAAGGTCAGCGACGACAATGCCAAGCTGGCCGCCATCCTGGCGGCGCATCCGCAAACGGCGGTCCAGCCGTCGGTGCGCGCCACGGTCGAGGGCCTGCCGATCGTCAAGCCGCCCTATGGCACCCTCACCGCCATCGATCTCAATACCGGCGACACCATGTGGCAGGTGGCCCATGGCGACACGCCCGACGAGATCAGGAACAACCCGGCACTCAAGGGCCTGACCATTCCCAAGACCGGCCAGGCCGGCAATGTCGGATTGCTGGTGACCAAGACGCTGGTCGTGATCGGCGATCCGCAATTCTCGACCACCGCGGGTCATCCGCGCGGCGCCATGCTGCGCGCCTACAACAAGAAGACCGGCGAGCAGGTGGGGGCGGTGTGGATGCCCGCGCCGCAGAGCGGCTCGCCCATGACCTATAGCTACGACGGCAAGCAGTACATCATCGTGGCCGTCAGCGGCGGCAATTATTCGGGCGATTATCTCGCCTTCGCCCTGCCGTCGGGCGGCTGATCGCCGCTTCGTTTTGCTTGATCCGGGCCGCCCCTCAAAAGGCGGCCCGCTTCGTAAAAGGACCCGGGAGGCGAAGATGAAACGCAAGAAGGCTTCGGATTTTCCGCAGGAACTGCTCGACCTGCTGCACGAATATGTCCATGGCGAGATCGGTCGCCGCGCTTTCCTGCAAGGGGCGCAGAAATTCGCCGTCGGCGGCGTCACTGCCGCGGCGCTGTTTGAAATGCTGGCGCCCAATTTCGCTTTCGCCAACCAGGTGCCGGAAGACGACAAGCGCATCAAGTCCGAAATGGTTTCCGTGGCCTCACCCCAGGGCAACGGAAAGATCGATTGCTATCTGGTGCGCCCCGCCACGGCGCGCGGCAAGCTGCCCGGCATCATGGTGTTTCACGAAAATCGCGGCCTCAACCCCTATATCCAGGATGTGACGCGCCGCTTTGCGCTGGAAGGCTATATGGCGCTGGCGCCGGACGGCCTGACTTCGGTGGGCGGCGATCCGCCCGGCGTGCTGGACCCGACCGAAGACATCAAGGGCGCGGCGCTGTTCAAGTCGGTGGATCCCGCCAAGATGCGGGAGGATTTCTTCGCCGCCTCGGCCTGGCTGAAGGCGCGGCCCGACTGTACGGGAAAGATCGGCGCCACCGGCTTTTGCTTCGGCGGCGGCATCGTCAACCAGCTGGCGGTGCATATGGGGCCGGGGCTTTCCGCCGGAGTGCCTTATTATGGCGGCGCACCGCCGCTGGAGGATGTTCCAAAAATCAAGGCGCCGATCAATGCGCAATATGGCGAAACCGACACCCGCATCACTGCGGGCTGGGCCGCGTTCGACGCGGCGCTGACCGCCGCCGGCGTGCCGCATGAAGGCCATATCTACAAGGGCGCCGGCCACGGCTTCTTCAACGACACCACGCCGCGCTATTTCGAGGACGCCTCGAAGGAAGCCTGGGGCCATACGCTCAGATGGTTCGGCAAATACGTCAAAGCCTGACGCAGAAAAAAGGGGCGGATGTGGGCCCGCCCCTTGCTCATTCCGGTGTGGCGATTACTGGTGCGGCACAAGACCCACGGCCTTGTAGGCGGATGCCGCCGCAGGCGATGACAGGTAATCCACCAGGGCCTTGGCAGCCTTGGGGTCTTTGGCCTTGGCGCCGACAAAGGCCACCAGCTGGGTCGGCGGCGAGATCGAAGCCGGCAGCGGACCCACGATATCGATGCCGGGATTGTCCATCTCGCTGAGATAGGTGAGGCCGATATCCACCTGGCCCTTGGCGGCGGCGTCCATGGCGCCGGCGCCGCCCTGGGCACGGACGATCTTGGATTTGACCTGATCCATGATTCCCAGCTGCTGCAGGGTTTTGTCGAAACTGACGCCCGCCGCGGCGCCGCCGGCGGAATCCGGATAGGCAAAGGATTTGACGGACAGCAGCAGTTTTTTCACCGCCGCCGGGGTGGAGATGTCGGGTTCGGGCGCGCCTTTCTTGACCGCGACGCCGACCGCGACGCTGGCCAGCGGCGTCTGGCTCGTCACCACCACATTGCCGGAGGCCAGCACTTCGGGGAAGGGCGGCTGCAGCACCGAGACGTCGAAGGGATCGCCCGCCGTGATCTGCTTCTTGGTGCCCAGGCCGGAGCCGGAAGTGAGCTTCACTTTATAACCGGTCATGCTTTCAAAGCCGGGGATCAGGGCCTTGATCGGCGGCACGGCGCCGCCCGGCGCGATGATGGTGATCTCCTGCTGGGCCATAGCCGGCTGAATCAGCGCGGCGGAAGCTGTGCCCAGGACAAGCGCCACCGACAGCAGCGTGGTTCGCAGATGTTTCATGGTCATTCCTTACTTCACGGATTCATAGACCAGACGCGGAAAACGCGGCGGGGCGTTGCCGGGGGCTTTCCATTTGGCGTCAAGGTCGGCCAGCAGGCTGGTGTCCGCCGCCACCTGGTCTTCGGTCTGGCCCGCCGCCTTGGCCTTGGCGATGCGGTCGCGCGCGGTGGCCAGCATGGCGCGATAGGCGATCACCCCGGCCTTGTCGGTAACGGGGCCATGGCCGGGCACGATCTTGGTCCCCGCATCAGCATGGGCGATGACGTAATCGGCGCCCGCGATCATGCCGTCAATGCCGCCGCCCGAGGCCACGTCAATATTGGGATAGGCGGCGCTGCCGACAATATCGCCGGTCGAGATCACATTGGCCGCCTTGAAAAGGACGATCGTGTCGGTGTTGGTGTGGGCGGGAGCGGGATGCACCAGGTCTGCGGTGACGCCGGGGATCGTCACCGTCGTGCTGCCGCCGGAATAAAGCCTGGTCGGCAGCGCGCCGGCCGGGGCGGGAACGCCCGGACCGCCGGGACCGGGAAAGGGATGCAGCATGCGATCGGGCAGTGTCTCATAGGCCACCAGGGTAGCACCCGCCTTGGCGAAGGCTTCGTTTCCACCGGTGTGATCGCCATGATAGTGGGTGTTGATCACGAATTTCACGGGCAGGGGCGACAGGCCGGTGATGGCGGCCTTCAATTTGTCATAGACGGGCGCGAACTGGGTATCCACCACGATCACGGCGTCGCTGCCCACCGCGACGGTGGTGTTGCCGCCGGCGCCGGTCACGGCATACATGTTGTGGCCGAGATTGGTGACGACTTCCTCGACCTTGGAAAAATCCTGGCCCTGGGCGAATGCCGGAGCCACCGCCAGCAACGACAGGGCGGCAATCGATGCCAAAAATTTCATATCAACCTCCTTGTGCCGCCGGCTTGGCGGCCAACTGTTCCTGTGTCAGTGCAATTTTTTGAATGCACGTTAGCTTGTTGTTTCCCAAGCCTGAATCGAAGGTGCCGGACAAGTACATCAGGCAATTTGGAGGGTGTCAAACCTCACAATTCCGCGCAATTTTCAGCCGGATGTGCAGCCGCGAAATAACAAAGTGCGCCGCTGCTTGAGCAGGGGTGGGGATGCGCCTAATGTCCGTTCCAATAGCCGTGCGGGAATAACCGCGCGCTTCAAAAAATCAGGGGGAAAAATGGCCAGCTTGTTATCGAAAAAGCTTTGTATTGCCGCCGCGCCGATCGCGCTCACGGCGCTTTTCCTGTCGACGCAGGCGCTGACGACCGGCGCCCTGGCGCAGACCGCGCCTTACGGCCAGCCTTCCACCGCCAAGGGCGATTGGCCGATGTATTTCGCCGATCCCTCGGGTTCGCGCTATTCGCCCCAGACCCAGATCGACGCCTCCAACTTCAACAAGCTGGAAGTCGCCTGGCATTTCAAGACCGACCAGCTCGGCGCCCGCCCGGAATACAAGCTGGAAGGCACGCCGCTGGAGATCAACGGCACGGTTTACACCACCGCCGGCTCGCGCCGCGCCGTTGTGGCGCTGGACGCCAGGACGGGCGAGCTGAAATGGGTCTACAGCCTGAATGAAGGGCTGCGCGCCGCCATCTCGCCGCGCCAGCTTTCGGGCCGCGGCGTTTCCTACTGGTCCGACGGCAATGGCGACGACCGCATTATCTTCATCACCATGGGCTTTCGCCTGGTCGAGCTGAACGCCCATACCGGCCAGCCGATTGAATCCTTCGGCGATCACGGCATGGTGGACATGAAAGTGGGCTTCTACACCGGCGTGATCGGCCAACCCGGCGTCTACAAGCAGATCGACCTTGTCACCGGCGAGCTTGGCCTGCACACCACGCCAACCGTGGTGGACGATATCGTCATTGTCGGCTCCTCGATGCGGGAAGGTTCCCAGCCTCTGGAGATGAACAACACCCATGGCATGACGCGCGCCTTCGACGTCAAGACCGGCAAGGTGATTTGGACCTTCCACAACATCCCGCAAAAAGGCGAGTTCGGCTATGACAGCTGGGAGCATGGCTCGGCCGACATCAACGGCAACACCGGCACCTGGAGCGGCATCACCGTCGACAGGGAATTGGGCAATGTCTATCTGCCGATCGAAGAACCCACCAATGATGCCTTTGGCGGCACCCGCCCGGGCAACAATCTGTTCGGCGACAGCGTTGTCTGCGTCGATCTGCATACCGGCAAGTTGAAATGGTATTTCCAGACGACGCATCACCCGATCTGGAATTTCGACATGTCGTCGCCGCCGCTGCTGGTGGACGCGGTTATCGACGGCAAGACGGTCAAGGAAGTGGCGGAGCCTTCCAAGACAGGCTTTCTCTATGTCTTCGACCGCGTCACCGGCAAACCCGTCTGGCCGATGCCCGAAAAGCCGGTACCGCAGAGCGATGTGCCGGGCGAGAAGACTGCCCGCACCCAGCCCATTCCGACCAAGCCGGTGCCCTATGCCCGCCAGTTCGTCAACAGCGATGACGATCTGATCGATTTCACGCCGGAATTGCACAAGCGGGCGATCGATCTGGTCCACAAATATTACAAGCTCGGTCCCATGTATGCTCCGGCGATCGTGAGCAAGGTCCCCTATCCGTCGGCCCTGTATGGCGGGACGGGCGGGACCGGCGGCACCAACTGGAATGGCGGCGGCTTCGATCCCGAAACCTCGACCGTCTTCGTGCCCGGCAATGATGCCGCCCAAAGCATGAAGGGCCTGGTGGTTCCGCCGGAAGGCCTGTCGGACGAGCCTTTTCTGGAGGGCACCGCCGGCCAGGCATTCACGGTCGGCAACGGGCCCGGCTTCGGGGTGGCCTCCGACGCCCCCAAGGTCAGCGTCGAAGCCGCCAAGCTGGCGGCGGTTCTGGCGGCGCATCCGCAGGTCGTGACCGGGCCGCCGCCGCCCCGGAACATTGACGGGTTGCCCTTCGTCAAACCGCCCTATGGCACCCTGACGGCCGTCAACATGAATACCGGCGATTTCCGCTGGCATGTGGCGCATGGCGACACGCCCGATGAAATCAGGAACAACCCCGCGCTCAAGGGCCTGACCATTCCCAAGACCGGCCAGACCGGCAATGTCGGTCTGCTGGTGACCAAGACGCTGGTCATCATGGGCGACCCGCAATTCTCGACCTCCGCGGGCCATCCGCGTGGTGCCATGCTGCGGGCCTACAACAAGCTGACCGGCGATCAGGTGGGGGCGGTCTGGATGCCGGCGCCGCAGACCGGTTCGCCCATGACGTATAATTACGATGGCAAGCAATACATTATTGTCGCCGTTTCGGGCGGCAATTACTCGGGCGACTATCTGGCGTTCAGCCTGCCGGGCGGCAACTAAAGGAAAAGGGCGGCGGTTGTGATCATGCGGGCCGTCCTTATGAGGCGGCCCGTATTATTTTGTTCAGTTGCCCGAGGGCAGGCTGAAGGCGATGTAATCGCCGGAATACTTGCCGCCGCAAGCGTCATGCTGCAACTGCGATAATCGCGGCTTCCGGCCTGGCGCCGCTGTTTCCCGAAAGCCCATTATAATGCTAGAAATCCGTTCATTGCGTGGCGTTGCGTGACAATAACGGCCACCAACAAAGGGGAATGGATTCATGAACAAGATCATCGCAACCACCGCGGCGCTTTGCATGGCGTCCACGGCGGTATTGGCGGCGCCCACCGCCGCCACCATCATCACCAACAATGACGTCAACGCCGTGCTCAAAGCCGATCCGATCGACGACCACACCATCCGCGTGATTGATATGGGCCAGGGTTACAACATGTCGATCGCCGTGGTCAGCCGCGGCCCGACGGGTGGCCCGCCGCGCGCCGCACCGCCGCCGCCCAAGGTTGCGCCGGTGCCTTGCGGACTCAAGGCCGCGCCTGCCGGCGCCAAGCTTTCGCCGGAAAGCAGCATCGCCCATGACGCCACGGCCGAGACCTATATCGTCATCAAGGGCGCAGGCACGCTGATCACCGGCGGCCAGGTCGTGAACGGCACGCGCAGCGCGCCGGACAGCAAAGTGACCACCACCCTCAACGGCCCGTCCTGCAGCGGCAAGGTGACGGGCGATTTTGTCGAGACCCCGATGAAGGTGGGCGACATCGCCGTCATTCCGGCGGGCGTCCCCCACGGCTGGACCAGCATCGCCACGGAAGTGGTCTATCTCAGCGTTCGTCCGGATCCCAAGCATGTCCTGCCGCCGGCGGGTTTTGTTTTTCCGGCACTGAAGAAGTAAAAATCGCGATATTGTCGCCACGCGGCGCCGGCTGATGCCGGCGCCGTTTGGCGTTTTTCGCCGACAAGAGACGGCCGTGACAGAGCAAGCCATTTTAAACCAGGCATATTCGCTTCATCAGAAAGGCGGTCTGGCCGAGGCCGAGCGCCTGTATCGCCAGGTGTTGGCCACGAAGCCGGAAAATTTTCCCGCCTGGTATCTGCTGGCGGTGGCGCAATTCCAGCAGCAGCGCGGCGCCGAAGCGCTGACCGCGATTGACAAGGCCCTGTCGCTCAATCCCGAGGCGGTGGAAGCGCTCAATCTGCGCGGCATCCTGATGCAGAGCGCGGGACGCGCCGACGAGGCGCTGGCTGCCTTCAGCCGCGCCGTCACCGCCCGGCCGCAGCAAGCGGACCTTTGGTACAATCGCGGCGTGGTGCTGGGCGATCTCGGCCGCCCGGAAGAAGCCATGGCCAGTTTCGAAAAGGCCGTGAAACTGAAGCCCGACTATGTCGAGGCGTGGAGCAATCACGGCGCCAGGTTGCAGGATATGGGCCGCCTAGACGACGCGTTGAAAAGCTACGCCAGGGCGCTGGCGATACAGCCGGACTATCTGGATGCGATTTACAATCGCGGCGCGGTGCTGCAGCGCCTCAATCGTTTCGACGAAGCCGTGGCCAATTTCGACCGGGCCCTGGGCATCAATCCGGGTCTTCCCGGCATCTGGACCAATCGCGGCCTGGCGCTGCAGAGCATGGAGCGCTTTGAAGAGGCGCTGGCAAGCCACGATCAGGCGCTGGCGATCCGGCCGGATCACGCCGGCAGCTGGAACAATCGCGGCACGGTCCTGCAGGCGATGAAGCGCTTCGATGAGGCGGCGCTGAGTTACGAAAAGGCCCTGGCGCTGGAGCCGCGCGCCAGCAGGACCCTGTTCAATCTCGGTCTCTCCTTGTGGGACGGCAAGCGGTATGAGGAAGCGCTGGCGGTTTGCGACAGGGCGCTCGCCATCGAACCGGATTATGCCGAAGGCTGGAACCGGCGCGGCCTGGTTCTGCGCAACCTGAAAAAATTCGACGCGGCGCTGGCCAGTTTCAACAAGGCCCTGGCGCTGCAGCCGGACCTTGCCGAGGCGCTTTCCAGCCTAGCCTCGCTCCTGTCCGAGACCGGGCGGCTGGAAGAGGGCATGGCGATCTATACACGTCATGCCGAGCTTTGCTATGGCGCGGGCGCCCGCGCGGACGGCAAGGACGGGCCCGACCTTCCGCACAAGCGGCAGCATGACGCCGAGCAGCGCGAATATCTGCTGGCCCGCGGCATAGACGCGGTCTTTCACCTGGATGACGGCGGCCGCCTGCCGGGCCCGGCCATCAATCCTGGCAATGCCTCCGACATCGCGGCCCAGTGGCAAAAGAACAGGCCGCAAATCGTGGTGGTGGACAATCTTCTGACGCCGGAGGCGCTGGAGAAATTGCAGCGTTTCTGCTGGGGTTCCACGGTATGGCACAAGGTCTATGAGGAAGGCTATCTGGGCGCGATGCCGGAGGGCGGCTTCTCCTGTCCGCTGCTGGCGCAGATCGCCGAAGAACTGCGCGATATTTTCCCCACCATTTTCAAGGAGCATGGGCTGCGCTATTTGTGGGGTTTCAAATATGACAGCAATCTTTCCGGCATCGCCATTCATGCCGACTTCGCAGCGGTCAATGTGAATTTCTGGATCACCCCGGACGCGGCCAACCTGGATTCGGCCAGCGGCGGCCTTGAAGTCTGGGATATTGCCGCGCCGCTGGACTGGGATTTTGACAAATACAACCGCGACCCGGCCGGCAACCGCGCCTTCCTGGAGCGGGCCGGGGCAAAATCGGTGAAAATTCCCTACCGCGCCAACCGGGCGGTGATCTTCGATTCCAATCTGTTCCACAAGTCGGACACCATCGCTTTCAAGGAGGGTTATCTCAACCGGCGCATCAACGTCACTATGCTTTATGGCGATCGCTGACCGGGGCGAATTTGGATACAATGAAATTGCGAATCACGCTTTTCGCCGGAGCGGTCGGGATGAGATGAGGGATGATGGCGTGACCAGCCTTCCCCCGCGACGTGGCCGCCAGCAAATGGCCGCACTGTGCTGGCGCCGCGCGCCGCAGCTGGAATTATTGCTGGTCACCAGCCTTCGAACCAGGAGATGGATTTTGCCCAAGGGCTGGCCCGAGGCGGGGCTGACATTGGCGCAGTCCGCCGCGCACGAAGCGCTGGAGGAAGCCGGCGTCACGGGCCAGATCGAAGCCGCGCCGGTCGGACATTATCACTACATCAAGGAAAAGGCCGGCCACGCGCTGCCCGTGCGGGTCGAGATATTTTCGCTGAAGGTCACGCGCCAGCGCCGCACCTGGGCGGAAAAGGGCGCACGAGAAATCATCTGGTTGCCGGCCGAATTGGCGGCGGCGCGGGTCGAAGAACGGAGCCTGCGTCTTCTGCTGCTGAATTTCCGCAAGGCCCAGCTGGCCGCCTGACCGCGCCGCCGCAGGAAATTTCGCCGGCGGTTAAATCCTGCTTAACCACGGCTTTGCGCCTTGGCGCTGCGCGCGGCATGGCTTCGCCCGCAACCGCGACAACGACGCATTAATGCCTTTCGCCTAATCTTGGAGGCAAGGTCGCCAATCTTCCCGGCCCGGTTGCAGGAAGCGGCGAATGCGGGAGATTTATCATGCACGCCGTTCAATCCCTCTGGACCGCCGCCACGGGCTGGGATGACAGCGCTGTCCATGACGGCGCCAACCTGGTGCTGGCGTTCGGCGCCTCCGGCACGCTGCGCCACGGCAATAGCTGGCAGGAGCTTGCCCGCCGCCATCCCGGCGCCATTCTTCTGGGCTGCACCACGGGCGGGGAAATTCACGGCTGCGATGTGCTCGACGATACGCTGTCGGCCACCGCCATCCGTTTCGATCACACCAGGATCACGGCGGCCGGGGCCGATGTCGCGCAAGGCTCGTATGAAGCCGGCCACAGCATCGGCCGCGAGCTGGCCCACCCCGGCCTCAAGGCGCTCTTCGTCCTGTCCGACGGCACAAGGACCAACGGCAGCGACCTGGTACGGGGCCTGCGCGATGCGGTCGGTCCGGATGTGGTGCTGTGCGGCGGACTGGCGGGCGACGGTCCCAATTTCGGCACCACCTATGTCGGGCTCAATGGGCCGCCGGCGCCGGGACGCGTCGCCGCCATCGGGCTTTGCGGCGACAAGCTTAATGTCGGTCACGGCAGCTCGGGCGGATGGGATGTGTTCGGGCCGGAGCGGCGCATCACCAAGGCCAGCGCCAATATCCTCTACGAACTGGACGGCAAGCCGGCGCTGGATCTCTACAAGCGCTATCTGGGGCCCGACGCGGCCCAGTTGCCGGGCAGCGCGTTGTTGTTTCCCTTGCGCATCTATCCTGCCGAAAAGCCGGAGCAGGCGATTGTCCGCACCGTGGTCGGCATCGACGAAGACGCCCGCACCATGACCTTCGCCGGCGACATGCCGGAAGGCCACTGCGCCCAGCTGATGCGGGGCAATTTCGACCGCCTGATCCAGGGCGCGGCCAATGCCGCCGAACAGGCGCAAACAAGGCCGCAAGGCGAGCGGGTGGCGATCCTGGTAAGCTGCATCGGCCGCAAGCTGCTGCTGGGCCAGCGCATCCACGAGGAAGTGGAGGCGGTGCAGGACGTGCTGGGCAAGGCCACCCATCTCGCCGGCTTCTATTCCTATGGCGAAGTCAGCCCGCACGAAGTGACCGGCTCGGCCGAACTGCACAACCAGACCATGACCATCACCACATTGAGCGAGGCGGTCTAGCGAAGGTGAACAAACTCATCGCCCATCAGTTGCGCGGTGCCACAAGGCCGGACGGCAGCATTGATATCGAGGCTCTGACCGCCCTGATGCAGCGGACCTATGACGAATTTGACCGCGAGCGCCGCCTCACCGACCGCGCCGCCAAGCTGATGGAAGAAGAGCTGCAGGAGGCCAATGCCCAGGTCAAGCGCCTGGCCGAGCAACGCCTGGCCGATACGATTGAAAGCATGCCCAATCCGGTGGCGATCCTCAGCGCCGCGCGCCGCATCCAGAGCGCCAATTCGGCGATGCAGGCCTTGTGCGCCAGCCTGCTGCGGCCGCCGGTGCCGGGCGAAACCTTTGCGGAATTTCTGGACGGCCTGGTGCCGGGCACCGATGCCGCCGAGTGCCTGGCCGACATGGTTTCGGGCGAGGCGGCGGAATTGGCGGTCGGCGGGCGCTGGTATCTCGCTTCGGCGCACCGCTTCACCGATGGCGGCTATGCCGTGACCTTTTCGGACGTCACCGCCCTGAAGGAACGCGAAACCGTGCTGGCGCTGGCCAAGGAAGCGGCCGAATCCGCCAACCGCCTTAAATCGCAATTCCTCGCCACCATGAGTCACGAGCTCCGCACGCCGCTCAACGCCATTCTGGGTTTTTCGGAAATGATCTGGAGCAATGTGCTGGGCAACACCCCGGACGCCTGGGTGCGCTATGCCGATTACGCCAAGTCCATTCATGCCAGCGGCGATCATTTGCGCCTGTTGATCTCCGAAGTGCTGGATCTCTCCAAGATCGATTCCGGCGCCTTCCGGCTGAACCTGGAACCCTGCGATATCACCAGCCTGGTCGCCGATTCCCTGATGCTGGTGCGGCCCCAGGCGGAACGCGGCGGCGTGAAATTGCTGCCGCTGCGGCTGGAGGGCGACGCCATGGTAGAAGCGGATGGCCGCGCCATCAAGCAGGTGCTGGTCAATCTTCTGTCCAATGCCGTCAAGTTCACGCCCAAGGGCGGCGAGGTCGAGATCATCAGCCGCCATCTTGGCGATGTCATGGAAATTTGCGTGCGCGATACCGGCATCGGCATCGCCGACGAGCACAAGAAGACGGTGTTCGAGCCCTTCCACCAGGGCGATGCCAAGGTCGCCCGGCGCTATGAAGGCACCGGGCTTGGGCTTTCCATCGTGCGCGGCATCGTTGAAATGCATGGCGGCCAGGTCTGGCTGGAAAGCCAGTCCAATGTGGGCACCAAGGTCTTTATCCGGCTGCCCTTCGGCGCCAAGGCGCGGAACGCGGCCTGATCAGGGCGCCGTCACCGCGAAACTTTCCGGCACTTCTTTTTCCATCATGACGCGATAGGCTGCCTCGATGGCGCGGGTGGTCTGCACCGTATCGAACAGCGGCGCGGTCCGCCGCTTGTCCGCCAACTTGACGCGCAGCGCCGCCAGGGATTGCGGTTCTCGCGCCAGGCGCAGCGCCAGCGCCTCGAAATCCTTTTCATTTTCCGTCACCAGCTCGGGCACCTCCAAAGCCGTGAGCAGGCTGGCCGCCACCCGCCCGGTAAAGCTCTTGCCGCGGCAGGTAATCAGCGGCAAACCCGCCCACAGCGCATCGCTGGCCGTGGTGTGGGCGCCATAGGGCAGGAGGTCCAGGAACAGGTCGGCCAGCGCCAGCCGCGCCAGATGCTCGGCGAAGGAAGGAACCGGCGGCGCGAAGACCAGCCTGTCGGGCGCCACGCCGCGGGATTCGGCCTCGCGCCGCAGATTCGCCACTGCCATGGGGTCGGGCTGGGGCAGCCACAACAGGCTATCGGGCACCTGGTGCAGCAGCCGCATCAAGACCGTGAAATTTTCCGGCGTGTATTTGTTGACATGGTTGAAGTTGCAGAAAATCAAGCCGCGCTCCGGCAGGCCGGCTTCGGCCCGGCTGGGGATTTTCCCGATCGCGCGCTTATCGTCGTTGACCTGGAAACTGTGCGGCAGCCGGACGATCTTCTCGCTGTAATGGAGTTCATCCTCCGGCGGGACCACGATGCCGTCGGCGATGAAATAATCCATGAATGCAACGCCCAGCGTGCCGGGATTGGCCAGGTACATCACCTGCAGCGGCGCCGGCCGGCGGCTGAAAATGCCAGCCCGGTGGTTGCCGGTGTATCCGTTCAGGTCCACCAATATGTCGATACCCGCGTCGCGGATTCGCGCCGCCGCTTCGGCGTCCGGCAAGCTGGTGATATCCACGATACGATTCACCGCCGCCTCGAAGCGCGCGCGCAACGCACTGCCGTCGCTGCCGCCATTGTCGAAGGCGTTGATCTCAAACCGCGTGCGGTCATGCGCTTCGAAAAGGCCGGCCATCAGATAGAGCGTCGCATGGGTGCGGTACTCGCCGCAGACATAGCCGACGCGGATTTTTCCCGTGCGACGCGTCGTCTGCGCCAGCGCTGGCTGGGCCGGAAACCGAATCCGGGCATAGGTGGCGACGCAGCGATGAATATCATCCGGCCGGTCCGACAGCGCCAGATAGACCAGGGGCTCGACCACCGCCTGGCCCGCCCGCACACCCGCATCGAGCAATCCCTTGTGCTGCTCAAAATCCGTCCAGTCGGCCGCCGCCATCTTCAGGCGGATAAGGCTGCCGCGCGCGAACGGAAAGTCTGGTGCGATCGCGACCAGTTGCGCGAGGTCGGCGGTGGCCCGCGCCAACCCGTCCGTTTGCTTGGCCAGAAGATTTCCGCGCGCGAACAGCGCCTCGGGAAGGTCGGGCCGGATCGCCAGGACCCTGTCGAAATCCGCCAGCGCCTCCTCTGTCCGCCCCATGATGGTAAAGGCGACGGCGCGGTTGTTGAGCGTGGCATAATCATCGGGCGCGATAGCCAGCGCCCTGGCGAAACTGGCCAGGGCTTCGTCATAGCGGCGCAGTTCGCGCAAGGCATCGCCGCGATTATTGTGGGCCTCGACGCTGTGCGGCGACAGGACAAGGACGCGGTCGAAACAGGCCAGCGCTTCGGCGGGACGCTTCAGCGCGGCCAGCGCCAGGCCGCGATTATTCCAGGCCGGGACGAGGGCAGGATTGGCGGCCACCGCCTGATCGTAATCCGCCAGCGCTTCGGGCGCGCGTCCCATCTCCAGAAAGACATCGCCGCGGCTGGAGAAGGCCAATGCCCTGGCCGAAGGGTTTGGCGCCGCCAGGGTAGCGCGCGCCAGGACCGGCAGGGCCGCTTCGGCCGCACCCAGCGCCGCCAGGGTGGCGCCATAATAGAGCAGGGTGTCGGGCGCGTCCGGCTGCCGGGCCAGCGCCTGCTCCAGCAGGGTGCGGGCCACGGCGAAATTCTGCTGGTGAAAGCGCAGCAGACCCATCAGGTGCAGCGCCGAATGCAGTTCCGGCGCGGCCGCCAGCGCCGCGGCATAGAAATTTTCCGCCTCGGCCAGCCGCCCCGCCTGGTGCAGCCTGAGCCCCTGTTCGATGGCCTGGGCAGGGGTCATGCGGCGGTCCGTCTTTCTGGCGCGTCAATGCCCAGATTAGCATCCTTTTCCCGCGGTAAAACGGCCCGCCGCGCGGGCATGGCTTGAATGCCGCGCAAGGGCCGGGAAGCTGCCGCCGACTTACAAATAGGGCATCATCAGCCGCGCCGCCGCATCGCGCAGGCGAATCCCGACGGGCTGGGCGAGCAGCGCCGCCACGGTGAGCCTGTCGCCGCGCGCTATCTTGGCGTCAATGATGGCGTCCAGCTTGTGCACCAGCGCCGGATCGTAGCATTCCAGGTCGAATTCGAAATTGAGCCGGAAGCTGCGCGCGTCCCAGTTGGAACTGCCGATCAGGCACCAGCCGTCATCCACCGTGCACAGCTTGGAATGATCAAAGGGCAGGGGCGTGGTGTAGATATTGGCCGCGATATGGTTGAAGAAGCGCAAATGCGCCCGCATCGCCCAGTCCATGAACAGGTAATTGCATTGCTGCGGGATCACGATGTCCACGTGCACGCCGCGCAGGCATGCCTGGGCGATGGCGAATTGCAGCCGTGCATCGGGCAGGAAGTAGGGCGTCAGTATGCGGATTCGCTTCTTGGCCAAGGAAAGCGCCGCGCCCAGCAGCATCTCCAGCTTGTAGAGGTCCGCGTCGGGGCCGGACCGCAGGCCCTGGGCATAGACCGGACCGCGCGGCGCCAGTTCCGGCCACCAGATATCCTGCTCCAGATTTTCGCGGGTGGTAAAGGTCCAGTCGCGGGCAAATGCGTCCATGATCAGGCGCACCACCGGGCCCATGATGCGGAAATGGATATCGGTGATGAAGTCTTTGGGATGCAGTTTCTGCGAATTCTCCGCCCCGATATTCATCCCGCCCATGAAGGCGACGGCGCCGTCCACCACCAGCAGCTTGCGGTGATTGCGCATGTTGAGAAACGGCATGCGCCAGGGCAGCCAGGTGTGCAGGAAGCGGGCGGCGGTCACGCCGCCGGCCTCAAGACGGTGGAAGGTGGGCGAAAAGAAATAGCCGGCGCCGACGCTGTCCAGCAGCACCCGCACCGCCACGCCGCGCGCCCTGGCCGCAATCAGGGCGTCGGAAAACTTCCGGCCCGCCGCATCGCCGCGGAAAATGTAGGAGGTCAGGGCGATGGATTGTGTGGCCGCCGCAATGGCCGCCAGCATTTCGGGATAGGCGGCATCGCCGCCCTGCAATACCGCAAGGTCGTTGCCCGAGGTCAGCGGGCCGCCGCTCAGCCGCCCGCTGGCGTCGAACAGCTCGCAGATATTCTCCGGCACGTCCTTCAGCACGGCCGATGTCTGCCGGCGGATATGCGCGTCCTTCAGCCGGCTCAACCGCAGCGCCCGGCGCGTCACCCGGTTGATGCCGAACAGGTAGTAAATCAGCCCGCCCAGGATGGGCGAGAACCAGGCCGCGCCGATCCAGCCCAGCGCCCCGCGCACATCGCTTTTTTTCAGCAGAACGTCCACCGTCACGGTGGTGGCGAGCAGCACATACAGAATCCCGACCAGGGCCTGCATCATGGGGGAATGGATCGAAACCATCGAAGGAAACGCCGGTTCTTGTGGTTTTCACAGCCAGGCTGGCAATTTGCTTGAAACTCTTCTTCAGGTCATCAAGTTTAATGACATAGTATCGCGTTCCCGGGATTCAGGCATGTCATCTTCCAGGCAAATTTCCAAAGGCGCCGATCTGCGGGTGGTGAGCTGGAATCTGCTGCGCCGGGTGGGCGCCTGTGTCGAGGATATCGCCCGGCTGGTCAAAAGCCATCATCCCGACCTGCTGTTCCTGCAGGAAGCCACCGAGGAGGTGACGGCGCTGCCCGGCCTGGTCGGCGGGCATTTCTTCCGCCACGCCATGGACCGGCGCATTTACGGGCTGGCAGCCTGGAGCCCGCATCCATTCCCGCAGACCACGGCGTTGCGCCTGCCGGCCTCGGTGCTGCCGGGCCGCGTGCCGCCGCGCCATGCCCAGCTGGTGCAGTTCGGCGGCATCAACTTTGCCAATGTGCATCTGTCGCACGGCCAGTTCCTGAACCGCTGGCAGCTTCTGCATATCGCCAGCGCCCTTGACGGCCCCGCGGCCATCATCGGCGATTTCAATGCCGTCGGCCCGACCCTGCTGCCCGGCTTTCGCGATATCGGGCCGCGCCGGCGCACCCATCGCTCGGCCAATATCGTCAACCTCAGGCTGGACCGCTGCCTGGCGCGCGATGTCAGCGCCATGGGATCGAAGGTTCTGGAGCGGGGCGCCTCGGACCATCATCCCATTGTGTTGGATCTGGCGATGGCGTCCCGGCAGCTTGAAGGCGGCGCGCTGCTGGCGTTCTGAGGAACGGGTTGAACGCGGAACCGGGCTGGCGCCGCGGCGTTCCCCGTAGGCCCGCGCCATGCCATATTCCGGCATATTTGAAGCGATATTCGCCTTGTAAGGAGATTTCATGCAGATCGGCATTATCGGCCTGGGCCGGATGGGCGCCAATATCGGCCGCCGCCTGATGGCGGCAGGCCACCAGGTCGTGGGCTTTGACCGCTCGTCTGCGGCGGTTGCGGCTCTGAGTGGCGCCGCTGCCGCCTCCAGTCTTGCGGACATGGTCGGCAAATTGTCGCCGCCCCGCGCGGTCTGGGTGATGCTGCCGGCGGGACCAATCACCGAAGACACGGTGGCCGAACTCGGCGCACTGCTTTCGCCGGGCGACACCGTGATTGACGGCGGCAACACGTTTTACAAGGACGATATCCGCCGCGCCAAGGCGCTGAAGGCCAGGAACATCACCTATGTGGATTGCGGCACGTCCGGCGGCGTCTGGGGCCTGGAGCGCGGCTATTGCATGATGATCGGCGGCGACAAGTCGGCGGTGGACCGGCTGGATCCGATCTTTTCGGCGCTGGCGCCGGGCGCGGGCACAATCGCAAAAACCCCCGGCCGCGCGGCGCGCGATCCGCGCGTGGAGAAGGGCTATATGCATGCCGGACCGGCGGGCGCGGGCCACTTCGTCAAGATGGTGCATAACGGCATCGAATATGGCCTGATGCAGGCCTATGCCGAAGGCTTCGATATCCTGCGCGGAAAATCCGGCGCCGGGCTTGCCGAAGAGGAGCGCTTCGATATCGACCTGACCGATGTCGCCGAAGTCTGGCGCCGCGGCAGCGTGGTGTCCTCCTGGCTGCTCGACCTTACCGCCATCGCGCTGGCCAAATCGCCGGAGCTGGGTGAATTTACCGGTGCGGTGGATGATTCCGGCGAAGGGCGCTGGACCGTCAATGCCGCGGTCGAAGAGGCGGTGGCCGCGCCGGTGATCACGGCGGCCCTGTTCACCCGCTTTCGTTCCCGCATCGCGCATAGTTTTGGCGAAAAGCTCCTGTCGGCGATGCGCAACGAATTTGGCGGTCATGTCGAGCCCGGCGCCGGAAACGGCAAATGACGGCGATTTCCCACAAGCAGCCGCCACCGCCCACGGCCATCGTGATATTCGGCGCCAATGGCGATCTGACCCGGCGGCTGATCGTGCCGGCGCTGTATAATCTTGCCCGCACCGGGATGCTGCCGCCCCGCTTCGCCCTGATCGGGGTGGATCACAACGACAAGACCACCGAAGACTGGCAGAGCAACCTCAAGCAGTTTCTCGCCGAGACGCTGGCGAAGAACAATGAGAGCCTGGACGAGAAACTCTGGCAGCCCATCGCCCGGGGAATGAATTTTCTCAAGGGCGATTTCGAGGATGACGGTGCCTACAGCAAGCTCGCCGACCTGCTGGCCGAACTGGACATCAAGGACGATCTGGGCGGCAATGCGCTGTTCTACATGGCGGTGGCGGACCGATTCTTCGCCCCCATCGCCGGCAAGCTGGGCAAGGCGGGACTGGCCAGGCAGGATGGCAGGAATTTCCGCCGCCTGATCGTGGAAAAGCCGTTCGGCCATGATCTGGCATCGGCCAAGGCGCTGAACAAATGCCTGCTGGAATATTTCGCGGAAGAACAGATCTACCGCATTGATCATTTCCTGGGCAAGGAAACGGTGCAGAACATCATGGCGCTGCGTTTTGCCAACGGGTTGTTCGAGCCCATCTGGAACCGCGACCGCATCGACCATGTCCAGATCACGGTGGCGGAAAGCATCGGCATAGAGGGGCGCGGCAATTTCTATGAAAAAACCGGGGCGCTGCGCGACATGCTGCCCAATCACCTGTTCCAGCTGGTGGCAATGACGGCGATGGAACCGCCGGTGTCGTTCGAAGCCGAGGATATCCGCGCCAAGAAAGCCGAGATGTTCAAGGCGGTTCACTCACTCAGCCTGGGCGATGTGGTGCGCGGCCAGTATGATGCCGGCAGCGTGGCCGGCCAGGCGGTGCCCGCCTATCGCGCCGAGGAAAATGTCGCTGCCGATTCCAATATCGAAACCTTCGTCGCGGCGCGAGTGCTGATCGACAATTGGCGCTGGGCCGGCGTGCCATTCTACCTGCGCACCGGCAAGCGGCTGGCAACCCGCTCCACCGAAATCGCCATCCGCTTCAAGCGCGCGCCCTTCGCCCTGTTCCGCGAAACCCCCATGGATGAACTGGATGCCGACTGGCTGATCCTGAGGGTCCAGCCGGACGAAAGCATCCGCCTGCGCTTCAACGCCAAGCGGCCCGGGCCGGCCATGGCGCTGGAAAGCGTGGCGATGGAGTTCAAATACAAGGACTGGTTCAAGCAGGCGCCCGCCGTGGGCTATGAGACCCTGATCTATGACTGCCTGATCGGCGACACCACCCTGTTCCAGCGCGCCGACCAGGTGGAAGCGGCCTGGGGCGTGGTCGAGCCGGTCTTGCTCGGCTGGGAAAGCGTGGCGCCCCGCCATTTTCCCAATTACTCGGCCGGCAGCGAAGGCCCCATCGCCGCCAACGATCTTCTGGCCCGTGACGGCCGCTCCTGGCGCGCGATCAAATGAACAGTTCATCCAATACAAAGATCGGTGGCCGAACGGAAATCCTGGAGGACGCCGGGCAGCTTGCCGTCCGCGCCGCCGAATTTGTCGCCGATGCCATGCGGGGCTGCGCCGCGCCATTCCGCCTGTCTCTGGCCGGCGGTAGCACGCCGCGCGCGGCTTATGAACTTCTGGCGCGCCGCAACGATGTGGCCTGGAACTGCACCGAGATTTTTTTCGGCGACGAACGCCTTGTCCCGCCCGAAAGTCCCGACAGCAATTACCGCATGGCGCGCGAAAGTCTGCTGGCGGGCGGCGCGGTCCAGCCCCGCGCCTTGCTGGCGATGCCCACCGACGGCACGCCGCAAGACTGCGCCGATGCCTATGAGGATATTCTCCGCCAGCAATATGGGGCTTCGGTGCTGGATCCCGCCGTGCCGCTGTTCGACCTGATGCTGCTGGGCCTGGGCGCCGACGGCCATACCGCGTCGCTGATTCCGGGCCAGCCCGTCCTGAAAGAGCGAACCCGCTGGGTCGCGCCGGTCCCGCGGGGATGGGACGAAGTGCGCCTGACGCTGACATATCCCGCCATCGAGTCCAGCCGCGTCACGCTGTTCATAGTGTCGGGCACCGACAAGGCCGAGGCCGTCAAGCGAGTCCGCGGCGGCGACGCCACAATGCCGGCGGGGGCGCTAAAGCCGCTGGGCGAGGTGGTCTGGCTGCTCGACCGGGCGGCTGCGGGTGAGTAACCTCAGAATCGAAGATTATGCCGTGATCGGCGATTGCCGCAGCGCCGCGCTGGTCGGCCGCGACGGCTCGATAGACTGGCTGTGCCTGCCGCGCTTCGATTCCGACGCCTGTTTCGCCGCCCTGCTGGGCGATGCCAGCTGCGGCCGCTGGCTGGTGGCGCCCGTGCGGACCGCCCGCAAGGTGACGCGCCGCTATCTGGGCGACAGCCTGATCCTGGAAACGCTATTCACCACGGCCACCGGCACGGCGCGGCTTCTGGATTTCATGCCGCCCAACCAGGACAACGGTACGCTGGTGCGCCTGATCGAGGGGCTTGCCGGCCATGTCGAGATGGCGACCGAACTGACGATCCGCTTCGATTACGGCATCACCATTCCCTGGATGAGCAAGCTCGACGCCAAAACCCATACGGCGGTGGCTGGACCCCATCTGCTGGCCATCCGCACCCCCGCCAATCTGCGGGGCAAGGACATGCATTCGGTGGCGGAATTCACGGTGCGCAAGGGCGAGCGCATGCCCTTTGTTATGCGCTACAGCCGCTCGCACCGTCCCGTCGCCCCCGTGGTGGATGCCGACATCGCCCTAGAGGAAACGGAAAAATTCTGGGCCGGCTGGTCGGGCAAATGCCGCGTCCAGGGCAAATACCGCCGCCAGATCATACGCTCTCTGCTGACACTCAAGAGCCTGTCCTACGCCCCGACCGGCGGCATCGTCGCGGCGGTGACGACTTCTCTGCCGGAGAAAATCGGCGGCACGCGCAACTGGGACTATCGCTATTGCTGGCTGCGCGATGCCACCTTCACCCTTTTGGCTTTTCTCAATGCCGGCTATTTCGAGGAAGCCAAGGTCTGGCAGGACTGGCTGCTGCGGGTCATCGCCGGCGCGCCGGACCAGCTCCAGACCATGTACAGCGTCATGGGCGACAAGAGGCTGGACGAGATCGAGCTGTCGCACCTGGCCGGTTACAGGAATTCGCGCCCGGTACGGATCGGCAATTCCGCCGCCCAGCAGCTTCAGCTCGATATTTACGGCGAACTGGCCGATGTGCTGGTCCAGGCGCGCAAGGGCGGGCTGAAACCGCCGCCGGAACGCGAAGAGATTCGCGCCGCCTTTCTCGCCCATCTGGAAAAAAGTTGGAACAAGCCCGATGAGGGCATCTGGGAAATCCGCGGGCAGCCCCAGCATTTTGTGCATTCCAAGGTCATGACCTGGGTGGCGTTTGACCGCGCTTCCAATTCCAGCCACAGCAAGCGGGATCGGACGAAATACCGGCGCATCGCCGACCGGATTCACAAGGACATCTGCGCCAAGGGCGTGGACGGGAAGCGCGGCTGCTTTGTCCAGGCCTATGGCTCGCAAAGCGTGGATGCCAGCCTGCTGCTGTTGCCGCTGGTGGGTTTCCTGCCGGCCAAGGACCGGCGTATCCGCAAGACGGTGCGGGAGATCGAAAAGCGGCTGCTCTTCAAGGGCCTGGTGCTGCGCTATGAAACCGGCACCGGGGTGGACGGATTGCCGCCGGGCGAGGGCGCTTTCCTGGCCTGCAGCTTCTGGCTGGCCGACAATTACCTGCTGCAGGGCCGCGTGGCGCAGGCCCGGCGGCTGTTCAACCGGCTGAAAAAGCTTTCCAATGATGTCGGCCTGTTCGCGGAAGAATATGATCCGGTGGCCAAAACCATGCTGGGGAATTTCCCCCAGGCATTTTCCCATGTCGCCCTGATCAACAGCGCGCTGGGTCTGATGACGCAGGAACAAACACGTGCCAAGAAAATCCGCAAACCCATCGTCCGGTACTAGGTCCGCCATCCGGCGGATCCTGGCGATCGACATTGGCGGCACAGGGCTGAAGGCGGCGGTGATCGGGCCGACGGGAGAATTCGTCGAAGCGCGGATGCGCCTGAAGACGCCGCGTTACTGCACCCCCAGAAAAATGGTGCCGTTGCTTGTGCGGCTGGTCAAAACTTTCAAGCAGTATGACCGCGTCTCGATCGGGTTTCCCGGCTATGTCCGTGGCGGCAAGGTGTTCACCGCGCCGCATCTTGGCACCAAGGCCTGGGCCGGCTTTCCCCTGGAAGCGGCGATGCGCAAGGCCCTGAAGAAGCCGGTCAAGCTGCTCAATGACGCGGATGTCCAGGGCCTGGCCGCAATCAGGGGCAAGGGGCTGGAGCTGGTCTGCACCCTGGGCACGGGCCTGGGCACCGCCATCTTCCAGGACGGCGTCCTGCTGCCGCACATGGACCTGTCGCACATGGCGATCCGCGCCCGGGACGATTTCGACGTCTATATCGGCGACCATACGCTGAAGGCGATCGGTCCCAAGGCCTGGAACAAGCGGGTCAAGAAAACCATCGCCATGCTGCACGAGGTGTTCTTTTTCGATCATCTTTACCTGGGCGGCGGCAATGCGCGCCGGATCAAGTTCAAGCTGCCGCGAAATGTTTCCATTGTTTCCAACGATGCCGGCATGGCGGGGGGCGCCTTTGTCTGGCGGCCCCGGACAATATAAATCGAGCGACGGCCCGGAGTTCGATAGCGCCAGCATATCGAACGCGGCCTCGCGTTGCCTGGGGGCCGTACGCTGGCGCTACGGGCCTCAGGCAACTTCCGTAGGCCGCGCGACCAAACATAGGGAACCCGCGGGTTCCATGGGGCGTTATCGGGAAAGCCGGGGGGTTCGCTCCGGCGTAAAGCGCCTGTTGAAACACATGATTTGGATCTTTACCGATGACGCCGCCCGTGAACGGCAATACGGCCCTGTTTCTGGACATAGACGGCACGCTGCTCGATCTGGCCCGCACACCCGACGCGGTTGTGGTGCCGGCCGACCTGCTGGAGGCTCTGTCCCGCCTGCATGACGAATTGCGCGGCGCCCTGGCCTTTGTCAGCGGCCGCTCCCTGCTTGCCATAGACCGGCTGTTCGCGCCGCTGCGCACCGCCGCCATCGGCTGCCATGGCGCCGAGGTGCGCGGGGCGGACGGCAAAGTGCGGGCTTTGGCCCCGCCGATATCCGATGCGGTGCGCGCCCTGTTCGCCGATCTGGCGCAAGCCCATCCCGGCGTATTGCTGGAGGACAAGACCTATGCCTTGGCGCTGCATTACCGGCTGGCGCCGGAAGCCAGGGCTTCCATCACCCGGGCGCTGGAAAATCACGCCGGGCTGCTGGTGGCAGACGGCATCTCCCTGATCGCGGGCAAGGCGGTTATCGACGCGCGGCCCGCCGGCATTGACAAGGGCGTCGGGCTGCGTGCCCTGCTGGCTCGGAAACCGTTTGCCGGCCGCCGGGTGTTGTTCGGCGGCGACGATACAACCGACATGGACGTCTTTCACATGCTGCCGGAGATCGGCGGCAGCGGATTTTCGGTGGGCAAGCATTTCCCCGGGGTGGACCATGTCTTCGCCTCGCCGCGCGCGGTGCGGCAATGGCTGGCGCGCCTGGCGGATGAAGGGGTGGCGGCATGAATCCGCAAGCCCTCGACCTTGCCGTGATCGGCAACAACCGCATTGCCGCGCTGCTGGACACCAGGGCGCGGCTGGTATGGTGGTGTTTTCCGCGCCTGGACAGCGATCCGGTCTTTTGCCGCCTGATCGCGGGCGATGAGGAAAAAGGCTTCAGTGACGTGGTGCTGTCCGGACTCGTCAAAAGCGAATCGAAATATGTCGTCAACACCGCCACGGTGGTGACCTTGCTCACCGCCGAAGACGGGGCACAGGTCCGCATCGCGGATTTCGCGCCGCGCTTCCGCAACTTCGAGCGCATGATGCGCCCGCCCCAGCTGATGCGCATCATCGAGCCGGTTTCGGGCTTGCCGCACATCACGATAAGAGTGCGGCCGGCCCAGCATTACGGCAAGCCGGTTGCCCGCCACGTATCGGGCAGCAATCACATCACCTATGGCGAGCCGGCGCTGATCCGCCTCACCACCGATGCACCGCTCTCCTATATCGAAAGTGAAACGACTTTCGCCCTGACCCACGCTCTGCACCTGATTTTCGGACCCGACGAGCCGTTTGCCGGCGAGCCTGCCGCCACGGTGCGTGATTTCGACCGGCGCACCCGCGCTTACTGGCAGGAATGGGTGCGGCGGCTGTCCATTGCCTATGAATGGCAGGAGGCGACCATCCGAGCCGCCATCACCCTGAAGCTTTCCAGTTTCGAGGAAACCGGCGGTATTGTCGCTGCGCTCACCACATCATTGCCGGAAAGCCCCCACTCCGGGCGCAACTGGGATTATCGCTATTGCTGGCCGCGCGACGCCTATTTCGTGGTCAAGGCGCTCAACCGCATCGGCGCCACCCGCACCATGGAAGGCTATATTGATTTCATTCTTTCCATCGCCGGCGAAGACGACACCCTCAAGCCCTGTTACGGCATCGTCCCCAATTCCGACCTCACGGAATGGATCGCGCCGCACCTGAACGGTTTTCAAAACCACGGACCGGTGCGCTTCGGCAATGCCGCGGTCAGCCAGGTGCAACATGATGCCTATGGCAGCGTCATACTGTCGGCAGTACCGATGTTCTTCGACCGCAGGCTGCCCAATCCCGGCGGCGAAGCGCTGTTCGGACTGATCGAAAAACTGGCGGGAAAATGCGCCGAACTGGCGCTCAAGCCCGATGCCGGGATATGGGAATATCGCGGCCGCGCCCGCATCCACACCCACAGCGCCGCGATGTGCTGGGCGGGGCTGTCGCGGGCGGGCGCCATTGCCAATCGCCTGGAGCTGGCGGACCGCGCCGCCCACTGGAACGGCATTGCCGACCAGGTCCGCAAGGTCATCCTGGAACGTTGCTGGAACGAGAAGCGCCAGGCATTCGCCGCGGGCGTGGACACCGACGACATGGATGCCAGCGTGCTGCTGCTGCCCGAACTCGGACTTGTCGATGCGACGGACCCGCGTTTTGTTTCCACCGTGGCGGCGATCGAAAAGGAGCTGGTGCATGGCCGCCATGTCCTGCGCTATGCCGCGCCCGACGATTTCGGCCTGCCGGAAGCCGAATTCCTGGTCTGCCGTTTCTGGCTGATAGACGCCCTGTGCCTGCTGGGGCGCAAGGACGAGGCGCGCGAACGGTTCGCCGATGCCCTCAGTCTGCGCAACCAGTATGGACTGTTCGCCGAGGATATTCACCGCGACACCGGCCAGCTCTGGGGCAATTTCCCCCAGACCTATTCCATGGCCGGGCTGATCCTGAGCGCCATGCGCCTGTCGCGAAGCTGGGAGGAGCGCTATTGGCACGCATCTTCATAATTTCCAATCGCGTCTCGGTGCCCAAGAGCAATGCCCATCCCGGCGGGCTGGAGGTGGTGCTGAAGGCCACGCTCAAGCATCATCCCTGTGTCTGGCTGGGCTGGAGCGGCGAGGTCAAACCCCATCCGCGCACCCGCACGGTCAACAGCCATGGCAACAGCTATATCACCACCGACCTCAGCCCTGAGGATTTCGAGGAATATTACAACGGCTTTGCCAACCGGGTGCTGTGGCCGATCCTGCATTACCGTCTCGACCTGGCGGAATTCTCGCATCGCGACCTGTCGGGATATCTTCGGGTCAACGAGCATTTTGCCGATCAGCTGGCCAAGGTCCTCAAGCCCGCAGATATCGTCTGGGTGCATGACTATCATCTGATCCCGCTCGCCAAGGCCTTGCGCACGCGCGGGTTGATGAACCGCATCGGCTTTTTCCTGCACATCCCGATGCCGCCGCCGGAAATCATCGCCGCCATGCCCAATCACGAGACATTGATCCCGGCGCTCTGCCATTACGACCTGGTGGGTTTCCAGACCCATGGCGATGCCGCCAATTTCGCGCGCTATCTGGCCAACGAACTGGGCACCCCCGCCCATATCTCCCGGCGGCTGGGCACCGGCGACCGCGTCATGCGCATCGGCACCTTCCCGGTGGGAATCGAAACCCGCGAATTCACCCGCCTGGCGCGGCGCGCGGTGCGCAGCGAACTGGTGCAGGAGGTCAGCAAGAGCGTGCCCGGCGCGCTGATGATCGGGGTGGACCGGCTGGATTATTCCAAGGGCATCATCCTGCGGCTCGAAGCCTATGAGCGATTCCTCGCCGCCCATCCGGAACGCCAGGGCAAGATCACCTATCTGCAGATCACGCCCAGGAGCCGCAGCCAGATCCGGGAATATGCCGACATCGAGCAGGCGGTGAGCGCCATGGCGGGGCGCATCAATGGCGCCTACTCCAACGCCGCCTGGGCGCCGGTGCGCTATGTCAATCGCGCCTATAGCCGGACGGCGCTGGCGGGACTCTATCGCACCGCGCGGGTGGGGCTGGTGACGCCCTTGCGCGACGGGATGAATCTGGTGGCCAAGGAATATGTCGCCGCCCAGGACGCCGCCGATCCCGGCGTATTGATACTGTCGCGCTTCGCCGGCGCGGCGGTGGAGTTCAAGGAAGGCGCCCTGCTGGTCAATCCCTATGATCCGGATTCGGTGGCCGCCGCCATGGCGCGGGCCATCGCCATGCCGCTGGCGGAACGCAAGTCCCGCCATGCCGCGCTCTACGCCACGCTGTTGACCAACGATATTTCCAAATGGGGCGACCGCTTCCTGTCCAGCCTGATGGGAACCAAGACCTTCGACCTGGAGGCGGCGGAAAAGCAGACCCAGTGGCCGGACCCGGCCAATCTTCTGCCGCACTGATTACAGGGTGGGGGCAAGCAGTCCCAGCCACGCCGCCAACGCCACGACAAGCATGCCCAGTCCGAGCTCCTGGCGGATATTGCGCAGGAGAGCGGCCTGGCTTGCGTCCTCCGCCAGTTTCGGCAACAGGCGAAAATGATTGACCAGCGCCAGCGCCACCATCGCCGCGACCAGCGCCAGCTTGGCGCCCAGCACCGCCAGATAGGTCGCCGTGTCATGGCCTTCTCCGCCCAGCAGAATGGTGGCGGCGTTCAGCATCCCGGTCATCACCAATATCGCCACTGCGATCATGCCCCATTCGGCGAAGATCGCTGTCGCGCCCGCCAGCAGCACGGCCGGCGTGCCGCGCGCGAACAGGCCGGCCAGCAGCGCCAGCCCGCCGATCCAGAAACCGCCGGTCAGCAGATGCAACCCGTCGCTGGTGATGCCGATGGCGGTGAAATGGGCGGGACTGGTGGCGGCGGCGTGGCTGGTAAGGGAAATCAGCACCAGCGCCGTCCCGGAAAGAATCGCGAGCACGCCCTCCCGCCATTTCAGCAAAACGCCGAAGCACAACAGGACAAGCAGCGCAAAGCGCAGCAGGAATGTCTGCCCGAACAGGGTCTGGGTGACGCCCAGCGCCAGCATTTTCGGATCGAACATCGCGGCGTTGTCGCCCGCCATCTGGGCGGTGGCCAGTCCCAGCCAGAGCGGTGCGCTCAGCAGCGCCGCCAGCGCGGCGAGCCGGCGAATGCGTCCGGGCGGCAATGCCAGGGCGGGAAGGCGGCTGCGCAGGATCGACCGCAGCATGGCGCCGCCGAACACCAGCATCAGGCTGGCTTCATGCAGCCAGCGGACAATGGTGAAGAACGCGATCACTTGACGGTGAAATTGAAATCGCCGTCCATCCGGTGGGTGTCATGGCCCACCGAATGCCAGGAAACGTGATAGACGCCCGCCACCAGTTTCCCGGGCGTCAGTGTCATCAGCGGTCCGTCAATCACCACCGGTGCGCCGCTGACATTGCGCCCATCCTGGTCCAGCAGCAGGGCGCCGCTGAAGGCCGGCTCCAGCGCTTCGGAAAAGCGCAGCACGATATGCTGGGGGGAAGCGACCTTGCTGTTCGCCGCCGGCGTGGATTTCTGCAAATGGGCGTGGGCAAAAGCGGGCGTCGCCAGCAGCGCGAAAAGCAGGGTCAGGGACTTGTGCATGGACTCTCCGGCAAGACCGTTACAGCGCCGTAATGGCGGCAAGGCGCTGATCATAAGACATCGCGCGCGGATGATCCATCAGGGCAGGCGTAGCGCCGCCAGGGCCAGCAGCAGCCAGCCTGCGACAAAGGCCAAACCGCCGAAGGGCGTGACAAAGCCCAGCATGTGCGCGCCTGTCAAAGCCAGCAGGTAGAGCGAGCCGGAAAACAGCACAATGCCGGCCAGAAACAGCGCCGCCGCCATCCGCGCCTGCCGCGACGCGGGGCCGCTGCACAAGGGGGCGGCAAGACCGATCGCCAGGGCATGATACATGTGATAGCGCGCCCCGGTTTCGAATATGCCGATCGCGTCCGGCGCCAGACGGCTTGAAAGACCATGCGCGGCAAAGGCGCCGCACAGCACGGCCAGCCCGCCATTGATCACCGCGATAAAAAGCCAGATCCGCATCCGGCCATCATAGACAGGGCGGAGCGTGTTTGCGAATGTGCGATTTGGCAGGGGAGCAGGGCTTGACCGAGTTCGTAGTCGCTGGCGACGGGGTAAAACTGGCTTTTGAACGGATGGGCGAAGGCAAGCCCGTTCTTCTGATCCATGGCTTCGGTTCCTCCGCGCAGCAAAACTGGAAATCCACCGGCTGGTACGGAAGCCTTACCGCGGCCGGGTTCGCCGTGGTGGCGATGGATTGCCGCGGCCACGGCCTCAGCGACAAGCCGCATGATCCGGCATTCTACGGCCATGACCGCATGGCGGAGGACGCCGCCACCGTGATGGCGGCGGCGGATCTGCCATCGGCGGCAGTGGTCGGCTATTCGATGGGCGGCTTTATCGCGCTACGTCTGGCGGCGGCGCATCCCGCCCGCGTCAGCCGGCTTGCCCTGTGCGGCGTTGGCGAATTCTACCTGCGCGGCCCGCGCATCGCCAATCCGCAAGCGCGCAGCAGCCTGGCAGAGGCGCTGCTGACCGACGACAAGGCCGGCATCACCGACAAGCGTGGCCGCATGTTTCGCGATTTCGCCGATCAGCCGGGCAAGGATCGCTTCGCGCTGGCAGCCTGCATGCAGGCCATGTCGCAAGGCCTGCCCATCGAGGCTCTGGCGCAATTGCAGCAGCCGGTGCTGGTGGTATGCGGCGCGCTGGATGACATCGCGGGCGCCCCCGGTCCGCTGGCGGCGGCCTTTCGCTTCGGCCATGCGGTGACGATTCCCGGCCGCGATCACATGTCCGCGGTGGGTGAGCGCAAGACGCGCCAGGCCGTGCTGGATGAACTCATGGCGGCGCCGCAGGATAGCTGAAGCGGGGCGGGCGCAACGCCGCTCCGCCCTGCCGGTTGCATTTTTTCTTCTCAATCATCTATCCGGAGGCCGAACGCAACGCTGCTTTCGCTGGCGCGTTTTCATCGGCAAGCGTTTTGCTGCGCTTGCGATCGGGCGCCGCCGCACCCGGCGCCCGGCCATCGGACGAAATAAAATATCAGTACACGGAGTATATCGCATGCCCGCTGCGCACCGGCTTTCCCACGAGGTACGATTTCGTACGAAAAAAAACCTATATTTCAAGGCCTTTGCCGCTAAGTTTGCTGCGGCAGCAACCCGGGCGCTGCTTGCGGACGACAGCAAAGGGGTGCCCGGCCTTGTTTGAGGCCGCATCATTCGCGATGAACGACTTATCCCTGACGCGCGCCAGCCTGCGCAATCACCTCTTTGCCAAGATGCGGCCGGACGACTGGTCGCTGATTGCCCCCCTTCTGGAGCCCATCACGCTGAAAGAGCGCCAGGTAGTCGAAGTTCCGGGCAAGCCGATCACCCATGTCTATTTCATCGAGACCGGCGTGGTGTCGGTGGTGGCGGTCAATGCCGACGACCACCGTATCGAGGTCGGCGTCATAGGCAAGGAAGGCATGACCGGCGTGCCGCTGGTGATGGGCGACAACAAGGCTCAGCATTCGGCCTATATGCAGATTGCCGGCAACGGCTTTCGCATGGCCGCCACGCCTTTCGTGGAAGCCCTGGCGAAAAGCGTCAGCCTGACCGCCGTGATGCTGAAATCGGCTCAGGCCTTCATGATCCAGACCGCCCATACGGCCCTGGCCAATGGCCGCGCCAAGCTGGAAGAGCGGCTGGCGCGCTGGCTCCTGATGGCGCATGACCGCATGGATACTGATGCGGTGCCGCTGACCCATGAATTCCTGGCGGTGATGCTTGGAGTGCGCCGCGCCGGCGTCACTGTGGCGCTGCATTCCTTCGAGCAGCGTGGCTTCATCGCCATGCGGCGCGGCCAGCTCACCCTGATCAACCGATCCGGCATTGAGCAGGTGGCGGGCAGCTTTTACGGCATGCCGGAAGCCGAATTGAAGAGGCTGATGGCCGAAGTGGTCTAGAGGCGGCCGGCCCGTTATAAGGCCCCATGCTTCCACCTCGGTTTCAGCAATGGTTCGCCGCGCGCGGCTGGACCATGCGTCCGCACCAATTGGCGCTGGTGGAAGCCGCGTCCCGCAATGAAAGCGTACTGCTGGTGGCGCCCACCGGCGGCGGCAAGACGCTGGCGGGCTTCCTGCCCAGCCTGATTGCGCTGGCCGACCGCCCGAAACGCGCGCGCGCGCAATCCCTCCATACCCTTTACATCTCGCCGCTCAAGGCTTTGGCGGTGGATGTGGCGCGCAATCTCGACGCGCCCATTGCCGAAATGGAATTGCCGATCCGCGTTGAAACCCGCACCGGCGACACGCCGGCGGCCCGCAGGGCCCGCCAGCGCCACACCCCGCCCGACATCCTGCTCACCACGCCGGAACAGCTGGGCCTGCTGCTGGCCCATCCCCGGGCGGACAAATTGTTCGCCGGCCTCAAGACCGTGGTGCTGGACGAACTTCACGCCCTCTACAATTCCAAACGCGGCGATCTGCTGGCGCTGGGACTGGCGCGGCTGGCGATCCTGGCGCCCGGCCATCGCCGTGTCGGCCTGTCTGCGACAGTGGCCGACCCCAAGCCGGTGCAGCGTTTCCTGATGCCGCAGCCGCCCGGTGCTGACTCTCTCAGCATGTTGGTGCGGGGCCAGGCGGGGGCGCCGCCGAAAATCTCCATCAGTGCCTCGGATTCCTATGTGCCTTGGGCGGGACATCTGGCCCGCCATGCCATGGGTGATGTGCTGGCGGCGATCGGGGAGGCCAAGACCACCCTGATTTTCGTCAACACGCGCAGCCAGGCGGAACGCACCTTCCAGGAATTGTGGCGCCTCAACGACCAGAACTGGCCCATCGCCCTGCATCATGGCTCGCTGGCGCCCGAACAGCGCCGCAAGGTGGAAGCAGCCATGGCCAAGGGCGCCTTGCGCGCCGTGGTCTGCACTTCGACTCTCGATCTGGGCATCGACTGGGGCGCGGTGGACAAGGTGATCTGCATCGGCGCGCCCAAGGGCGCGGCTAGGCTGGTGCAGCGCATCGGCCGCGCCAACCACCGGCTGGATGAGCCCAGCGAGGCGCTGTTGGTGCCCGCCAACCGTTTCGAGGTCCTGGAATGCAATGCCGCCCGCGATGCGGTGCTGGCGGGCGAGCTGGATGGCGAGCGGCTGAAAGCGGGCAGCCTTGATGTTCTGGCGCAGCATGTTCTTGGCATGGCGGTGGCCGCGCCCTTCGACGCCGATGCACTGTACGAAGAAGTGCGCAGCGCCTCACCCTATGCTGGGCTCACCCGCGCCGATTTCGATGCCGTGGTGGATTTTGTCGCCACCGGCGGTTATGCCCTCAAAAGCTATGACCGTTATGCCCGGTTGCGCAAAATGCCGGACGGCCCCACTTCAAAAAATATGTATCGTCTGGCGCATCCCCGCCTGGCGCAGACCTGGCGGTTGAATGCCGGGGTGATCGTCGAAGACCCCATGGTCGAGGTGCGGCTGCAATCGCGCGGCCGCCCGGCGGGCGGCGGCGGGCGCAGGCTGGGCCAGCTGGAGGAATATTTCATCGAGCAATTGTCGGTGGGCGATACTTTTGTTTTTTCGGGAGACGTGCTGCGCTTCGAGGGTCTGCGCGAAGATGCCGCTTACGTCACCCGCTCCAACGACAAGGAAGCGGAAATCCCATCCTACAATGGCGGCAAGTTTCCGCTTTCCACCTTCCTGGCCCAGCGGGTGCGCGAAATGATCAGCGCGCCGGAACGCTGGGGCGTGCTGCCCGAGCCGGTGCAGGAATGGCTGAAAATCCAGGAATGGCGCAGCGTCATTCCAAAACCCGGCCAGTTGCTGGTGGAACATTTTCCCCGCGGCAACCGGCATTACATGGTCTGCTATCCCTTCGAAGGACGGCTGGCGCACCAGACGCTGGGCATGCTGCTGACGCGGCGGCTGGAACGGCTTGGTCTCAGGCCGCTGGGCTTTGTCGCCAACGAATATGCGCTTGCCGTCTGGGCGGCCAGGGACATGGGCGGGGCGGACCTGGACGCCCTGTTCGACGAGGACATGCTGGGCGACGACCTGGATGCTTGGCTGGCGGATTCCAATCTCTACAAGCGCACTTTCCGCAATGTCGCCATCATCGCCGGGCTGATCGAGCGCAGGATGCCGGGCAAGGAAAAGACCGGGCGGCAAGTGACATTTTCCTCCGACCTGATCTACGACGTGCTGCGGAGCCACGAACCCGACCATGTGCTGCTGCGCGCCACCTACGCCGATGCCGGCACCGGCTTGCTCGACATTGCCCGCCTCTCGGATATGCTGGTGCGGATCAAGAAGCGAATCGTGACGCGGCGGCTGGACCGGGTATCGCCGCTGGCGGTGCCGGCGCTCCTGGAAATTTCCCGCGAAATGGTGGCGCGGGGCGAGGTGGAAGAAGATATTTTGCGCGAAAATGAAGACGCGCTGATCGCGGATGCAATGCGTGTGGACTGATCTTGCCATAACCGTCAACGGCGAACGCCTGTTGCTCGACAGATCCGGCGCGGCTTTCTGGCCGGAGCAGGCGACGCTGGTCTTTGCCGACCTGCATCTGGAAAAAGGCAGTTCCTATGCCAGCGGCCGCCAGTTCCTGCCGCCCTACGACAGCCATGCCACCCTCACGCGCATGGCGGCGGCGGTCGCGCGCTTCAATCCCCGGCGCATCATCGCCCTGGGAGATTCCTTTCATGACAAGGACGCCGCCGGGCGCCTTCCGGCCGAAGCCCGCGCCATGCTGGCGGCCCTGAAGGGCGAGTTCGTCTGGATCGCGGGCAATCACGATCCCCATCCGCCGGGCTGGCTGGGCGGCACGGTGACGGGGGAATGGTCGGCGGGCGGTCTTACATTCCGCCATGAGCCGTCCGAACAATGCCGACCCGGCGAAATCGCCGGCCATCTGCATCCGGTGGCGCGGGTCGCCAAATGGGGCCGTAGCGTGCGGCGGCGTTGTTTCGCCGCCGACGGCAGCCGCATGATCCTGCCCTCCTTCGGCGCCTATACCGGCGGGCTGGATGTGGGCGAGGAGCCCATCGCCAGGCTGTTCGGGACGAGCTTTCACGCCTACATGCTGGGCAGTGAGCGGGTTTATGCCATCCCGCGTGAACAGGGCGGCAAGGATCGCGTCAGGCCGGTCGTCTGAAAATGACGGACGACAGCCAGCCCATGACCAATGCCATGACGACGGTCGCCAGGCCGTAACCGAAGGGCTGGTCGTGTGCCCAGTTGTAGAGGCGGCGTTCCAGCCCGGTCTGGTCAATGAACAGAGGCGTGGACTGGGCGCTTACGACATTGCCGCCCCGCAGCAGAAACACTTCCACATCATATTGGCCGCGCGTGACACCCGCCGGGACCGGGACATGGGCGCGAAACAGGGTCTCGCTGAGGAATTCCACGCCCAGCGGGGCCTCGCGATAGAGCCCCTGGTCACCCATCAGCCGCAACGCCGCCTGGCGGAAGGGCTCGACCTCATGATGGGCATGCACGGTATCGGGCTGAAGATTGGCGACGCCGATGCCGTAACGGGCCAGTGCTGCCGCCTGGGGCGCGATCTGCGCCAGCGGCCGGCTGCTGGCCAGATAGTAGAAGGCCGGCATGCCCGACAGGGTGGCGGCGTCATGATTGATCCACACCCCCGCCACCCGGTCGCGCCGCCGCACGGTCAGCGCCGCGTCGGGGCCGCGCACCACCACCACGATATCGCGTCCCGCCGCTTTTTCCTGGCGCTCGACATCGCCGAACACCACGATATCGCTGCCGGTATAATTGGAGGTGATCTGGATCAGGTCCTGGCTTACCCCCGAAACCAGATCCTCTTCACCCAGCGCAGGGCCGAAGCACGACAAGGCGAAGAACAGGGAAAGGAATATGCGCCGCCGCATCATGTCCCCAGCGTCAAGGCATAGAGATCGCCGGGCGGCATCACCAGTCCCCATAGCAGCCGCAGGAACACCGCTAGCACCAACAGCGCCATCAGGAAGCGAATGCGCTCGCCGCCCAGCCTGCCGCCCACCCGGACGCCGAACTGGGCTCCCACCACGCCGCCGGCAATCAGGGTCGCCGCCAGCACAATATCCACCGCGTAATTGCTGGTCGCCTGCAGCAGGGTGGTGAGGGTGGTGATGCCGATGATCTGCACCAGCGACGTGCCGATCACCACATTGGTGGGCATGCGCAGGAGATAGATCATCGCCGGCACGATGATGAAGCCGCCGCCAATGCCCATGATGGCGCTGAGCGCCCCGGTGACAAAGCCGATCAGGATGGGCGGGATGACGCTGATGTAAAGCCGCGACTGGCGGAAACGCAGGCGCAGCGGCAGGCCGTGAATCCAGACATGATTGACCGGATGCACCGGTGGCGGCCCGCCCGCCCGCGCCGTGCGCAGCGCCACCCAGCTTTCATTCAGCATCAGGCTGCCCACCGCGCCCAGCAGCACGACATAGGACAGCGACACCATCAAATCCATCTGCCCCGCCCGGCGCATGACGGCGAACAGCCAGACGCCAAACACGGTGCCGATGATGCCGCCGGACAGCATTACGCCCGCCATGGTGAAATCAATCGCCCGCTTGCGCCATTGCGCCAGCGCCCCCGAAATGGAGGATGCGGTGATGTGGCTGAGGGTCGTGGCCACCGCCACGGTCGAAGGTATGCCGTAGAACACCAGCAGCGGCGTCAGCAGGAAGCCGCCGCCCACGCCGAACAGGCCTGACAGGAAGCCGACACCCAGACCCATGCCCAGAATGACCAGCCAATGCACCGACATCTCTGCGACAGGCAGATAGATTTCCATTCCGGGCGCCCGAATCGCGCGGCAGCGCGCGTGGCGGCAATTTGCGCGCCGCCCGCCTGAGGGTCAACCGCAGCGATGCAATGGGATCAATTGCCGGACAGGTCCGCCATTTCGGGCGGCACATTGGCGGCGCGGTTCAGCGGCGCGGCGTGGAAGGTGGCGGCCGATTTCTGCGCCGCGTTGCGGTCGTCGTCGGAAAGCTGGGTGGTCAGCACGCTGAGGCGCGACTTGGATTCCGCGTCCCCGGCGCCCGCCGCGATGGCATACCATTTATAGGCGTCGAGCAGGCTCTGGGGCACGCCATCGCCGCGCTCATACAGCACCGCCAGATTGAACTGGGAATCCGCCAGGCCCAGGGCTGCGGCCTTGGCGAACCAGCGCGCCGCTTCAGCCATGTCTTTTTTGCCGGCTGCGCCGCTGGCATAGGCCACGGCCAGATTGTGCATTGCCTTGCGATTGCCCTGGTTGGCGGCGAGCGAATACCAGTGGGTAGCGATGGCGGGATTTGCGGGTACGCCCTGGCCGCGTTCATAGACCGCGCCCAGGCGATATTGCGCCACGGCCTGGCCCTGCTCGGCGGCGCGCTCCAGCCATTTGGCGCCATCGGCGGGATTGGCGGGCACGCCGTCGCCGTCGAGTTCCTTCAGGCCGAGAATGGTTTGCGCGATGGCGTTGCCGCCATTGGCCAACTGGGTGACGTGATCGAGCGTCGGCACCGGACCCTTGGCTTGCGCCTGGGGCGCGTTTTGCGGCGGCTGGTTCTGGGCCTGGGGCGCTGCGGCAGCGGGGCGGGCAGGAACGGCGCGCACCGGGCGCTGCTGCTGCGGCAAGGAGGCGCCCGAGGACGGCATGTTTTCCGGCACCGGGGTGAAAGGCGCGTTGTTGTGGACGGCCTGCTGGGCCGGAGCGCCGGCGATGCCCGACTGGCCGCCGGGATGCAGCTTCTGGCTCAGCACGATGCCGCCGGCCAGGGCCAGGACGATGATGCCGCCAATGATCGCGGGCACCAGATAGCGGGAACGCGCGCGCGCTTCATTCGGGGCGGCGGCATCGGACGAACCCCAAGCGAAGCCCAGCTTGCCGCTGCGGCCGGCTTCGGCTTCGGCGGCGGCACGGGCGCTGCGGCGCGCGGCGGCAAGGAAATTCTCGTCCGCCACGGCATGGGCTTCCTGTGCCTGGGCGTCCGGTGCGAAGGCGCCGGTGGCGAAAGCATCGGCGGCGAAAGGATCCTGGTCGTGCACCAGCGGCGGTTCGCTGGCAAAGGCGGTGGCGGGATCGAAATTCTCGGCCCCGAAGGGCGGAACGGTTTCGGCAAATGGCGGCGCCTCGAAACCGCTGTCGGGAGCGGCGAAACTTTTCTGGTCGAAGAGTGCGGGGTCATAGGCCGGTTCAACCGCCGCCGAAGGCAGGATGGGCTTGCCGCCGCCGGCCAGATTGGCGCGCAGTTCATGCATCAATTCATTGTGGTTCTTTTCCACCGTGTCCATGCGCCGCGTCACCGCCCGCATGGCATCTTCCAGCGGGGCGGCGGGGTCATAGCTTTCCAGACGGCTGACCAGCGACCCCAGGGCGCGCTCGATGCTGTCCAGACGCCGCTCCAGGGTGGGATCGGCATTCTCGGCTTCCAGTTTTTCCAGGCTCTCTTCCAGGCGGCTGAGGGCGCCTTCGGTTTCGGCATTGCGCTTCTGAATTTCGGCCTGGTCGCCGGCGCGAATACCGGCCTGGGCTTCCAGCCGCTCCAGCGCATGGTCGAGCGCATTGGTGTTGAAGTGCGAGGCTTTCTCCACCGCTGCCAGGCGCTGGTCCAGGGTGCGTGCAGTCTCCGCCTCAAAGGCGGCGAAGCGGGTGCGGGTATCTTCTTCCGCCGCTGCGACACGGGCTTCCAGGCGGTGGGCGGTGCCTTCGACATCGGTGCGCACCTGGCCAATCCGTCCGGCCATCTGCTCAAGATTGCCGGCCACGACGGCGGCCTGCTGCGCCGACTGGGTGGCAGTCTGGGTAATCTGGTCGGCCAGGCGCGACAGGCCCTGGTGCAGCGCCTTGACCGCGTCCTTCAGGCCGTCCTGGGCTTGGCCGCGCTCCAGCCTTTCGAGCCGGTCGCCGATATTCATGACATGGCCGCCAAGCTGGTCGAAGGCCTGGGCCTGCTCGCGGGTGGCGATGTTGATCTCGGTGGCGGTCTTGTTCATCGCCCGGTTGTTTTCGGACTGGCTGCGCTCAGCGGAATCCAGCCGGCGCCCCACCGTGCGCAAATGTTCTTCGATGCGGCGATAGGCTTCCGAGGATTCCGCTTCCGTCCGGCTTACCCGGGACAGCATGTCCTCGCTGTCGCGGCGGCTGGCCGAGGTGGGCGGCAGCCCCCAGGGGTCGAGCGGCGCACGCTCATAGGGCCGGTCATAGGGCATGGCAGGTGCCTCTTCGCCCATGTCCGAAAAGCTGCGCAAAATACGGCGCGTCAGCCACTCCCCGACCGACAAACCTTCTCGCCTGGCAGCGGCGCGCGCTGCTTCCCGCGCTTCTGGCGGGATGCCGGCAACATTCCAGGGAAGCTCTGCTCGCATCTCGAATCAATCGCACCGCGCACCCGCTATAGAAGGTATCGGCGCCAAGATATAGTGTAAAGGAATGATGTAGGTACGAGGCGCTGGGGCAGGCGTTAAGGGGTCAGTCATGCACAGAGTTTTGGTACCATAGCCTTAACGGGGCGTTAGCGCCGGCCGGCTTTTTAATCGGGCGCCTTTGCGCCCTCGGCGCCGCGCAGGCGTAGGGGTGGGGTTGCGGTCTGGCCCGCCAGACTGGCCGCGGCGGCGCTGGGAAATTCCGTGACCGTGCTTTTGGGGTCCCGCTGGGCCTTGATTCCAAAATCCGAGGCAAAAAGCTGGGCGACATAGACGGTATCGCCGTTGACCGCCGCCCCCACCCCGGTGCGGTCGTAACCGGCGAAGGCGAGATTTTCCCGGTGCGGCTGGCTTTTCATCCATTCATCGAGGAACCGCTGGGCGAACTGTTCCACGTCCACGCCGCTCTGCTTGAGGTAATGCTGCGCTGCGAGATTTTCCCCCAGCAGGCCCTGCCATTTGGCGTCCTCGGCCATCAGCAGGGTGGCGGAGGTGTCGCCATTGGGCGCCGCATGGGCGAGATAGTTCTTCTCCGCCATGTCGCTGGCCCGCGCCCGTGCAATGCGGGCCAACTCCGGGTCCAGCGCCAGGGGCTTGGCATCGGGATCCAGCTTGAGCCGCTGTTCCTCGATCAGGGCGGCGATGCGTGTTTCCAGCGCCGTCATCTGCGCCTTGGGATCGGGGGCTGCGGGCACTTGCGGCGCGGCGGCACAACCCGCAAGCGCGAGAAAAGCCAGGATGAAGATCAGGGGCCTTACGATTGCCGGCTTGGTCATGATCAGGCGGGCAATATCTCGAACAGACCGGCCGCGCCCATGCCGCCGCCGATGCACATGGTGACGACGCCCAGCCTGGCGCCGCGCCGGCGGCCTTCCAGCAGCAGGTGACCCGTCATGCGCGCCCCCGACATGCCGTAGGGATGGCCGATGGAGATCGCCCCGCCATTCACGTTCATCCGGTCCTGGGGAATGCCCAGCCTGTCGCGGCAATAGAGCACCTGGCAGGCGAAGGCTTCATTCAGTTCCCACAGATCGATGTCTTCGACCTTCAGATTGTGGCGTTTCAGCAGCTTGGGTACGGCAAGGGCGGGACCGATGCCCATTTCCTCCGGCTCGACTCCGGCCACGGCGAAGCCCCTGAAAATGCCCAGCGGCTTCAGGCCTTTCCTGGCGGCCAGATCGGCGCCCATCACCACGCTGGCCGAGGCGCCGTCGGAGAATTGCGAGGCATTGCCGGCGGTGACGTTGGTGCCTTCCATGACCTGCTGGCCGCCATGATGCACCGGCTTCAATGCCGCCAGCCCTTCCAATGTCGTGTCGGGCCGGTTGCATTCGTCATGATCCACCACGACATCCACCAAGGTTTCCGCGCCGCTAGCCTTGTCGATCTTTTTCATTTTGGCGGTGATGGGAACGATCTCATCCATGAATTTTCCGGCTGTCTGCGCCGCCGCGGTGCGCTGCTGGCTTGAAAAGGCATATTCATCACAGGCCGCCCGGCTGATGTTGTAGCGCTGGGCCACGATTTCGGCGGTTTCAATCATGCTCATCCATAGAGCAGGC
>CAIOFO010000010.1 GCA_903857685.1 uncultured Alphaproteobacteria bacterium
ATCGTGGGCTCGACAGCCAATGATCTGGGCACCGATCTGCCCATTCGCAAAGCCACCACGGTTGCCGAATACCAGGCCGCGGCGCAGCAGATGTTTGGCGACAGGGCCAAGGAATTCCTGGCGCTGTATCCGGCCAAGACCGATGCACAGGTGCATGCGGCGGCGGAGCAGGCCAGCGAGGAATATGGTCTTGGCCTGGGCGCCCGCAACTGGGCACGGTATCAGACCCAGACCGGCAAGCAGCCTGCCTACCTCTATCTCTATAGCCGGGTGCAGCCCTATGCGCCGGGCGTAACGTTTGCCGACCATGATCCCAAGACGGCAGGCGCCTATCACATGTCCGACACGCCCTATTGGCTTCAGACCCAGGACGCTTTCAACATGTTCCGCACCACCCGCAACTGGACGCCCTATGACCGCGACTTGGCTGACAAGATGTCGGACATTTTCGTCAATTTCGCCAAGAGCGGCGATCCGTCGGCGCCGGGCGTGAAATTGCTGAAATATGATCCGCGCCGGGAACAGCGGGTCGAGTTCGGCGACAGCATCCATGTCGTGACGATGAACATCAAGGGCATGGATTTTCTCACTGTCACCCCCGTGGTACCCAGGCCGCGTCCAGCGCAGACCGCCAACACAACGCCGTCCAGCCCGACATTCTGAAGATGGTGGAAAATGTCCGCTGGGGCATCCTGGGAACGTCCGCGATCGCAACGAAGCGGGTAATTCCGGCGATGCAGCAAAGCGCGCTGGTGACGGTGCTGGGCATTGCCTCGCGCGACCTGGATAAAGCACGCTGGACGGCCGATGCTGCCGGCATTGCGCGCGCCTATGGCTCCTACGAAGCGCTGCTCGCGGACCCCGAGATCGAAGCGGTCTATATTCCCCGGCCCAACACCTTGCATCTGGAATGGAGCCTGAAGGCGCTGGAGCGCGGCAAGCATGTTCTTTGCGAAAAGCCGCTCGCCATGAATGCCGCGGAGGCGGAAGTATTGGCCCAAGCGGCGGCGCGCTCCGGACTGGTGGTGGAAGAGGGCTTTGCCTTCGTCAACCACCCGCAATGGGACTTCCTGCAAGCGACCATCGCCAGCAGGCAAATCGGCACGGTCAGGTCGGTTCATGTCCTGCTGGCCTATAACAATTTCAATCCCGCCGACTTGCGCAACAATCCCGCCGAGGGGGGCGGCGCGCTGTATGATATCGGCTGTTATGCCATCAAGGCCTGCCGCCTGATTTTCAAGGATGAGCCGATCCGGGTCACCGGGTTGTTCGACATGGATCCCAATTTCGGGACGGACCGGCTGACCAGCGCCTTGCTGCAATTTCCCCAGGGCCATGGCACGATCACGGTATCCACCCAGGCGGGCCCCGATACCGGCGGCACGCATCAGCAGCTGGGCATATTGGGCAGCCGGGGCTGGCTCTCGGCCGACTTTCCCTTCTCGCATTCCACGCCGTCTGCCTGTCACGTCGCGCTGGGCGACGGCAGCGCATTGGGCGGACTGCCGACCCGTGTTTACCCGTTCCCCGTGGTCAACCAGTATCAGTTGCAAGCCGAACGCTTCTCCCGGCTGGTCCGTGGACTTCCCGCCCGCGCCTGGCCGCTGTCGCATGCCGAGGGCAATATGCGTGTCCTGGATGCGTTGTTTCGTTCACAGGCCTCGAAAAGCTGGGAAATGGTGTCCTTGCCGGCATAGGGGCGCTGCCGGCCAATTGGGGGTTCGTGGTTGGAAGAATTCTGCTAAATTGCGTTGTGGCCGCAACTGGAGAAAGCCATGTTACGACACGCCCTGACATTCATTGGTTTGGCGAGCACTTTCTTTCCGGCTTGCGCCATCGCGCAAGCGGTCCTTGACCGGTCCGGTCCCGGCCAGGACTGTTACCAGGCGACGCTTCTGGAACCCACGCCGCTTCACAATCAGCAGGCCATTTCCGTTTGCGACAAGGCCGTGAATGAAGTGGAGGGCGGCAACAATCGCGCTGCGATCTTGGTGAACCGCGCGGATATTCGTCTGCGGCTCAGTGACTATCAGGGGGCGGTGGACGATTCAGAACAGGGAATTGCCCTCAATCCGCAGATTGCTGTCGCCTACCTCAATCGCGGCGCCGGCCTGATCGGCCTGAAGCGCTACGCCGAGGCCATCCCCTCGCTCGATAAGGCGATCGCAATGGGCACCAGCCGGCCGCAACTGGCCTACTTCAACCGCGGAATTGCGAAAGAAGCGCTTGGCGATATCGCGAGTGCCTATCATGACTACAAGATGGCATTCGACCTTGATCCGAAATTCCGTCTCGCCAGCGATCAGGTTTCCCGCTTCCGCGTCATAACCCGTGAAGATTCCGCGGCTCCGTCCGCCCAATAGCGCCTGAGAAAAGTCTGGCTCCGGCGCATTTCGTCAACGGGAATTGCGGCCATGCATTCAACTGAAACAGTTCCCGTATAGCCGCCTTCTTCCAGAAAGCGGAAAAAGCTGCCATAATTATAGGCGCCGGTGCCCGGGTTGAGACGGCCGCTGTCAGCCAACTGCACATGCGTGATCCAATCGGCATAGGTCCTGACTTCGGACAACGGCTCCCGTTCCTCGTCCATGTGGTAGAAATCCGCCATAACGCGAATTTCCGGCCGGTTCACCATTCGGGCGTAGCGCACAGCTTCGGCCAGGCTGGTAATGATATTGGCCTCATTGCGATTTTGCGCTTCGATGCCGATGGTGATTCCGCTGCCCTGAAAGGCATCGGCAACCCAATGGTAGTTTTCCAGAATCTGTTCCTCGGCACGGACGCGGGAATAGCCATCAGCGACATTGCGCGACCAGGCGCTGCCCAGCACGGCGGACTGCGCGCCTGCGTGCTGCATCAATTCGGCAGCGCGGGCCAAATAGCTTTTGATGCGCGGCGCGTCCACGGCATCGCCGACAATGCGGAAATCCGGAGGATAGAACCAGTTGAATACGGTCAGCGGGATGGGCGCCGTGGCGACGGACCGCTTGGCCGCAGCCAGGCTGGCATCGCCCTGCAGGCCGAAGCTGGCCAACGGAACTTCCAGGAAGTCATAGCCTGCTTCATTGACTTGCACCGCCTGGTTCAGGGCCGCGCACCATCCCAGTTTTCGCACCGGCTGCTTCAATTTTGCACGTTTAGTTCTGCGGTCCCCGTGCCGTCGAAAGATAGTCCTGCATCTGGGTGATCTCATCTTCCGAGGCGGCCATGCCGAGCGCGGTCATGGCATCGATCAGGGAAGCCCATTGGCTGCGGGTATGGCGTTGGCTGGCCACGATGGAAATGTCGTGGCACTGGCTGCAAATGCGCACGGTGATGTCATGACCCGGTCCCGGCGGCATCCCGCCGGAAGGAATAGGACCGCTTGGCACCGCGGACCGCGTGGGCGCCGGGGCCGGAGCGCCGGCAGGCGCGGGCGACGCCATGGTGACGATCGTGGGCCCGGAATCGACGGCAAATGCGGTCAGTGAGTCATCGGCCAGCGGCGCTTCGGAAAACCCGCCGCCGGTTGTCACCACGGCCACATACTGTTTGCCATCCTTGCCTTCATAGGAGCTGGGCACGGAAATGGCAGAGGCGCCCATCTTCTGAGTCCAGACTTCCTTGCCGGTTTTCGCGTCGAAGGCACGGAAGCGTGCATCGTCGGTGGCGCCGATAAATACCAGGTCCCCTGCCGTGGCGATGGAGCCGCCCAGGCTTGGCCGGCCGGTGTTCTTCTTGTCGTCGGGCAGGGAATCGGTGACCCCCAGAGGCACGGTCCAGGCAATATCGCCGGTGTTGACGTTCACCGCGGTCAGCGAACCCCAAGGCGGCTGATTGCACATCATGTTGGAGACCGGATCCTTGAAGCGGCCGCCATTGGGCATGTCGGTGTAAGGCACATTGGGATCGGCGAAGCGACCCGGCGGCCCGCCGGCCGCGGCAGGGCTCGCAGGCCGGTTCTGAAAACCCTGTACTTGGCCGAGATCGTTGGTGTTGACGAAAAGATATCCAAGGGTGGGATCAAATGACGTGCCGCCCCAGTTTGCGCCGCCAATCGTTCCGGGGAACTGCACCCGCAGGCGATTGTAAGTCACCGGGACAAACGGGCCGTCCATTCGCAGATTGTTGTCGGCAATGAATTTGCGGCAATAGGCTTCCAGTTCCGGCGTCACGGTGGCGACGTCCGCCAGGCTCATGCTCATGCGCCCCAGGGGCTGGGGTTTCAGCGGGAAGGGCTGGGTGGGCCAGGCCTGCTCCAGGGGTGTGTCACTTTTGGGTACCGCCCGCTCTTCCACGCCGTAAATCGGCTTTCCCGTGACGCGGTCGAGCAGGAAGAGAAGGGTTGTCTTGTTGATCACCGCGACCGCGGGAATCGCCTTGCCGTCATGCTTGACGTCTATCAGGGCAGGCGGCGCCTCCAGGTCGTAATCCCAGATGTCGTGATGCACGTCCTGGAAATGCCAGAGATACTTCCCCGTGCTGGCATCCACGGCGACCAGTGAACTGTCGAACAGATTGGCGCCCGCCCGGTCGCCGCCAAAGCGGTCGCTGGCAGGCGCGCCGAAGGGCAGATAGACGATTCCCCGCTTACTATCCACGGTCATGAACCCCCAGACATTGGTGCCTGAGCGGCCCTTCCAGCTGTCGCCGCCCCAGGTGTCATGAAAGCGTTCGCCGGGCCGCGGCACCGAATGAAAAGTCCAGATCAATTTGCCGGTAATCACGTCCCAGCCGCGCACATCTCCCGCCGAGCCCAGGGTTGGCGCTTCCTGCGTGCGGCCGCCGGTAATGACGATGTTCTTGTAAATGACCGGGGGTGAAGAATAGCCGTCATTGGCGTTGGGGAAGCCGTTCAAGATTTCCGCTGTATTGGTGTTGAGTATCCCGTTTTCCCCAAAACCGGCGGCGGGTATGCCGGTCTTGGCATCCAGCGCGATCAGCTTGCCGTCGCTGGTGCCGAATATGATGCGGGGGGGATAGCCGGAAGAACCGGGCCAATATTCGACGCCGCGGGTCGCGGGCTGGCTGTTGCCGGACAGGTTATAGACCCAGACTTCCTTTCCCGAGATGGGGTCCAGCGCCACGACGCGATGATAGGGTGTCGTGATGTAGAGAATGCCGCCGATCACCAGGGGCGTGGCTTCGGATTCCGCAAATCGGGCGGGTGGGCCGCCGCGGCCCGCGGGATTGAAGCCCTGCTCCACGGCCGCGCCGGCCGGCTTCATGTGATAGACCCATGCCGGACTCAGCCGCGCAACATTGGCCGGCGTAATCTGGGTGAGGGGCGAAAAGCGCATGCCGCCCTCGTCATGCCCGTAGGTCGGCCATTCCCGCGATGCCGCCTGGGATTGCGCCTGGCCGCGCGCTCCATTGCCCAGCGCCACCAACGCTGTCGCCATCATCAGACCAAGTGCCAAGCGCTTCATACGCGTCCACCCTGTTATTTTTCGAAAGTCATGTCGCGCTCTTTACATTAACTAGGTCGTACATTCCAGCTGGGCGATCTTCATTCGGTTGGGAGGTGCCGGAGGAAGGTCCACTGCCGCAAAGGCGCAGAAAACCCCGTTTTCCGGGCTCCGAGAGTGGTCCTGTCAAAAACAACTCGACCTGTACGTACCGTTTAGTTAATATATGAACGGCGCGATGATTGGAACATGTGTGTTGCCAAAACAGTTATTTTCCCTGGCGCATCTTACCGTGATGAACTGTCCGCCGCCGGAGATGACTTACCTGGCGGCGCGGGCGGGTTATGATTTTGTCAGCCTGCGCATCATTCCGATGGGGCTGCCGGGCGAGCCGCGCTATGAACTGTCCAAAGACAGGGCCATGTTCCGGCAGACCAGGGCTGCGCTGGCCGAAACCGGCTTGCAATTGCTGGATATCGAGCTGGCGCGAATATTGAGCGGCGTGGATGTGAAGACCTATGTTCCCGCCATGGAAGTCGCGGTTGAGCTGGGGTGCCATCACTTGATCACCAGCGGCTGGTCTGCGGATCAAAGCCTGGTGCTCGACAAATTTTCCGAGCTTTGCGACCTGGCATTGCCGCTGGGCGTGACAGTGAATTTTGAACCAGTCGCCTTTGCTGATTTTGCCAGCCTGGCTTCGGTTTACGCCATTGTAAAAACCGCGGGGCGCCCCAATGGCGGCGTGCTGATCGATGCACTGCACTTTGCGCTCACCGGCACGAAGATTGCCGAATTGGCGGAAATTCCCGCCGGACGCTTCCATCTGGCGCAACTTTGTGACGCCCGCTTGCCGCCGGGCGCCAGCCATGACGAGGAACTGGCCATCGCACGGGGCAAGAGGCTCTATCTGGGCGAGGGGGATATTGACGTTGCCGCGATTGCGGCCGGGCTGCCGCATATTCCATTTTCGCTGGAGATGCCCAACGCCGAGCGAGCCAAGAGCCTGGGCTATGAGGAATATGCCCGTCTCTGCCTGGCCGGTGCACGGCAATATTTCGGTGGTTGAAGCGCCCGCCATTACCGCCATAATCGACCACGCGTCAGGAACGAGCTCTATGCAACAATTGTCGAGTGCAAAATTGAAGGTTGGCTTGATGGGCGAGGGCATCCAGTCCTCGCGCAGCCCATCGCTGCACATGGGCGAGGCGCAGGCGCTGGGTCTCAACCTCGACTATGAGCTGATTGACTTCGACAACATTCCGGGCGGCCACGCCATGTTCGAGAGCGTGCTGGCCGACCGCCAAAAACGGGGCTATCTGGGGGTGAATGTCACCCATCCCTTCAAGCAAACCGTGGTGGGTCTGCTGGATGAATTGTCGCCGGACGCCGCGGAAATGGGCTCGGTCAATACCGTTGTGTTCCGGAATGGACGCCGCATGGGCTTCAACACGGACTGGTCCGGTTACGCTGAGGCTTTCCGGCGGGAATTTTCCGATGTCGGCCTGGCACGTGTCGTCCAGCTGGGCGCCGGCGGAGCCGGAGTTGCCGTCGCCTATGCCCTACTGAAGCTGGGCACCGGACACCTTGTGCTGTTCGATCTGGACCAGGAGCGTGGACGCGCCGCTGTCGGCGCTCTGGCAAAGCTATTTCCCGGTCGGGTTTACCTGGGTGCCGATCTTGCGGCGGAAATCGCTTCCGCAGACGGTCTGGTCAATTGCACGCCGGTCGGCATGGCGAAATATCCGGGGCTGCCGCTTCCGGAGGCCCTGCTACGCCCCTCACTCTGGGTTTCGGATGTCGTCTATTTCCCGCTGGAAACCGAACTGCTGAAAAAGGCCAGGGCGCTGGGGGCGCGGACGCTCAATGGCAGCGGCATGAACATCTTCCAGGGCGCCCAGGCATTTGCGCTCTTCACCGGCGTACAGCCGGATCAGGAACGCATGCTGGCCAGATTTTCCTGACCTAGAATAAGCTCGCCTCGGCGCGCCAATAACCATTAAAGTGAGGCCGCCCGCAGGGCATGCGGTTTCAAGGATGGGGGTATCGGTGAAAAATATTCTGGTCTTGCATGGCGTCAATCTCAACATGTTCGGCAAGCGCGATCCGGCCGTCTATGGGACCATGACCCTGGCGCAGATCGACGAGCAACTGGTCGCGCTGGGCAAGGAGTTGAACGTCGCCGTCACCACGTTTCAGAGCAATCTGGAAGGCGAAATGTGCAGTCGAATTCACCAGGCATTTCTGGACAAGATTGACGCCATCGTGATCAACGCGGGAGCCTGGACCCATTACAGCTACGCCCTGGGCGATGCGATCGAATTGTTCAAGAACGGGGTCGTCGTCGAGGTGCACATGTCCAATGTCCACGCCCGCGACCCGTTCCGGCATTTTTCCGTCATGGCCAACTACGTCAAAGGTCAAATATGCGGCTTTGGCCCGGACAGCTATCTTCTTGGCTTGAGAGCGGCGGTAAACATCCTGGCGCGCGCCGGAACGTGAACGCTACTTGACGCGGTCGACCTTGAAGATGGCGCTCATGGAATTCAGTCTCAGGTCGTAGCTGTGCCAGAAACCCTTTGAAATCGTGACGCGGTTGACGCCCTTCTTGAATTGGGCGGTTTCGTCGTCCGCATCGTTCTGTTTCCAGACCTGGCCGTTATCGAGTTCGATGGTGAAGCGTCCATCGGACGACACACTGTAGCGGACGACGCCTGCCGTGAGCTTGCCGTTGCGGGGAAGGGGTGGTGCGACCGCCGCTTGCGGTCGCGGCGGCGGAGCGGCGCCGAATTCCGGATAGCGCGAAGTGGGTGCAGGCGCCGGCTGATTGGTTCGCGCATTGTCGTAACAGGCCAAGCGCCGCGCCGCATCGGAGATGGCGCCGCACTGCGCAAAGGCGCGGTCGGCATTGCCGCCCGCAATTTGTGCCATCACTTGCGGCGTCGAGAGCGCCAGCAAGGACAGACTCACCAACAAAAACTTTTTCATCGCAGAGCTCCACACCAAACGCATTTTGTCCCAACAGACGCCAGAAGACAGGCCGTGAACCTCCTGGTCAATCTCAGTATCGCTTCACAATATCATATTGCAGTGCAACATTCGCCGCAAAGAACCCTGCATTTCCGCAACTTTTGTGCCTCCCTGAAGAAGCGCGTGGCAAAAAAGTCGCGTGCGGCATGCGAACGTCCGATAGTCGGTTGACGGCTTCATGACCGCCATGCGACATACCACTGTACCATCTAGTTAGTTATAAATCGCATAGACGATTAAAACTGGTACGGGAGGCGGCCTTGAGCAAAAAAACAACGACTGCCGAACCGTGCGAATTGACGTGCAACACGTCCGTTTGACCTTCGTTAAAACCGCTCAATAAGGGGGAAGCCCATGAATAATTCCAACCAGACCTTGCGTTCAAAAAGATTCTCAACCCGTTTCCTGCAGGGATCTGCCGTTATCGGGCTTGCCGCCATGTGGGCGACCGCGGCGTTGGCCCAGACCACCGTCGCTGACAACCAAATCGAAAGCGTGGTGGTCACGGGCACCGCCATTCGCGGCATCGCCGCGCCGGTCGGCGACAGCGTCATCACCGTCGATCGCGACAGCATTGAAGCCACGGCCTCCATGACGGTCCAGCAGCTTCTGAGTTCGGTGCCTTCGGTCACCGGCTTCGGCAATTCGGGGCAGGGCTCCTTCGGCAGCGCCGACGGGTCGGGCACTTCAGCGCCGACTATTCACAGCCTTGGCGCCAGCGCGTCAAACAGCACCCTGATTTTAGTGGATGACCACCGCATTCCGCTCAGCGGCCTGGCGCACTCCCTCGCCGACCCCAGCACCATTCCCACCATTGCCCTGCAGCGCGTCGAAGTCCTGCCGGACGGCGCTTCGTCGATTTACGGCAGCGACGCGGTCGCCGGCGTGCTCAACTTTATCACCCGCAAGAATTATCAGGGCGCGGAAACCGACATCGAGTATGGCAGCGGCCTCGAATACCACCAGTTTTCCGTAAGCCAGATTATCGGCACATCGTGGGACCATGGATCGGTCATGGCGGCGTACAGCTATGCCTCCAACAGCCAGCTTGCCGGCAATTCCCGCTATTTCGTCAACGACAACCAGACCTTCCGCGGTCTTTCGAACCTGGGCAACTTCTTCACCTATCCGGCTTCAGTCGCGGCGACCAGCACGGGCACGATCTATCCTTCTCCCTACAGTGCGGCGACCGGTGTGCCGAACGCCACAACCAGTGCATTCGCCGGACAGACCCGCTATGCGGCATTGCTCCCGTCGGAAAACCGCAACACGGCATTTGTCTCCATTCATGAAAACCTGAACGACTGGCTTACCCTGTCATCGGACCTGAACTGGTCCAATCGCATCGACGACCAGGTCGTCTCGCGCGGCACCGTCACGGCGACCGTGTTCGGCCCGGGCAGCGGCAAGAACGGCCAGATCAATCCCTTTTATGTCGCGGTCCCCGGTTCCGCCACCGGCACCGAGACGGTGCGGGTGGATTTCAATCCGCTGCTCGGCACCGGCGCAAACACAAAGTTCGGCACGCAGGTTCAATCAGCCACGGCCGATTTGGATGCCAAGCTCGGCGGCGACTGGATTGCTTCGATCGACACGGTATTCGGCAGCACCGCCAGCTTTACCCGTTCCCTGGGTATCGTATGCGCATCGTGCGTCTATGAAGCCCTGAACGGCACCACCAACTCCAGCGGCAGCCTGACCACCAGTTCCACCCCTGTGGTGCTGGGCACGACGAACCTCACGACGCGGTCGCCGCTTACCATCGCCAACGCCCTCAACGTCTGGGGCACGGCCGGTTCGGCGCTTGCCTCCGGCGCCGTCACGAGCGCCGCTGTTCTGGCGCAGCTGACGGACAACAACAATCTGCAGCAGACATCGCAGAACATGAATGACGTCAATATCAAGGCGGGCGGCACGGTGTTCAATGACGGCGCCGGTGACGTGAAGACGTCGTTCGGCGTCGAGTATCGCAATTACGGCATTACCCAATTCAATATTGCCAACGGGTCGTCCGGTCCGTCCTCCACCAATTCGACCATCTTCGAGGCAAAGTTCGGCCGTTCCCTCTATGCCGTCTATGCCGAGGTCCTGGTGCCGGTGATCAGTCCGGATGCGGGCGTGCCGCTGGTCCAGTCCCTCGATTTGGACGTTTCGGGCCGCTACGATCACTACAACGATGTCGGCGGCACCCAGAATCCCAAGGTTGGCGTCAACTGGGATATCGTGGACGGCCTGAAGGGGCGTGCATCCTACGGCAGTTCGTTCGTTGCCCCCGCGCTGACCAGCACCGGCGGCATCGCCGGCCTGACCACTGAATCCGCCATCACCTACGGCACCGGTACCGGCGGACCGGCGACGGTTCCGGCGGGCTATGTCAATAGCGGCGGCGGCAATTCCACCGAAGTTGCCGGCTTCTGCGCGGCGGGTTGCACCATCGGCAACTCGACCAACCAGGGTGTCACTGTTTCGGGGCCCGGCGGCAGAACCGTCAAGCCGGAAACTGCTGTCACCTATTCGGCCGGCTTCGACATCAACGCCGGAAAATTCTGGAAGGTATTGGACGGCCTGTCGGCCAATGTGACGTATTGGCAGGCCAAGTATGTGGGCGCCATCACCTCACCGGTCATGACCCTGGATACCCAGATCACGGCGCTGAACAAAAACCTGATCATCAATCCGTCGGACGCCCAGATTGCTGCTGCATATGCCAGTGGCGTACGCGTCAGCGCGGTGCCCTCGGGTCCGATCACCTTCCTGCAATATTATACCCAGCAGAACGCCTTCAACCTCTGGGCGAACGGCATCGACTTTGCGGTCAATTACGGTTTCACCCCTTATGAAAATTGGGGCGATTTCGACGTTTCGGTGGATGGCAGCCAGAAGCTGCGCTTCGACCAGCAGGGCGGTGGCTTCGGCGGCGCGATTGTCAGCAACCTCAACAAGAACGCCAACACAACCTTCAGCTCGCTGGCCTTTACGGGACGCGCCAGCCTTGGCTGGCATCTGGATCCGTTCACGGCATCCATCGCCTTGAATTATGCCGAGTCCTACTACCAGCCGACCACCACGACACCCTTCACCGGCTACTACAAGGTGCCGGCCAATCTCAACGTTGATGTGAATGTGGCGGCCAATCTGCCCAGCGACCTTCCTTACCTTTCGGGCACGCAGATCTACGTCTCCAGCAAGAATGTCTTCAATGAGTCTCCGCCGCCTTACAATGTCGCGGCGGGCTATGACACTTCCGACGCAAGTCCGCTGGGACGTTTGGTGATGTTCGGCCTTCGCAAGAAGTGGTGAAAACATAAGCGCCCGTTACAGGGCGGCGATTCGAATACTGGCCGCGCCGCCGCGGCTGACATGTCCCTGACCCCCTATGGGGAGTTACCTGAAGCGCCGTGCGAGATTCGCACGGCGCTTTTTTTGGATTTTTAGTTCGGTAGCGACCCAAAAACACTTGACTGATGGATCGTCAGCAGACTCAATCGTGAGAGAGGAGGGCATGGTGGCAAAGCGGGTTCCAAAGCGCACGTCCCGGGCGAAAGACCCGGAACGGACCAAAAGCAACATCATTGATGTGGCGACAGCCGAATTCGCAGAACGCGGATTGTCTGGCGCGCGTGTGGACCGCATCGCCGAGCGGACTCAGACCAGCAAGAGAATGTTGTACTACTATTTTGGAGACAAAGAGGGCCTCTATCGCGCCGTACTGCTTTCCTATTATGAGCGACTTCGGTCATCCGAGACCGCCCTGGATCTCACGCATCAGGCGCCGTTGGCAGCTCTGAGGGCGCTTGTCGAATTCACCTTCGACTATCATATGAAGCATGCGTCCATTGTGCGCCTTGTCATGGTGGAAAACATTCACAAGGGCCGGCATGTCGCCAAGCTGCCATCGGTGACACCCATCAATTCCACAATTCTGGATTCGATGGCCGACATCATCCGGCGCGGGGCTGAGCAAGGGGTGTTGCGTGCTGAATTGAACGCGTTCGATCTTTACACAACCATAGCGGCGCTGTGCTTTTTCAATGTTTCGAACCGCTATACGTTTCGGGCGATATTCCGCCACGACATGGGCGATTCCAAGGAAGCCGCCAAGCGCCGAATCTCAATATGGGATGTCGTGCATCGCTATGTCAGGACCTGACGGCAGGGCAGGGGATTACCGGCAGAAAGGTTCGGCGCCCATCGCCGATTTGATTCCGCCCACGATCAGTTTCTGGAATTCCGTTGCACCGGCGAATTCGCTGTCACTGGCCGCGAAATCGCCCGCATCGTGTCCCAGCGTCGTAAGCCAGGCCTTGCCGCCGTCATAATATTGGCACCAGGCCACCGGATGAAAATCGCCATGGCCAGGATCGCGGCCGACGACCGATTGCGCGGGAGGGATGAACCCAGCCGGCGGGACCCCGCGCGACAGCCGCGGTTCCTGCTCGGGGCTGACCGGTTTCCAGGATTTTTCGTCCACGGTGGCGAGGAAGCGGACATGGGTCGGGAAGGGGATCAAGTTGTACCATTCATCCGTGAAGCCCCAGCGTGCCGGCTGACCCAGCGTGGAGGCATCCTTGGCATCCTGGATCACAACGTCGCCGCTGCGCTCCGGGCCGTGATCGTAATAATTGGCCCCGCCTAACAACCCTTCATAATAGGGCCAATTGTAGAGGGTGCCGAAGGCATTGTGGATGCCAACAAAGCCGCCGCCCGCGCGCATATATTGCCGAAGCGCCGTCTTGGCATCGTCATCCAGCGCATCGCGCGATGTGGAAAAGAAGATGACAGCATTATAGGCGTTCAACCGCGAAAGCACTTTTACGTCTTCCGTATAGTCCAGTTGGATGCCGTTCGCGGTCATCAGTTTCTGCATTTCGCGCTGGACAACATTATCGCTGTTCAAAGGGGGATTGAGGCCGGCCGCCAGGGCCGTACCCAGGTCGGCATGGCGCGGTCCGGCAGTATGGGTGAACAGCAACACCCGGTATTGGGTGGGTTTGGGGCGCGGCCAGTCATGGAAGCATTTGGGATCCGTACCGCGGCAAACGCCGTAATCCATGTCTCCCAGATTCTGATTGAGAGGGCCGCCGGGGACACTTTGGGCGAATGCGCCAGAGTTGGGCGCGACAAGCGCCGAGAGCAGCAATGCTGCAGATATCACCCTGATTGGCCTGTTCATTTGAACCTCCCCGATGCTTGGTTTTTGAGCCACAATATAGTCATTTTGACAGGGCTTTTGGCCCTTTGAAAGATTGACACTAACTAGTTAGTACGGTGTATTTTACCTCAATAAACAGGGCTTTGGTGCAAAAAACCAGCCCCAGGAAACGTCTTGTTTTTCACATCCGCGGGGGGCCCGTTCCGCCCAGCCTTGCTGCCCCTGGCAGCGCAGATGATGATCGAAAAAATGCGCGGTGCAAAACGCGGTTTCGTAACGATGGTTTGAAGGGGGATGTCGCGATGAACGGGGAGAATTCTGTAGCCTTGAAGGCCGGCGGCCGCAGCCACACGCGGCTGATCATTTTGGCACTCGTCACTGTCGCAACCCTCATCAACTATCTGGACCGCACCGTCATGGGGATCGCTGGCCCCCTGATTGCCCACGACCTTGCCATAGGTCCGGCGGTTATGGGCCTGGTGTTTTCCGCCTTTTCCTGGAGCTATGCCCTGGCGCAGATCCCCGGCGGGGTTTTTCTGGACCGTTTCGGCACGCGCACAACCTATTCGCTTTCACTGCTGCTGTGGTCCTGCGTCACGGCATTGCTGGGCTTCGCGTCGGTTGTGGGCTGGCTCATCGGATGCCTGTTGGGTCTTGGCGTGTTTGAGGCGCCCTGCTATCCCGCTAACAGCCGTATCCTGAGCATCTGGTTTCCCCAGCAGGAACGCGCCAGCGCCACGGGGGTTTACTCCGTCGGCCAATATGCCGGCCTGGCGCTTTTCAGCCCGGTTCTGTTCTGGATCACGGGAAATTTCGGCTGGCGCGCGCTGTTCTTCTGCGTGGGGGCGGTGGGTATTCTGTTCAGCGCCATCATGTATCTGGCCTATCGCGATCCCGACAAAAGCCGGCTGGTCAATCAGGCCGAGCTCGATCACATCGCTGCGGGGGGCGGCCTGGGCCAAAAAGGCGCGCGCATGAATTTTTCCTGGCGCAATGTCCGCCAGCTGCTGCGACACAGACAGATCGTGGGCGCATCCCTGGGCCAATTCTGCAGCAATTCCACCCTGGTGTTCTTCCTCACCTGGTTTCCGACCTATTTGGCAACCGAGCGGCACATGAGCTGGATCAAGTCCGGATTTTCCGCGGTCCTTCCCTATTTGGCGGCGTCCATCGGGGTTTTGATGGGCGGAATTTTTTCGGATTTCCTCCTGCGCCGTACCGGCTCTGCCAACATTGCGCGCAAAATACCGATCGTCACCGGCCTTCTGATGGCGTCGACCATCGTTAGCGCCAATTACATCTCGGACAATGCCGTGGTCATTGCAGTGATGTCGTTTGCCTTTTTCGGCCAGGGCATGTGCAATCTGGGATGGACCGTGATCGCCGACATCGCGCCCAAGAAACTGATGGGACTGACCGGCGGGTTGTTCAATTTCTGCGCCAACCTGGCGGGAATTTGCACGCCGCTGGTGGTCGGTTTTCTGGTGAGCGCCACCGGATCCTTCTTTGGCGGATTGGCCTATATCGCCACCTTGGCGCTTCTGGGAGTGGTTTGTTATGTCGTAATTCTGGGCGATATTCACCGGCTGGATATTGAACTACCCGATTGACCGACGGCCCCGGCCGACTGCTCCGTAAGTAACTGATATATATACATAATTACACAAACCAGCGCGCCCTGCCTTCGGCAAAAAACGTTGTGGCTTTGGTGCATTCGCTAATATACTAGTTAGTACATTCTGCCGAGAGCAGAAGGTCGCTTCATCGGGCAGGGGAAGAGAAGGAACAGCATGGCGCACGCCCCGAAACGCCATGCTTCTCACCGGCCCGGCTGCCACGCGCGCCCGATCGCACGCGGCCGACGGAACCGGACTGCCGCAATCTAATCAGGACATTTCGCAGGAGTTGGTTATGGCGCCCCGAACAATCACCGACGAGGAAAAACAGATCGTCAAGGATCTGGTGGCGCGTGCGCGCATCGCGATGAAGCAGATTGCCGATTACGACCAGGCCAAGGTTGACCGGTTGATTCAGGCGGTGTGCTGGGCGCTCTCAAATGAAAAAACCTTCACCCGGCTCTCCAACATGGGGGTCGACGAAAGCGGCTTGGGCGACCGCGCCGGGCGTCCCAACAAGCGTTTCAAGCTGCACGGCATCCTGCGCGATGCGCTACGCGCCAAGTCGATGGGCATTGTGGAAGAAGACCATGCCAAGGGAATCGTCAAATATGCCAAACCGGTTGGCGTCATTGCCAGCCTGGTTCCGGTTACCAATGCCGGTCATACCGAAGTCGGCAACGGCATTTACTCCCTGAAGTGCAAGAACGCGATTATTTTCGCGCCGCATCCGGCCGGCAAGAAAACCAGCATCGAGGCGGTGCGCATCATGCGAGAGACCGTCAAGAAGCTGGGCTGTCCGGAAGACGTGTTCCAGATCATCGAAAAACCCTCCATCCCGTTGGCGCAGGAGTTGATGGCGCAGTGCGATCTGACGATCGCCACCGGAGGCCAGCAGATGGTCCGCGCCGCCTATTCATCGGGCAAGCCCGCCTATGGCGTGGGGGCGGGCAACGCCACCATGGTGATCGACGAGACTGCCGATATAGACATCGCCGCGAAAAATACCCGCATTTCCAAAACGTCCGACAACGGTTCGGGCTGCTCGGCCGACGGCAATCTGCTGGTGGATTCGCGCATCTTTGACCGGTTTTTGGACGCGCTGCAAAAGGAAGGCGGCTATCTGGTTACGCCCGACGAAAAGAAACTTCTGCAGAAAGCGATGTGGGACGAGGAAAATCACCGCACCGCCAATACCATCGCTCGCCCCGCAAAGGTCATTGCTGAAATTGCGGGCTTCAAGATTTCCGAAGGCAAGAGCTTCCTGATCGTGCCGGAATCCCATATCGGAAAAGAATATCTGTTCTCTTCCGAGAAATTGTCTCCGGTGCTGTCCATCATCAAATATGAAGGCTTCGACGAAGCCCTGACGAAGGTCGAGCAGATTTACGAAGTTGGCGGCAGGGGCCATTCCTGCGGCATCTATTCCCACGATGACAACCATATTCATCGCCTGGCGTTGCTGGCGCCCGTCAGCCGCATGATGGTTCGCCAGCCCCAATCCAAAGCCAATGCCGGCGCCTGGGACAATGGCATGCCGATGACCTCGTCCATGGGTTGCGGCATCTGGGGCGGCAATATCACTAATGAGAATGTCAATGTCAGGCACTATATGCAGCTGACCTGGGTCAGCCGTCCCATCCCCGAAGATCGTCCGTCGGAACAGCAATTGTTCGGCGAATTCTACAACACTGAAACCCCTTGATATCCCATGGCGGAGAATTTCAAACGTTACGGCCATTATATCGGGGGCAAGGAAGTTCCTCCGGCGGACGGCGTTTATTTTCCGACAGAAGATCCCTACACCGGCAAAGCCTGGGCGGAAATCGCGCGCGGACGTGAAGCGGACGCGAATGCAGCGGTTGCCTCGGCGCACGGGGCCTTTATCGATGGTGCCTGGCCCGCCATGACAGCCACCGAGCGCGGCAAGTTGCTGCGTAAGGTGGGCGATCTGATCATCGCCAAGGCGGAGCGGCTGGCGGCTATTGAGCGCCGCGACAACGGCAAGCTTGCCGCCGAAGTCAGCAGGCAGATCCGCTACATGGCGGAATATTTCTATTATTACGCCGGCATGGCCGACAAGATCGAGGGAAAGGTCATCCCGACCGACAAGCATGGCGTATTCGCCTATACCAAGAATGAACCCAAGGGCGTGGTCGCGATCATCACCCCCTGGAATTCGCCGCTGACCCTGACAAGCTGGAAGCTGGCGCCGGCGCTGGCGGCGGGCTGCACTGCGGTGGTCAAGCCCTCCGAGTTCACGTCCGCCTCGATGGTGGAATTCGCAGCCTTGTTCAAGGAGGCCGGTTTTCCCGACGGTGTGGTCAATGTCGTCACCGGCTTCGGCGCCGAAGTCGGTGTGCCATTGGTGTCTCACCCCGATGTCGCGCATGTCGGTTTCACCGGCGGCGAGGCTGCCGGCATCGCGATCTATCAGCTTGCGGCCAAGGGTCTGAAAACCGTTACGCTGGAGCTGGGCGGCAAATCCCCCAATATCGTGTTCGACGACGCCGATCTCGACCAGGCCGTCAAAGGCGTGGTTTCGGGCATTTTTGCGGCGGCGGGTCAGACCTGCGTGGCCGGCTCGCGCCTGCTGGTGCAGGAAAACATCCATGACGAATTTGTGGCCCGGCTGGTGGCTTTTGTGAAAGACGCCAAGCTGGGCGATCCGGGCCTTGCCGAGACGCAGATCGGCCCGATCGCCACACGGCCGCAGTTCGACAAGATCATGTCCTATATCGCCATCGCCAAGGGCGAGGGCGCCTTATGCGTCCTGGGGGGAAAATCGCGGCCCGATCTGGGCGCCGGCCAGTTCGTCGAACCCACAATCTTCACCGGTGTCGACAACAAGATGCGCATTGCCCAGGAAGAAGTGTTCGGCCCTGTCCTCAGTGTCATCAAATTCAAGGATGCGGACGACGCAATCAAGATCGGCAATGATGTGCTGTATGGCTTGGCCGCCGGCGTCTGGACCAAGAGCCTGGATCGCGCCATGAAGCTGGCTGACAAGCTGCTGGCGGGCAATATCTGGGTCAACAATTACCGCGCCACCAGCTTCACGTCGCCATTCGGCGGGTTCAAGCGATCGGGCGTTGGCCGGGAATCCGGCACCAATGCGATGGACGAATTCTTCGAAGTCAAATGCGTCTGGATCTCGACTGATCTGGACGTCCCCAACCCCTTTATCCGGCGCTAGGAGGAACGATGACGGCTCCCCTTGCCGGAATTCGCGTTATCGATGTCACCAATGTGCTGGCGGGGCCTTTCTGCACCTATCAGCTTGCGTTGCTGGGCGCCGACGTGATCAAGGCGGAAACGCCGGGCACCGGCGACCTGGCACGCCAGCTTGGCGCCGATCCCAAGCTCAGCAAGATACATATGGGCGCCTCGTTCCTGGCGCAGAATGCGGGCAAGCGGTCCATCACGATCAATCTGAAATCCGAAGGCGGAAAGGAAATTTTCCGGCGGCTGGTCAAACAGGCGCATGTGGTGGTTGAGAATTTCCGTCCCGGGGTAATGGACCGGCTGGGCGTGGGTTATGAGGCCCTGAAAAAAATCAATCCCAAGCTGGTCTATTGCGCCTTGTCGGGTTTTGGCCAGGACGGACCGATGCGGGATGCCCCGGCTTATGACCAGATTATCCAGGGGCTGTCGGGCGCCATGAGCATCACGGGCGACCAGGAGAGCGCCCCGTTGCGCGTGGGTTACCCCGTTTGCGACAGCGTCGGCGGGATTACTGCCGCATTCGCCATCGCCGCCGCCCTGGTGGGGCAGGAACGTGGCGGGGAAGGTCGCTTCATCGATGTCGCCATGCTGGATTCGACCATCGCCACCATGGGCTGGGTAGTGTCCAACTATCTGATCACCGGCCAGGTGCCCATTCCCATGGGCAACGACAATTTTACCGCCGCGCCGTCCGGAACCTTCAAGACCGGCGATGGGCTGCTGAATATTTCGGCCAACAAGCAGGAGCAGTTTTTGGCGCTTACCGAAGTAATCGGCCGGGCCAAGCTCGCGGTCGACCCGCGCTTTTCCGAACGTGAAGCGCGCAAGAAAAATCGTCAGGCACTGACCGATGAAATAGAGCCCGTGCTGGCGACGCGCAGCGCTGCAGAATGGGAGATCGCCTTCAACAAGGCCGGCATCCCGGCAGGCCGCGTCCTCAGCGTGCCGGAGGCATTGACGCTGCCAAATACCAGGCACCGTAAATTGCTGCGCACGGTCGAGGGCACCAAGGGGTTAGACCGGCCGCTCACCGTGATGAATGGTGGCTATATTGTGTCGGATTGCGATGACGCGTCAAAATTGCCGCCACCCGGGCTGGGCGAGCATACCGAGCAGATCATGGCGGAGCTGGGCTATTCTCCCGCAGAGATCGCGCAAAGCCGAGAGAGCAAAGAGATATGAGCGAAAAAACCCCCGAAGAATTGCTGGCAGAGGCCAAGGCCTATTGGACCACCAGTATCATCGATATTCATCCCGGCAAGATCGCCATGCGCGGTTATCCGATCCAGGACCTGATCGGAAAAATCACCTTTCCGCAGATGATCTGGCTGATGCTGCGCGGCGACCTGCCGAACGCAATGCAGGCAAAATTGCTGGACGCCGCCCTGGTGGCGTCGGTTGATCACGGGCCGCACGCCCCGTCCATTGCCATCGCCCGCATGGCGGCGACGACCGGCGTCGAACTCAACAATGTCATGGCGTCGGCCATCAATGTCCTGGGTACCGTGCATGGCGGCGCGGGGCAGGAATGCATGCAGTTGTACGAGATCATTGCTGCAAATCCCAAGTCGGAAAAAGACCTTCCCGGCGCCGTGGATGATGCGCTGGCCGAGTTTGTCGCGGAGCATGGAAAGATCATCCCGGGTTTCGGTCATCGTTTTCATCCCATTGATCCACGCTGCGCGCCGCTGTTTGCCCTCATTGACCAGGCCCGCGAGGCCGGTGTGGTAACGGGGCGTTATGCCGTTATCGGCAGGGAGGTCGAAGCGGGCATCAAGCGGCGCAGCGGCAAGCCCATCCCGATGAACATAGACGGCATTACGGCGGTGATTTTCTGCGAGCTGGGCTTTGCGCCGCCATTGGGGCGCGGTCTTTTCATTCTTTCACGGTCTGTCGGCATCCTCTCCCATGCCTGGGAAGAGATCAGCCATGGATCGCGCATGAAGGGCCCGATGCCCAAATCCATTCCCTATACCTATGACGGACCAAAAGGCCCGCGCAAACCCGAATAGCGAGTTGAGGAGCTTAAGATGCAAGAGTTGGTTTCAAAGCAGCTGGTAAAATACCTGGAAGGGCGCGGCGTCACGCATATTTTTGGCCTGTGTGGCCATACCAATATCGCGGTCTTGACCGAGATCGGAAAAAGCTCGATCCGCTTCGTCAATTCGCGCCACGAGCAGATCGCGGCGCATGCCGCCGATGGCTATGCCCGTGTGACGAAAAAGGCCAGCGTCGTGCTCTCCCATCTTGGACCGGGACTGACCAACGCCGCCACCGGCGTCGCGACGGCGGCGCTGGATTCCATACCGATGGTGGTGATTGCCGGGGACATTCCCAGTCACTATTACGGCAAGAACCCGCATCAGGAAATCAATTTGCACTCGGACGCCGCCCAGTTCGAGATCTACAAACCTTTTGTAAAGCGCGCATGGCGCGTGGAACGGGCCGATCTGCTGCCCGACATCATCGACAAGGCGTTCCACTTGGCCGAAAGCGGTCGCCCCGGACCGGTACTGGTATCCGTGCCGATGGATATTTTCTCTGCCAAGATCGACACCGCCCTTTTCGAGCGCATCAAGCCCAATGCAATGTCCTATGCCAAACCGTCACTGGATGAGACGGTGGCGGAAAAGATCGTCGCCATTCTGCTCGCCGCCAAGAAGCCGCTGATCTATGCCGGCGGCGGCGTCATGCTGGCGGATGCGAATGCCGAACTGGCGCAATTTGTCGACCGGCTGGGAATTCCCGTGGCGCATTCGCTGATGGGCAAAGGCGTATTGCCGGACGATCATCCCTTCGTGCTGGGCATGACCGGTTTCTGGGGCACCCAATACATCAATGATTCCTGCCGCACCGCCGACGTCATTCTGGCTTTGGGTACGCGCTTCTGCGAAGCCGATTGCAGCTCCTTTGACCCGGAATATACCTTTGCCATTCCGCCGACCCGCCTGATTCATATCGACATCGATCCGGCCGAAATCGGCCGCAATTATCCGGTCGAGATCGGCGCCGTCGCGGACCTGAAACAGGCGCTGGTGGCGCTCAATCGCATCGCCAAGAAAGCCGCGCCGGACGGGCGGCGCAATGAGCCGCTGCGCAAGGAAATTGCCGCCTATCGTGCGGAGTTCAAAGCGAGCCGCGCCGAAGCCGAAACATCCAGCCAGTTCCCGATGCGCCCGGAACGCATTCTGGCGGATGTGCGCGCCGTGCTGCCGCGCGACGCAATCATTACCACCGATGTCGGCTGGAACAAGAACGGCGTGGGACAGCAATTTCCCGTCTACACGCCGGGTTCGGTCCTGACACCGGGCGGTTATGCCACCATGGGCTTCGGCGCGCCGGCGGCGATCGGCGCCAAAATCGCGGCTCCCGACAAGGTTGTTGTCTCACTGGTCGGAGACGGCGGTTTTGGGCAGAACCCTGCCTTGCTCGCCACCGCCTTTGAAGAAGACACGGCAGTCGTGTGGATCATCATGAACAACCGCGCCTTTGGAACCATTGCCGGGCTGCAAAAGGCGCATTACGGCACCACGACAGGCACGGTCTTCGAGAAGAATGGCACGCCCTATTCGCCGGATTTTGCTGCCGTCGCGAGGGCTTACGGCATAGACGGTGTGCGCATTGAATCGGCGGATCAGTTCAAGCCCGCGCTGGAAGCGGCCATCAAGGCCAATGTGCCATATGTACTGGACGTGACCATGGAGAATGCGCCGGTTCCCACCTCCGGCCATTGGAACATCATGGATATCTATTCCCCGGGCAGGAAGGTCCACCACGTTTCCACCTGAATTAGACGGGGCCTTTTTCCTTCGGTATAAGGGATCAGGAGATGGCAGTATGCGACGATCCATAGCGACGGTTTCACTCAGCGGCACGCTGGAGGAGAAACTGGAGTCTGTCGCTGCTGCCGGGTTTGACGCCGTCCACATTTCAGACAGCGATATCCTCTACTATGGGGATACGCCGCATTCCGTGAAAAGCTTGGCTGGCGACCTTGGCCTTGCGATCGATGCTTATCAACCGCTGCGTGATCTTGAAGGCTTGGACGATCAGGCTTTTCGCAAGAACCTGGACCGGATCAAGCGCAAATTCGACCTGATGGCGGAATTGGGCGCTCCGCTTGCCTTGATATCCGCCTCGACCCTGACGTCAAGTTCGAGCGATCATGAGCGCATTGCCGCGCAACTGCGCACGGTCGCGGAATTGGCGGCGCAGCGGGACATCAGGCTGGCATATGGTGCACTGAGCTGGGCGGCCCATATCCGCGACGTGGCGCAGGCCTGGGAAATCGTTCAGCGTGTCGGCAGCCCCCAGCTTGATCTGTTCATCAACGCCTTTCAGATGTTGGCGACGGGGACAACGTCTCAGAATCTTCGCGAAATCCCGGGTGCCCGAATTGCAGCCGTCCTGCTCGCGGACGCGCCCCTGGTGACGATCGATCCGGTGAGCAAAAATCGGTTCTACAGCTGCTTTCCGGGCGAAGGGGACCTGGACCTGACGGCATTCGTTCAGGCGGTTCTGAAGACAGACTATACCGGAGCGCTCACGCTTGAAGTCTTCAATGAGGCATTTCGCAGTTCTTCTTCCCGCCAGATTGCCGATGACGGCATGCGCTCGCTGCGTCTGCTTGAGGAGAATGTGCGGCTTGCGACATCGGGGGATCAGGCGAAGGTCGCATTGTTCGATCCGCCGCCGCCCGCGAAGGTGTCCGGCGTGGAATTCCTGGAATTTGCCGCTTCCGGCGCGGATGCCGAGGCGCTGGACAGTTGGTTCACCAGCTTTGGTTTTCACAAGCTGGGCAAGCATCGCAGCAAGAACGTATTTTTGTACCGCAACGGCCGCGTCAACCTGGCGCTGAATTCCGAACCCGACTCATTCGCGCACTCCTATTACCTGATGCACGGGCCATCGGTCTGCGCTATCGGCCTGCGTACCGACGATGATCAGCGTGCCCTGTCACGCGCGCTGACGTTTAACGCAACGCGGTATGAAGGGCGTGTCGGGCCCAACGAGCTCAGTATTCCGGCCATTCGCGGCCTGGACGGCAGCTTGATATATTTCGTCGCTGAGCATGACGCCAAGAATCTCTATGAAATAGAGTTTGCCATCGAGCCGTCCAAGGACGGCTCGAACGCCTTGCTTGAGGCTGTTGATCATCTGGCGTTGTCGCTCCCCTCCGGCCAGATGGATTCGCGGGTCTTGTTCTATCGCGCCGTGCTGGGTTTCGAGGCGGATGCAACCTTCCTTCTGGCCGATCCCAACGGATTGGTGAAAAGCCGCGCGGTGTCTTCCCGGGGACATTCCGTGCGCATCCCGCTCAATACCTCGGTGGGTCAACTTACCGGGACGGCGCGCCAGGTCAGCACGCAAGGCGGGGCGGCCGTTCATCATGTGGCTTTTGAGTGTGACGATATTTTCGCCACGGTGGCTTCGCTGCGCAAATCGGGCGCCAGGCTGCTCGATATTCCGGCGAATTATTATGAGGACCTGGCGGCGCGCTTCGATCTGAAAGATGAATTCACCGCCAAATTGAAAAGCGCGCATATCCTTTACGACCGGATCGGCAAGGGCGAATTTCTGCACGTCTACAGCGAACCTTTTCAGGACCGCTTCTTTTTCGAGTTTGTCCAGCGCACCGACGGATATGACGAATATGGCGCCGCCAACGCTCCGTTCCGCATGGCCGCCATTGCCCGGCTGCAACGCGCCCGCGACAGACTCAATGTGATGTAAGCCGCCGGGTCAGTCGGCGCGGTCCCAGTCATTTGCCGCCGCGATATCCTTTCCGCCGATGAGCGGCTGCGGCAGCCGGCCGTAGCGGGGACGGGCGCGGAAATCCTTGTGCAGAAAAAGCGATGTGGCACAACGATACCAGCGCAGCGGCCGGAAATCGTGAAAATCCACCTGAATCAGGTCCGCCGCGCGCAGCAGGGCGGTGGTGTTGGGATACCAGTCTGCGTTGTCCAGAAGGATGAAGCCGCCGGGCTTCAAGAGCTTCAAGGCGGCTTTGGCGCAGCGATAACGGCTTGCGCTGGCGTCAACGATCACCGCGTCAAAGCTGCGGCCCAGCGCCGCCATGTCATCGGTGATGCGTTCCGCCGTGGTGGAACGGATTTCTGCATTCGGAAAGCCGTTGGAATCCAGGATGCGCGCCCATTCCGCATCGGTTTCCAAGGTGACGACGGATTTGGCGCGCTGACTCCAGAATTCAGTCGAATGGCCGCCGCCGAGTTCCAGCAGGTCGAAAGCCGTCAAATCCAGCCCCATCAGGTATTCGATCAGGCCATAGGACATCATCGGAATGACGCGTTCGTCGCCCAGGACGCAGATGCCGGTTTCCAGCGATTTGCGAAAGCCCAGTCCGTGACTGAGAATGTTCAGGGCGGAAGCCTCGAACATGGCGGCCTCCGGCATTTCCACACAGTCCAGCCGATTGCGGACCTGGTCGCCCGATTGCGCGGTATCCTGGGATGCACGGTTCCAGAACATTTTAAGCTCCTGCCTGCTGGTTTTTCGGAAGAGGAATCGCGTCGAAGGCGATGGTCATTCTGGCCTGATCGGAATGAAAAGGCACGGTGCCGTGCCACAGGAAAGACGGGAAAAGCACCAGCCGGCCGGGTTTTGGCTGAACGATGCGCCGTATTGTGTCGGCAAACCCCAGATCGGCGGAGGGTTCACCGAATTTGAGCCAGCCCTGCTTGGTCGTGGCGTCGCCGGCGACGTCTGGAACATCGACATAATAACATGAGCTGATCCAGCCGGTATGAATATGGTTGGTGTGAAAACCGCCATCTTGCATGCGGGATGACCAGGAGCCGGAAAATCGGAATTGGTCGGTGCGTCTTCCAAGGAAGGGATGGCTTGGGTCGTCTTTCATGCCCTCGATATAGCGGCCCAGTGCATCGGTAATGCGCCATTTCAATTTATCACGCAGGGCATGGCGGTATTGAAAAATGTCCTCTGGTACGCGCGTGCCGCCGCGCAAAGTCTGGCTGAAGAATTGCCGTGCGCTTGAATGCAGCGTTTCGAGATGTGTCCGCAGATCGGCGTGAAAGGCGGCAATATCGGAATAGCCCTCCGGCGGATCGAGATCGAAAATCTGCACGAAACGATCATAGTCATTCAGGAGATCTTCGCGGCTGTCGTTGTTTGCGCGATAGCACAGCCCCAGAACCGCAAGCGCCGCCTGATTGTGGGGCGACCGGGCGATGGCGCCCTCCACCAGTGTCTGTGCCTTTGGTGAATCGGCCTGGCCGAGCAGGTAGTAGGCAAAGGCGGTTTGCAGGTCCGCATCATCCGGACAGGATTTCCGGCCGGTTTCAAAAGCGGCAATGGCGCCGCCATGGTCGCCCAGCGCGCTCATTGCCCGGGCCAGGCCAATATGCGCGGCGGCGTGGCCGGGCGCGAGTTTCAGGGCTCGCTGATAGTACCCTACGGCATCGCAGGCACGCTCCAATAGCTGTAGTTGGTCGCCCTTGGCCGTGGGTGGAACCGGCGAGGCCGGTCGCGCCACGATGGCCTGGTCATACGAACGCAGCATCTCCGAATCGCGGTCCGCGCGGTGCAGTAGCTCGTTAAGCAGCAAATGGGTTTTCAGATCCATCGGATCTTGCGCCAGCACACGGCGGTAAGCCGCTGCCGCGCGTTCCGGGTGATGCAAGTGTTCCAGGACGGTGGCCCGATTTCTTTCCGCTGCCAGCAGGGCGGGCGTCAGTGCCACGGCGCGGTCGAAATGCGGCAATGCTTCCGCGAAACGTCGCTGAAGCATCTTGGCAAATCCGAGGGAATTTTCCAGATCGGCGGCCACGTCATTTTCAGCCGGCAACCGCAATCCCGCCGAGAGTATGGCTTCGGCTTGCGGATAGGCTTCCAGTTCGTTCAAGGCTGCGCCCAAGCCTGCCAGCGCCGGCACGAAGCTGCCATTTCGCGCCAGGATGGCGCGATAGAGTTTTTCGGCATCACGCAACTGGCCGATGGTTCGCAAGGTGCCCGCCAGCGCCAGTTCGGCATCGGCAAATCCGGCGCGGGCCTGGAGGGCGTTCCGGTAGGCCGATACGGCTGCCGCCGATTCGCCTTTCGCGCGTAACGCATTGCCCAGGTAGAACAGCGCCATGGGTTGGCCGGGATTGTCTTTCAGCACCTGGGTCAGGATGCTTTCGGCTTCATCAGGCCGGTTTTGCTCCAGTCGCACGACGCCCATCAGCATCATCGCCTGCGGCAAGCCGGGCCGCCGCCGCAGGACCTCGGCAAGCAGTTGTTCTGCCGTGCGACTGTCTCCGGCATTGAGATGCTGGACGGCACGGGACAACAAGCTGGGAGTGTCTTGCTCAGTCTGTTGAGCAGTGTTCATCGCGTTCTGATTTTCGCCTGGTGGAATGGACCAAACGGTACACAAGAATGCCGCAGCCGGTAAGCGCCCCAAATAATGTTGCAATAGCGGTCTGCATCATGGTGCTATCGTTATCGGCATGGTCTGGATGTTTCCAAATAACCCATTGTAATATAAACATATTCTATAAATAATCGGTCTTACCGTGCCCACCAATCCTGTTCGCGAGGCGGTGCCATGAACGCAGTCATGCCAACCAAGCTGAACCGCCAGCAGATCCTGGGGTTCTGGGCGTCATGGTCCGGCTGGATGCTCGATGGCATGGATTCGGTAATCTATGCCCTGGTTCTGAGCCCGGCGCTCAAGGAATTGCTGCCGCTATCGGGCTTGGCGGGCGGCCCCGCCGACATCGCCTTTGCCGGTTCGATCCTTTTCGCGCTGTTCCTGATGGGCTGGGGCCTGTCGTTCATCTGGGGGCCGATCGCCGACCGCTTCGGCCGCACCAAATGCCTGGCCGCCTCCATTCTCATTTTTTCCATTTTCACGGGCGCTGCTGCTTTGTCCCAAAATGTCTGGGAGCTGGGACTGTTCCGTTTCCTGGCGGGCATCGGCATCGGCGGCGAATGGGCAATGGCGGGCACATATATTGCCGAGGCATGGCCGGAAGACCGGCGCAAGGCAGGCGCCGGTTATCTGCAGACCGGATATTATGCCGGATTCTTTCTTGCCGCTGCGCTCAACTTCACCGTCGGCGCGCGCTATGGCTGGCGCGCCATGTTCCTGTGCGGCGCCGTGCCGGTGCTGGTGGCATTGTTCACGCTTGTCCGCGTCAAAGAACCGGCCCGTTGGGAAAAATCCCATGCCAGCACGGCGGGCGCGCCGCTGCGCATGATCTTCAGCGGCGAATATCTCAGCCGCACCATCGTCAATACGCTGCTGGTTTCCATCGCCATTGTTGGATTGTGGGCGGGCACCGTTTATGAGCCCACGGCCCTGCTGACGCTGGCCAAGAATGCGGGGCTGTCTCCTGTCAGCGGCACACGGCTTGTGTCGCTTGGCACCGCCATACTTTCCGTCGGCACGATTCTAGGCTGCCTGCTCGCGCCGGTGCTGGCGGAACGCTATGGCCGCAAGAAAACCCTGGCGGGATATTTCATCGGCATGGCGCTGGCGATCGCGCTGGCCTTTGGTTGGGCCTTTTACCTCCCCGCCGGATTGACGCCCTTCCTCGCGATCCTGTTCTTCCTGGGACTGGCGGGCGGCAATTTTGCCATCTTCAGCCTGTGGCTGCCCGAGCAATATACCACCGCGATGCGCGCGACGGCCTTTGCCTTCTGCACATCATTCGGCCGCTTCCTTGGCGCGGCGGCGAATTTCGCAATTGCCGCCACGATTGCCTGGACCGGGTCGCTGGGCCATGTCATCGCCCTGACTGCGATACCCTTCGTGCTGGGTCTGGCCATCATTCCTTTTGCGCTGGAAACCAAAGGGCGCAAGCTGCCTTAAGACGTTGGGGCGTACAGACCGCGATATTCGTCCCGCATCAGGTTTTTCTGCACCTTTCCCATGGTGTTGCGCGGCAATTGCGCCAGGATGATCACCCGCTTGGGCAATTTGAATTTCGCCAGCTGCCCGCTGAGCGCAGCCATGATGCCATCTTCCGTAAGCTTAATGCCGGTCTTGGCGACGACGAAGGCGGTCACGCCTTCGCCGAAATCCCCGTGCGGCAGACCCACCACCGCCGATTCCTCTACCCCCGGCAGCGCATCGATCAGGTTCTCGACCTCCTTGGGATAAACATTGAAGCCGCCGGTGATGATGAGGTCCTTGCCGCGCCCGACGATATGGACATAGCCGTCGGCATTGACGGTGCCCAGATCGCCGGTGATGAAAAAGCCATCCGGGCGAAACTCGGACGCGGTTTTCTCCGGCATCCGCCAATAGCCGGAAAAGACATTGGGGCCACGCACTTCAATCATGCCGATCTCGCCGGGGGCGACGGGCCTGCCGTCTTCGCCGGCAATGCGCAGTTCCACCCCCGGCAATGGCAAACCGACCGAGTCTGGCAACCGCATTGCCTCATAGGGGTTGGATGTATTCATGTTGGTCTCGGTCATGCCATAGCGTTCCAGGATGGCATGGCCGGTTCGCTGCTGCCATTCGCGGTGGGTCTCGGCCAAAAGTGGTGCCGAGCCGGAAATGAAAAGCCGGATGCTGCGTGTGCTGTCCCTGTTGAGGCGCGCATCGGACAGAAGCCGGGTATAGAAAGTCGGGACTCCCATCATCACCGTTGCGCCGGGCAATCCGGCAAACATGGCGTCCAGATTGAATTTCGGCAGGAAGATCATGCTGGCCGATGACAACAATGTGGTATTGGTTGCGACGAACAAGCCGTGCGTGTGAAAAATTGGCAGGGCATGCAGCAGGACGTCGCTCTGGGAATAGCGCCAGGCCTGTTTCAGGCTGCTGGCGTTGGAGAATAGATTGCCGTGCGAGAGCATGGCGCCCTTGGACCGCCCGGTGGTGCCCGATGTATAAAGAATGGCGGCCAGATCGCCCATTGCCATGGGCGCATCGGAAAATTCGGCGGGCGCGGCCCTTGCCTCCTCCATCAGCGTGCCGGACTGTCCGTCATCGCTGAGAGTGAGGATGCGCTCATCCGGAAAGAATCCGGCAATCTTTTCGCGGCTCCGGTCCGAACAGACAAAGACGGATGGCTCGGCGTCGCTTGCAAAATAGGCCAATTCTCCCGCGGTATAATCGCTATTGAGCGGCAAATAGATCGCGCCCAGGCGCAGGCAGGCCAGATACAGGAACAGTCCTTCCGGGGATTTTTCCACTTGCACGGCCACCCGTTCACCCGGTCCCACGCCGTGGCGCGTCAGCACATGGGCAAAGCGCGCCGCCGCGGCAAAGGCATCGCCATACGACAACGGCGCGCGCCCGGGCGGCAGGATGAAGTTGCGGTCCAGATCGCTGGCGGCCTGAACGATGCGGGCGTAGAGATTGTCTGCCATGGATCCATGCCGTCTCGCTATTGTCTTACTGGCACAGGCCAGCCGGCCCCTCAAGCTCCGTGCGTGATCGTGGGCGCTTGGGTCTGGAAGATGTAAGCAATCCCATCCCCGGAATATTCTCGCCGGGATCGAAAAACAGGGACTTTACGAAGATTTCACCTCGCGAATATGGTTTTTCGGCGCGCAGTCTCCCGACCGGCTTGCTGGCGGGACTGGCGGCGGGAGGTTAAAGTGATTGCGGAAGGGGTCTGCGTCGGATGACGGAACTGCTGTTGGACGAGGAGATCGCGGCGGCCGAAGCGGCGCAGATCGGAACATGGCTTTGGAAGCACGGCCAATTGCGCCTGTCCCGGCAAGCCCGCGCCTTGCTGGGCGCCGCATCTCCGGAGATCTCGCACGAAGAATTCCTGGCGCTGGTGGATCCCCAAGACCGCGCCGCCATGCAAAGCGGGCTGCGTGAGCGCCTGGAACGCGGCGCGATGCACGACATTGATTTCCGCCTGGCTGCCGACGGCGGATGGTGCCGGATGCGCGGCCGCGCCAATGACGCCGGTGCAGGCGGCATCGTGCTGGAGATTGGTGACCGGCACCATTCCGTGCGGACCGACGACAGACTGGCCGCCATCGTCACTTCGTCTGATGACGCCATCGTGGGCAAAACGCTTGACGGCATGGTGACCGACTGGAACCGCGGCGCGGAAGCTGTCTTCGGCTACTCCGCGGCCGAAATGATCGGAAAATCGCTGGCCATCCTGTTGCCGCCTGGCCGTGAGAAGGAGGAAGAAAACATCCTGGCGCGGATCCGCAAAGGTCAAAAAATCGACCATTTTGAAACCGTCCGGCGCCGCAAGGATGGCGAACTCATTGACGTTTCCGTCACGGTGTCGCCCGTCTGGAACCACGAAGGCGCGCTGATCGGCGCCTCGAAGGTGGCTCGCGATATCACAACCGCCCGGCGCATCCAGGCCGATCTTATTGAGCGCGAAGCGCATCTACAATCAGTGCTCGATACCGTGCCCGATGCCATGGTGGTGATTGACACGCAAGGCATCATGCAGTCCTTCAGCGCCACGGCGGAGCGGCAGTTCGGCCACACCGCCGCCGAAGCGGTGGGGCAGAATGTCAGCATGCTGATGCCCGAGCCCTATCGCAGCCAGCATGACGGATATATTTCCCGCTACAAGGCGACGGGTGAAAAGCGCATCATCGGCGTTGGCCGGGTGGTCGTCGGATTGCGCAAGGATGGTTCGACCTTTCCGATGGAATTGTCGGTCGGCGAGGTGCGGGCCGGAGCGCGGCGCCTCTTCACCGGCTTCCTGCGCGACCTTTCCGAGCGGCAGCAAAGCGCGCAGCGCATGCAGGATCTGCAGGCCGAACTGATTTTCATGTCGCGTTTCACGGCGTTGGGCGAAATGGCCTCGACCCTGGCGCATGAACTGAACCAGCCATTGACCGCGGTTGCCAGCTACCTCAACGGCGCGCGGCGGCTCCTGGATGCCGGCAAGCCGGGTGATGCCGCCACGGCGCGCGCCGCCATCGACAACGCCGCCGCGCAGGCGTTGCGCGCGGGCGAAATCATCAAGCGCTTGCGGGAATTTGTCTCCCGCGGCGAAAGCGAGCGCGAGATCGAGAATCTTGGCAAATTGATCGAAGAAGCCGGCGCATTGGCGCTGGTGGGGGCGAAGGAAACCGGCGCGCGCGTGTCCTTCCACCTCGATCCGCAAGCCCATTATGTGCTGGCGGACAAGATCCAGATTCAGCAGGTTCTGCTCAATCTGATTCGCAATGCGATCGAAGCCATGCAGGAAACCCCGCGCCGCGAACTGACGATTTCCACCAGCCTCCTGGATCCCGATACGATCGAAATCGTGGTGGCGGACACGGGCCCCGGCTTGGCGCCGGAAGTGATGGCAAAGCTGTTTCAGCCCTTCGTCACCACTAAGCGGCATGGGATGGGCGTGGGATTGTCCATTTCGCGGACAATTGTCGAAGCACATGGCGGGCGATTGTCGGCGGAGGCGAACCCGGGCGGGGGCACGATATTCCGCCTGACGCTGAAAAACGCCAATCCGGAAGATGAGGGGAGCGATGGCATCGATATCGGATAATGCGGTCGTGCATCTGGTTGATGACGACGAGGAAGTGCGGCGGGCCCTCGCATTCCTGCTGGGCACGGCGGGCATGGCGGTTCGCGTCTATGAATCGGCAAATATTCTGCTGGACAAGCTCGACGTGACGCAATTTGGCGTCATCGTCAGTGACGTTCGCATGCCTGGAATAGACGGTATCCAGCTGCTGCAACATCTCAAGCAGAGGAAAGTGAACCTGCCGGTCATCGTCATGACCGGCCATGCCGATGTGGCCCTGGCGGTGGCGGCGATGAAGGCCGGCGCGGCGGATTTTATTGAAAAGCCTTTTTCCGACGAAGTACTCTTCGGTGCGATCCAGTCGGCGCTGGAGCGTTACGACCGGCCCGGGCAACTCGATTCCGAGGCTGTGGCCACGGCCCGCGCGCGACTGGCCACTCTGTCCGATCGTGAAAAGCAGGTGCTGGGCGGCCTTCTTGCCGGCCATCCCAACAAGACAATTGCCTATGACCTGGGTATCAGCCCGCGCACCGTCGAAGTGCACCGCGCCAGCGTCATGAAGAAGATGGACTCCAATAGCCTGTCCAAGCTGGTGCGAATGACGCTGCAGGCGGGAAATACCTAGTTTGCGCCGGAACCGGGACGGACAAGCAGGCGTCAGGCCGCCTTGCTTGACGCAATTGGGTGGGCGGCAAAGTATTCCATCGCCGATCCAACGCCGCTTCCGGTCAGGTTCACGCCGGCCAGACTGAGCCCCATTTCACACCCGGCCAGCGTGGCAAGCAGGGTCAGGTCATTGCTGCTGCCCAGATGTCCGATGCGGAACATGCGGCCTTTCACCTTGCCCAGTCCCGCGCCCAGCGAAAGATCAAATCTGCTCAGGATGATCTTGCGCAGTGCGTCGGCATCTATCGAAGCGGGGACAAGCACACCGGTCAGAACAGGCGAATGAAGCTCTGCATCGGCGCATTGAATCGGCAGACCCCGTGCATCCACTGCCCCGCGCCTGCCCGCCGCATTCGGCAAATATTCGCCACCGCCCCACCACCATTTTAATATGTGCAGCTCCAGTCCGCTCTCGGTGGGCGGCGCAGGGCGGTGGTGCGAATTTGCACGAATTAGGGCGCTTGCCTGTTTGGCAGGCGGTTATCTTCCCGGCGGTTAGCAATGCATCTGTCTGGCGCCCCATAGGCGGAAACTTGCCTTCAATCTGCCTGCAGCGAATTGGCAAAAACGTGCTGCGGCTTTGGCGCGGTCCCGAAAAATGTTATTTAATACCGAGGCGCGATTTTATTGCCCGGTAATCGGACCCGGCGCCAAGCTATCGCCGCTGCTCAGGGTAATCGGACCAAATGGCAGCAAGCAACTGTTGGAGCTTAGAAAAGTGACTGCGACAAAAAAGGTCCATGGCAAGACCCGCAAGGCGCGGAGTGCCAAGGCTGGCAAAGCTACGAACGGCAAATCGCTGCATGGCGAAATTCTTGCCAAGCTTCGTGATTATGTGGTGGAGGGCGGTCTGCTGAATGGAGAACGCATTCCTGAACGACAACTGTGCGAGTCATTCGGCATTTCCCGCACGCCGCTGCGCGAGGCTCTCAAGGTCCTGGCTGCGGAAGGCCTGATTGACCTGCTGCCCAATCGCGGCGCACGGGTGCGCGTTCTCAGCCGGGTCGAGTTGCGCGAATTGTATGAAGTAATGGGCAGCATGGAAGCCCTGGCAGGCCGCGTGGCCTGTGAAAATATCACCGATGACGAATTGGCTGAGATAGAGAAGCTGCATCATGAGATGTATGCTTTTTACCTTAGGCGCGATTTGCATGCCTATTTCGACTGCAAGCAGAAAATCCACGAAAAGATCCTTCTGGTCGCGCGCAACGACCGGCTGGCGAAAACCTGTGCTGCTCTCGCCAACCAGCTGCGCCGTTCGCGCTATTCCGCGAACCTGGAGAACACGCGCGATCGCTGGGCGGACGCGATGCGGGAGCATGAAGCCATTCTGGACGCGCTCAATCGGCGTGCCGGAAGCGAGCTCAGCGAGATTTTCTTCAGTCTTCTGCGCAATAAGGGGATTGCCGCCATCGCGAAGTTGGATGAAATCATAATGCAGGACGCGGGTGCCGATGCCCGGCGAAGCTGAAATCAAGACAAAAGACGATATTCGACGCCACCTTGGCAATCAGCCACGCAGCGACGATCAGGTCCGCGCATACCCACATCGGGGGCGTTGCGGGCTTAAGTGTGCAAGGCCTATATGCTCCATATGGAAATGCTGCCGATTTCGTAACGCAGCCCGGATCGATAATTTTGAGGCGAAGAGACGAAACTTGCGATCGATCAATTTTCAGTCTTCGAAGGAATGGTAGAGATAGAGGGGAAATTTGCGGCGGCGAGGTGGTTATGCAGGGACCTTTTGCAGAGCGTGAAAGAGGCTATGAGGCCAAATGGGCTCATGACGAGGAAATCCACTTCAAGGTACTGGCCAAGCGCAACAATCTGCTGGGGCATTGGGCGGCAGAGACGTTGGGGCTGCAGGATGCCGCGGCCGACGAATATGCCATGGCGGTGGTTCACGCCGGTCTGGCGGGCAAGAGCGCCGATCCCGTATTTGAGAAAATTCTGCATGATTTCCATGCCGAGGGCATCAATCTTTCGGCGCGGGCGATCCACCAGAAAATGGAAGAACTTTTCCATGTTGCGAGCCTTGAGGTTGCGGGCTAGCCTTCCGGCGCGACGCACTGCGGCGCCTCCGGCCTTCTGGAGAATGCAAACATGATGGCCGCCGATTCGGGCACTCAGAATCCGGCCGAGGAATTACCGCGTCTGTTCGCCGAGCTGCAACAGGTCTATTTGCGCGCGGCAGATGCCCTGCCGGCAAACGGTTTTACGGGCAACTCGGCGGCCGGGCTCTTAAAAGAATCCACGCACGCTTCGGAAATCATTCGGCGCATTCGAAAGGTTCACAACCTTGAAGTTCCCTCCGGTCAGGATGCTGGGAAACTTTGAGGCGGTTCGGCTAGGTCCGATCGCATAAGAATGCGATGCGGATTTTTGGCGCAAAAATAAAGCCGATGACTGGCCGCTCCCGCGCCGCCGGGGCACATGAAAGCTTTATGCAGTCCGCCCAATTTCCGCATGGATATTTTATGGGGTCCGGACCTATCTCTATCGGTGAAGTAGCCAGGTTGGAGACAAAGCCATGGCGCAAATTATTGAGATGGATCCTGACACGCGGTGCTGGTTCCGGAACTGCGGGCAGCAAGAGGCCGATGAGGGCGACCATGTCTGGCCGGAAGTATCGACCCGCTATTCGCAGGAATATTCCGCGCCCACAGATCTGCAAAATGCCCAGGGACGGGTCCTGCTGGATGTGGCTGTAATCCTGGCAATTGTCGGGGTTTTGGCCACCGCTGCGGCCTTCCTTGCGCCGACATTGTCATAAATCCGTCGCCGGGCAGCGTTGTTCTGGATCAATTACAGCCGCGCGCTGCCAGCCCAGCCTAGCCTTGGGCAGCCTCTATCCGAAATTCAGGCCTTTATGAATTTCTTATTTTTTGTCCCCTCAATGCGTATCGAACCTTTATGCCGCCAAGCCTATTTCAGGACACGCGGCCGCGCCGGAAGATGAGGTTTTCATGCTCGATATTCTGTTCATAGCCATCGGCCTGGCGTTCCTGGGCGGCGCAATGCTGTACGCCGTCGCCTGCGACCGGATGTGAGGACACCATGAGCCTTGATTATACGTTGGGTGCGATCGTCACCCTCGGACTCCTGATTTATCTGGTTTACGCTTTGATCCGCCCCGAGCGGTTTTAAGGAACCGAGCCCATGACAGTGAATGGCTGGCTTCAGATCACGCTTTATGTCGTGATCATTATCGCGCTCACAAAGCCGTTTGGCGGCTATATGACCCGCGTCTTCAACGGCGACCGCACGCTTCTGTCGCCGGTTCTTCGCCCGGTGGAGCGTTTGCTTTACGGCATCAGCGGCGTGGACGAGAAGGAAGACCAGCATTGGCTGGTCTATGCCATCGCCATGCTGGCCTTCACCATGGCGGGCTTTCTCTCGCTGTATGCGCTGCAGCGGCTGCAGGCCGTCCTGCCTTTCAATCCCCAGGGACAGGCCGCGGTCGGCGAGCATCTGGCCTTCAACACTTCGGTCAGTTTCGTCACCAATACCAACTGGCAGTCCTACGTTCCCGAAACCACCATGAGCTATCTGGTGCAGATGGCGGGACTGACGGTTCACAATTTCCTTTCCGCCGCGACCGGCATTGCGCTGGCGGTGGCGCTGATCCGCGGCTTCTCGCGGCGCTCAGCAAGCGGCGTCGGCAATTTCTGGGTCGATGTCACGCGCTGCACGCTCTACATCCTGCTGCCGGTTTCCATCATCGTCGGCCTGTTCTTCATCTGGCAGGGCATGCCGCAAAATCTCAACGCCTATACCGCCGTGACAACGCTGGAGGGCGTCAAGCAGGTGATTGCCCAGGGGCCGGTGGCTTCGCAGGAAGTCATCAAGATGTTCGGCACCAATGGCGGCGGCTTCTTCAACACCAATTCGGCCCATCCTTTTGAGAATCCCAATGCGCTGACCAATCTGGTCCAGATGGTCCTGATCTTCTCGATCGGGGCGGGCCTGACCAACGTGTTCGGCCGCATGGTCGGCAGCCAGAGGCAGGGCTGGGCGAGCTTCGCGGTCATGGGCCTGCTGTTCCTGGCCGGGGTGGCCACGGTCTATCATTCCGAGGCGCCCGGCAATCCTGCTTTTGCCGCCATGCAAGTTGACCAGGCGCCCAGCGCGCTTCAGGCCGGCGGCAACATGGAAGGCAAGGATGTCCGTTTCGGCATCGCCAATTCATCGCTTTTCACCACCGTGACCACCGATGCGTCCTGCGGCGCCGTCAACAACATGCATGACAGTTTGATGCCGCTGGGCGGGCTGGTGCCGATGTTCAACATAATGCTGGGCGAGATCATCTTCGGCGGCGTCGGCTCCGGCCTTTACGGCATGCTGCTGTTCGCCATCATCGCGGTCTTCGTTGCTGGCCTGATGGTGGGGCGTACGCCGGAATATCTGGGTAAGAAGCTGGAATCCAAGGAAGTGAAGATGGCGATGCTCGCCATCCTGGTGCTGCCGCTCTCCATGCTGGGCTTCACGGCGCTGGCCACGGTGCTGCCCGCTGGCCTGGCGGGGCCGGAAAATGCGGGACCACACGGCTTTTCCGAGATTCTCTATGCCTTTGTCTCGGCCACCGGCAACAATGGCAGCGCCTTTGCCGGCATCACGGCCAACACGATGTTCTACAATTCCACGCTGGGCCTGGCGATGTTCATCGGCCGCTTTTTGATGATCGTGCCGATGCTGGCCATCGCCGGATCGCTTGCCGCCAAGAAAATCGTGCCGCCCTCGGCAGGAACCTTTCCCACCGACAGCGGCCTGTTTGTCGGCCTGTTGATCGGCGTGATCGTCATCATGGGCGGGCTCATTTTCTTCCCCGCCCTGGCCCTGGGTCCCATCGTCGAGCATTTGGCGATGACCGCAGGCACACTTTATTAAGCGCCGAAAGAGGCATTCGATGGATAATTCGAAAAATCGCAATAGCAGCCTGTTTGCCACGATCGGCGATCCCAAGATCCTGATTCCGGCGATCGGCGGCGCCTTTCGCAAGCTCGACCCGCGCATCATGATCCATAACCCGGTCATGTTCGTGGTCGAGATTGTGGCCACGCTCACCACCATTCTGTTCGTGCGCGATCTGGCCACCGGTGTCGCGCATCTGGGCTTCGCATTTCAGATCAATCTCTGGCTTTGGTTCACGGTGCTGTTCGCCAATTTTGCCGAGGCGGTTGCCGAAGGCCGGGGCAAGGCGCAGGCCGCCTCGCTGCGCCAGACCAAGACGGATGCGATGGCCAAGCTGCTGACGCCCGGCGCGGCAACGACGCAGCCGGTGGCGGCGGCATCGCTCAAGCCGGGTGATATCGTGCTGGTGGAGGCGGGCGACCTGGTGCCCAGCGATGGCGATGTGATCGAGGGTGTCGCCTCCGTCAATGAATCCGCCATCACCGGCGAATCCGCTCCCGTCATCCGGGAAAGCGGCGGCGACCGTTCGGCGGTCACCGGCGGCACCACCGTGATCTCCGACTGGATCAAGGTCCGGATCACGGCCGGCTACGGCCATACTTTCCTGGACCGCATGATCGCCCTGGTCGAGGGCGCCGAACGCCAGAAAACCCCCAATGAAATCGCCCTCAACATTCTTCTGGCGGGCCTGACAATTATCTTCGTCATCGTTATTGCAACGATTCCGAGCTTCGCCATTTATGCCGGCGGCAAGATGCCGGTGCTGGTGCTGGTGGCGCTGTTTGTGACACTCATTCCGACCACCATCGGCGCCCTGCTGTCCGCCATCGGCATCGCCGGCATGGACCGGCTGGTGCGCTTTAACGTGCTGGCGATGTCCGGCCGGGCGGTGGAAGCGGCGGGCGACGTCGACACGCTTTTGCTCGACAAGACCGGCACCATCACCCTGGGCAATCGCCAGGCGACCGAATTTCATGCCCTGCCGGGCGTTACGGCGCAGGAACTGGCGGAAGCCGCCCAGATGTCGTCGCTGTCGGACGAAACCCCGGAAGGCCGCTCCGTGGTGGTTCTGGCCAAGGAAAAATACGGCATCCGCGGCCGCGAAATGGCGCCGCTGAACGCCAAATTCCTGCCCTTCTCGGCCCATACCCGCATCAGCGGCATCGATTATGAAGGAAGCCAGATCCGCAAGGGCGCGGTGGACGCTGTGCTGAATTATGCCCTGACTGCGGCGGGCATGGCCACGGTCCAGGCGCCGGACCGCGCGGCGGCGGTAAAACTTCTCGGCGCCGACGCCGGCAACGCCTTCATCGCGATTTCCGAACGCGTCGCCAAGTCAGGCGGCACACCGCTGGCGGTGGCAAAGGACGGAAAGCTGCTGGGAATCATCCAGCTCAAGGACATCATCAAGGGCGGCATCAAGGAGCGTTTTGCCGAATTGCGCCAGATGGGCATCCGCACCGTGATGATCACTGGCGACAATGCCCTGACGGCGGCGGCCATCGCGGCGGAATCGGGCGTGGATGACTTCCTGGCCCAGGCGACGCCGGAAACCAAACTCAAGCTGATCCGCGACGAACAGGCCAAGGGCAAGTTGGTGGCGATGTGCGGTGACGGCACCAATGATGCGCCGGCGCTGGCGCAGGCCGATGTCGGCGTGGCGATGAACACCGGCACAATGGCGGCCCGCGAAGCCGGCAACATGGTGGACCTGGACAGCGACCCGACCAAGCTGATCGAGATCGTGGAAATCGGCAAGCAGCTCCTCATCACCCGTGGCGCGCTCACCACCTTCTCGATCGCCAATGACGTCGCCAAGTATTTCGCGATCATTCCGGCAATGTTCCTGGCCTTTTATCCCCAGCTGCAGGCGCTCAATATCATGCAGCTCCACACCCCGCAGAGCGCGATCCTGTCGGCCATCATCTTCAATGCGCTGATCATCATCGCCCTGATACCGCTGGCCCTCAAAGGCGTTTCCTACCGTCCGGTCGGCGCGGCCAGCATGCTGCGGCGCAATCTCCTGATCTACGGCCTTGGGGGCATCATCGTGCCGTTTGTCGGCATCAAACTGATCGACCTGGCGGTCACCGCCATCGGTCTTGCGTGAGGAACCCGCCATGCTGAAACAAATCCGTCCCGCCCTTTTGATGATCGTGCTGTTCACGATCCTCACCGGCCTGATCTATCCGCTGGGAATGACCGGGCTGGGCCAATTGCTGTTTCCGCATCAGGCGGGTGGCAGCCTGATTGAAAAGAACGGCAAGGTGATCGGCTCCGAACTGATCGGGCAAAATTTCGCCAGCGCCAAATATTTCCACGGCCGGATATCCACCACATCGGAACCCGACCCCAAGGATGCGACCAAGACCATCGCGGTGCCCTATGCCGCCGACAATTCCTCGGCGTCCAATCTGGGCCCGACATCCAAGGCGCTGATCGCCCGTGTCAAATCGGACACCGCTACGCTGCACGCCGAAAACCCGTCCGCGCCGGTGCCGGTCGATCTGGTCACCAGCTCGGCGAGCGGCCTGGACCCGGACATCACGCCCGCGGCGGCCCTATTCCAGGTGCCCCGTGTGGCCAAGGCCCGCGGTCTTTCCGAACCGGCTGTCCGCCAGCTGGTCGAGAGCCATGTTTCCGGGCGGCTGCTGGGCCTGATCGGTGAGCCGCATGTCAACGTCCTGAAACTCAATATGGATCTGGACGCCATGCAAGGCAGCCGCGGCTGAGCTAGTGTGTGGGCACGGTTGAGCGAGTCGCTCTCGGTCGTCCTTCCCCCGGAGGGGCTTTCGGGGCAAGTTGCATTGACGCGCAGCAACCCATTCGAAAATGAGGATGAGGGCGATGAGTAACTATATCCGGCCTGCCGGCAATGTTCCGCAAACCGGCCGGTGTGTTTCTTGAGCGAACCCTGGGGCCAGCCGGGCAACCGGCCGCAGATCAACATCAACAACCTGCCGCGGCATATTAATGTCAACAATCTGCCGCGGGGAGCGGCTGGCGCCGGCTTGGCTGTCGTCGTGCTGCTGCTGATCCTGCTTTCCACCTATTTCACCATCGACCAGGGTGAGCGTGGCGTGATCCTGCACAACGGCGCCATCGTGGGCGAAGCCGAACCGGGGCTGCATTTCAAGTTGCCGATCATCACCAGCATCGAGAAGATTTCGGTGCAGATTCAAAAGGAATCTTTTGCCAAGACCGCCGATACCGACGCCCGCATGCAGGCCTATTCCCGCGACCAGCAACCGGCGATCATCGCTCTCTCGGTGAACTATCACGTCACAGATGCGTCCGCCGTCTATGCCCAGTACGGCTCGCTGGCAGGCATGGAAGCCCGGGTGATCAACCCGAAGGCCTATGAGCAACTGAAGAATGTCTTCGGCCAGTTCGACGCCGCCGATGCCATCCAGAAACGCGCTTCCCTGAATGCGGAAGTTTATGCCGCGATCCGCGGCGCGGTGCGCGGGCCGGTGGTGATTGACAGCGTTCAGATCGAGGACATTTCCTTCTCTCAGCAATACGAAGCCGCCGTCGAAGCGCGCATGCAAGCCATCGTCAAGCAGCAGCAGGCCGAAGCGGACAAGCAGAAGCGCATCATAGATGCCGACGCCGCCGCCTATGAAGTGAAGGCGGCGGCGGATGCCCAGGCGCACCAGATCGAGGTGCAGGGCGCCGCCGAGGCCGGTGCGATCAAGGCGCGTGGCGACGCCCTGCGCGACAATCCCGGTCTGCCGACGCTGGTCGCGGCAGAAAAATGGAACGGGGTGTTGCCGACCACGATGGTTCCGGGCAATGCGTTGCCGTTTCTGAACCTCGCGAAATAAAGGCATATGCGCCGCAAGAGGCCGTCAGCCGGGGCGGCAAAGTACAGGGTGGCGGAATAAAATGGCAACATGGCTTCATAAATTGGACCTGACGCCATGCACAGCAAGCGGCGGCTGAGCTAATGTTGCGGGATGACTGAGCGAATTTCCCAGGAACGTCCCTCACCGGATGCTCTCTTGGAGCAGGCCAGAAAGGAGGGACGCGGCAAGCTCCGCGTTTTTCTGGGCGCCGCTCCGGGCGTGGGCAAGACCTTTGAAATGCTGACCCAGGGGCGACGCCGGCGGCTGGAAGGCACCGATGTGGTCATTGGTGTGGTGGAAACCCACGGCCGGCAGGAGACCGAAGCCCTGACAAAGGGCTTTGAGAGCATTCCCAAGAAGCGCGGTCTTTACAAAGGCCGCGTGGTCGCGGAAATGGACCTTGACGCCATTCTCCAGCGCAAACCGGAGCTGGTCCTGGTGGACGAGCTTGCCCATACCAATGTCGAGGGCAGCCGGCATCCCAAGCGCTACCTCGATGTGGAAGAGATTCTGGATGCCGGCATTGACGTTTTCACCACCGTCAACATCCAGCACATCGAAAGCCTGAATGACGTCATTGCCCAGATCACGCGCATCCATGTGCGCGAGACCGTGCCGGACGCCATCCTGGACGAAGCCGATGAAATCGAGCTGGTCGATCTGACGGCGGAAGACCTGCTCAAGCGGCTTCGTGAAGGCAAGGTTTATGTCAAGGCGCAGGCGGAGAGGGCGCTGAGCCATTTTTTCTCGCCCGGCAATCTGACGGCATTGCGCGAGCTTGCCCTGCGCCGGGTCGCCCAGCATGTCGACCGCGACATGGTGGACTACATGCAGGCGCACGCCATCGGCGGTCCATGGCCCGCCAGCGAACGCATCCTGGTCTGCATCAGCGAACAGCCCAGCTCTGCCGAACTGGTGCGCCGTGCGCGCCGCGTCGCCGACGCCCTGAAGGCGGAATGGACCGCGCTCTATATAGAAAGTGCCCGGCACGCGACCTTGAGCGAGGCTGACAAGGACCGGGTCGCCGATACGCTGCGGCTGGCGCAGCGCCTCGGTGGCCAGACGGCATCCTTGCCCGGCCGCAATATCGCGGAGGCAATCCTAGCATTCGCCCGCCGGAATAACGTCACCCAGATCATCATCGCCAAATCGGACAGGCCGCTATGGTTTGAGCTGCTCCATGGTTCGGTGGTGCGCGATCTTTTCCGCAACAGCGGCGCCATCAGCGTCACCGCAATCGCCCCGCGCGGCGCGGCGATTCCCGCCAAAAGCGTCAAGACCGCCGTCCGTTCCGAGGGGACCGGCTGGCGCGGATACCTGATCAGCGCGCTGGCCGTGACCGGCACCATCGGCATCGCCTGGGTTATCAACGCCTTTTCCGCCCAAGCCCTGGGCAGCCTGGGAATGATTTTCCTGGTGCCGGTGCTGATCAGCGCAGTATTTTTCGGGCGCAGGGTCGCCTTTGTCACCGCGATCCTGAGCGTGATGGCCTATAATTTCTTCTTCCTTCCTCCGCTTTATACTTTCACCATTGCCGACCCGAACAACTGGCTGTCGTTCGGCGTCCTGCTATTCGTGGGTATTTTTGCAGGCAATCTCGCGGCACGGGTGCGGGTTCAGGCCGATCTTGCGGCTGCGCGGGCAACCGCCATGACCGAGCTATATCGCTTCACGGGGAAGCTGGCGGGAATTGCCCGCCTCGACGATATCTTGTGGGCTGCCTCCTTTCAGATCGCATCCATGCTGAAAGCCAATGTGGTGATCCTGTTACCCAACCCCGCGACCAAGAACCCGGAAGTCCGCGCCGGTTATCCACCGGAGGACGAGCTGGACGCACAGGACCTTGCCGCGGCGGCCTGGAGCTGGGGCCATGGCCAGCCCGCCGGCCGCCACGCCGAGACCTTGCCCGGCGCCAAGCGGCTATTTCTGCCCATGCGCACGGGAGAAGGCATTGTCGGCGTCGCCGGTCTGCTGCGCCAGGATGAACGCTCGCTGTTCACGCCGGATGAAAGACGGCTGCTCGATGCCTTGCTGGACCAGACGGCGCTGGCCATCGAGCGCTCGACACTGGTCGAACGGGCGGACGAGGCGCAGGTGCTGGCCGAGGCGGACAAGCTGCGGGTGGCAATGCTGACGTCACTGTCGCACGATTTGCGCACGCCGCTTGCATCCATACTCGGCGCGGCCACCACGCTGATTGCGGGCCAGAATCTTTACGACGTCAAGCAGACCGGCGAACTGCTTGACACCATAAGGGAGGAAGCCGAGCGCCTGGACCGCTTTGTCGGCAATCTTCTCGACATGTCGCGGCTGGAGGCGGGCGTTCTGGGCGCCAAACCGGAAAGCGTAGATGTCACCGATCTGGTGGAAACCGCCACCAAGCGCCTGGCCCGCCGTTTGTCGGGGCACAGGCTGGAATTGAATTTTCCTCCCGATATCCCGCTTGTGTCGGCCGACACTCTGCTTCTGGAACAGGCCATCTTCAACCTGTTGGACAATGCGGTAAAATATGCGCCGGCTGGAACCGCCATCCGCTTGCAGGCGCACCGCATGGAATCCAAGGTCATCCTGACAATCGCGGACGAAGGACCGGGAATTCCTCCGGAGGCGTTGACGCATATCTTCGACAAATTTTATCGCGCCAAGGCGGCGGATAGCCGTGTCGCCGGAACAGGGCTGGGCCTGGCGGTGGCGCGCGGTTTTGTGGAGGCCTTCGGGGGCAGCCTGGACGCCGCCAACCGCGCCGATCGCAGCGGCGCAATCATGACCATTACCCTTCCCATCGCGACCGAACCGGGATCCGCTCATGGCCGCTAAATTGCCCAAGATACTGATCGTGGATGACGAACCGCAGATATTGCGGTTCCTTCGCGCCAGCCTGCCGCCTCACGGATATGAGTGTGTCGAGGCCGGTTCGGGTAGCCAGGCCATACGGACTTTTGCGGCCGAACGCCCCGACGCGGTCATTCTGGATCTGGGTTTGCCCGATCAGGACGGATTTGCGGTGATCCAGGCCATTCGCGCCAATGCGCTGACGCCGATCATCGTGCTATCCGCGCGCAGCGACGTCGAAGGCAAGGTCAGGGCGCTGGAACTTGGCGCGGATGATTATGTCACCAAGCCCTTCGATATGGCGGAATTGCTGGCCCGCCTGAAAGCGGGATTGCGCCACGGCCTGCAGGCGGTGGGTGAAGCGCCGGTTTTTCGCTCCGGTCCCCTGGCCGTGGACTTGGTCAATCGCCGGGTCATGCTCGACGACAATGAAGTCCACCTGTCGCCGAAGGAATACAGCCTTCTGCGCTTTCTTGTGGCGCATGCCGGCAAGGTGGTGACGCACCATCAGCTTCTGAAGGAAGTGTGGGGTCCGGCCCATGTCGAGGATGTGCAATATCTGCGTGTTCTGATGCGCCAGCTGCGGCAGAAAATCGAACCCGATATCGCCGTGGCGCGGCTCCTCGTCACCGAGCCAAGTGTGGGCTATCGCCTGCTCGTCCAGCCATAGCCGTCAGGCGGCACGCGCCAGCCGATGGGCGTCCCAGACGATCAGCAAGGCGCCGACCAGCTTCTCCATCATCGCATCGCTATGCACAGGCGAGGGCGTGAAACGCAGTCTTTCGCTGCCTCGCGCCACGGTGGGGTAATTGATCGGCTGCACATAAATGCCGTGATCCGCCAGCAGCATGTCGGACACCGATTTGCACATTGCCGCATTGCCGACGAACAACGGCACGATGTGGCTGGGGCTCTCCATCACGGGCAGGCCGGCCTCACGCATCAGGCGTTTGAGACGGGCGGCGCGTTCCTGCAGGCGCTGGCGTTCCGCGTCGCCGGATTTCAGGTGCCGGATGCTGGCTAGGGCGCCCGCGGCAATCGCCGGCGCCAGGGAGGTGGTGAAGATAAAGCCGGGCGCGAAGGAGCGGATGCAATCCACGATTTCGGCCGAGGCGGCAATATAACCGCCCATCACGCCGAAAGCCTTGGCCAGGGTTCCTTCCACGATATCGATCCGCGCCATGGCGCCGTCGCGCGCCGCCACGCCGGCGCCGCGCGCGCCGTACAAGCCGACGCCATGCACCTCGTCAATATAGGTCATGGCGCCATATTTTTCGGCCAGATCGCAGATCGCGCCCGCCGGCGAAAAATCCCCGTCCATGGAATAGACCGATTCAAAGGCGATCAGCTTGGGCTGGGCGGGATTGGCGCTTTCCAGCAATTCCTCCAGATGCGCCATGTCATTGTGGCGGAAGACGCGCTTGACCGTGCCGCCATGGCGGATGCCTTCAATCATCGAGGAGTGATTTCGCTCATCGGAAAAGACGATCAGCCCCGGCAGCAATTTCGCCAGCGTCGCCAGGGTGGCATCGTTGGAAACATAGCCGGAGGTGAAGAGGAGCGCGGCCTCCTTGCCATGCAGATCGGCCAGTTCCTGCTCCAACTGGACATGGTAATGCGTCGTGCCGGAGATATTGCGGGTGCCGCCGGACCCGGCGCCCACCGTGTCCACGGCCTCATGCATGGCCGCGAGGACCTTGGGATGCTGGCCCATATTGAGATAGTCGTTGCTGCACCAGACCGTTATCGGGCGGCCGCCCGCATCGGCATAAAGCCCCGCCCGGGGAAAGGCGCCGCGTTCGCGCATGATGTCGGCGAAGACGCGGTAACGGCCCTCGCGCCGCAATGTCGCAAGCGCATCTTGAAAGTGGTTGCGCCAGCCATTCGTCTTGCTCTCGGGAAGGTTCATGGCGTCCTGTCCTTGCCTGTCCATATTGCAACTATACCGAAACGGAATGCCGGACCTGCCCGGCATCGAGATACTGGTCGAAGGCGGCGCAAACCAGCCTGACGGCGGACCGCCATTGCGGTTTTACCGTGACTTTCGCGCCCTTGATCGCGACCATTCCCTCTTCTTCGATGGGCGCGAGCCGCCGCAGCGATTCGGCGAAAATAACCGGCGTGCGTCCGAACATCGCCGCGACATCGGCTAGGTCGACTTCCAGGTCACACATCAGCCGTTCGATCACATGACGATGCATGCGGTCATTGTCAGTAAGGGCGATGCCGCGGGCGACGGGAAAATTCCCGGCCTCCAGCGCGCCGCGCCAGGCGGGCACTTGGGGATGGTTCTGCGCATATCCCTGGGGCAGCGAGCCGATGGCCGATGCGCCAAGCCCGATCAGGATCGGCGCGCTGTCTGTGGTGTAGCCCTGGAAGTTGCGCGAAATGCTGCCATCGGCCGCGGCACGGGCGAGTGAATCGTGCGACTTGGCGAAATGGTCAAGGCCGATCGCGGCATAGCCATGGGCGCAGAGAATTTCACGGGCTAGCTCGGCCTGCTGCAGCCTCAGATCCACGCCGGGAAGAAGTTCCACGGGTATCAATGCCTGGTGCTTCTTGAATTGCGGCACATGGGCATAGCCGAAGACGGCAAAACGATCCGGATTAAGCCAGAGCGCGAAATCCAGTGTCCGCTCCCAGCTGGCCAGGGTCTGGCGGGGAAGGCCATAGATCAGATCCAGGTTGAGGCTGCTGATCCCCGCCTCCCGCAGCAATTCGATTGCGTGCGCCGTTTCCTCATCGCTCTGGATGCGGTTGATGGCGTGCTGCACCGCCGGATCGCAATCCTGCAGGCCGATGCTGGCGCGCGTGACGCCGGCGGCCTTGAGGGCCTGTGCCATGGCGTGGTTGAAGCCGCGGGGATCGATTTCAACGGCAAATTCCGCGTCGGGGAGCACATCGAAATTCTCCCGCAGGGCGTCGTTGAGCCGGGCGATATCGGCGGTGCTGAGCAGGGTGGGCGAGCCGCCGCCCCAGTGGATATGGGACACGGGCCGGCGGCCGTTCAGCGCCGCCGACACCATGCCGATTTCCTTGAGCAGCATGTCGCAGTAGCTGCGCACCGGCGAATAGGTGTTAACGGCCGTCGTGTTGCAGCCGCAGAACCAGCAAAGCGTGTCGCAAAATGGAATATGCAGATAAAGCGAAAGAGGGGCGTTCTCGGGCAGCGTCCCAAGCCAGTCCCGATAGCGCGCGGAATTTATCCCGGCGTGAAAATGCGGCGCCGTGGGGTAACTCGTGTAGCGCGGCACATTGGCCGAAAGCAGTGGTGATGTCTGTTGCATGCCGAACTCCCCTGAAAGGAAGTCAAACAAATTTCGGGGCCAATTGGATTGATCCAGATCAAGACTGAAACCTGCGGCAACACGCCCCAATTCCTCTTGATCTGGATCAATCCGTTCGGAGCGGCAGATGATAGCAAGGACCGGTCAACACAGAGGGTGCTTCATGAAGACGAGAATAGCGTTGTTGTCGGTTTTGTTTTTGACGGGCGCGGCTTTCTCCGCCGGCGCGCAGACCGATTCGTCGGGGGTGGCAGGGTCCTTCCAGGTCCGCTTGCGCGGCGTGGCGGTGATCCCCGATCCGTCGGCGACCATCACGATTTCCGGCAAGAATATCGGCGGCACCACGAAGGTGAGCGATTTCCTCGTTCCGGAAGCAGATCTGACCTATTTCCTGACCGACAATATCGGGGTCGAGGCGATTGCGGCCGTGACCAAGCACACAATCAGCAACAGCGTCGCGGGACGGATTTCCAGCGTGTGGCTGCTGCCTCCAACGGTGACCGCCCAGTATCATTTCAATCCCAACGGCACCATTCGTCCCTATGTCGGCGCGGGCATCAATTATACCTTCTTCTACGACCACAACAGCGCGCTTCCGGGCATCACCTTCAAGAACAATGTCGGCTTTGCGCTTCAGGCGGGTGCCGATGTGCCGGTCGGCGACGGCCCTTATTTCCTGAACGTGGACGTCAAGAAAATTTTCCTGAAAACCTCCATCCAGGCCAGCGGCGGCGCCGTGCAGGCGAAGGCCAGCCTTGATCCCTGGCTGCTGGGTCTGGGCGTGGGTATCCGTTTATAGGATAGGGAGGGAACGCCAGGAAGTGTTGTGCTGCGCACTGATCGCCATATTGCTGTGGCCGCTCGGACTGTTCGCGGTGGATGCACGATCACGCAAGGCCGGCGCGTCCGGCACGCCCGATTGCTGCCAACCCCGCCGTTGGCCTGTTGCCGCTGCGGCGGGAACGATAGCCGTCATGGCGATTCTTATAGGTATTAGTCCCTATTGGTTTCCTGCGGGCGCGCGTTCCGCAAATGTGATTTTTCATCACATCTGTTTTTTTGTCGCGCCATCCTCCATCGCCGTGGCGGCGGCGAAGCAATAACCGGTTGATCGCAATCAAGGTGAGAGTTTGTCCATCATGCAACAAATATTCAAAGGGATTTCAATGCGCCATGTCATGCCGTTGAAAAATTCAAAGCGCGGGGACCTTCATGCAAGTGCAAACTGAAACGCCGTGGCGGCTGGATCACATCATCATTCCCCTGATACTTTTTCTGGGGTTTTGCGCCGGCATGGCGGAATGGGCGCGCTCGCCCGACTGGCGCATGGTCGTCCAGGGCTGGACCTTCGCAGGCTGCATGGCCGTGATCGGCGCCTGGTATATGTGGATGTATTCCGGCCGGGTGCCTGACGACGAAAGCGGCCCCTATTGCGACACGGTCGTCAAGGCCGGTGTCGTCGCCGCGATGTTCTGGGGCATTGCCGGCATGCTGGTTGGCGTCATCATCGCGCTGCAGCTGTCTTTCCCCAACCTGTTCTATTTTCCCGACCTGGCCTGGACGAATTTCGGCCGCCTGCGGCCGCTGCATACGTCGGCGGTGATTTTCGCCTTCGGCGGAAATGTGCTGATCGCCACCTCTTTTTATGTGGTGCAGCGGACCTGCAAGGCGCGGCTGTGGGGTGGTTCGCTGCCCTGGTTCGTGTTCTGGGGCTACAATACCTTCATCCTTCTGGCGGGCACCGGCTATTTGCTGGGAATCACCCAGGCGCGGGAATATGCCGAGCCGGAATGGTATGCCGATATCTGGCTCACCATCGTGTGGGTCTGCTACCTGCTGACATTCCTGGGCGCGATCATGAAGCGCAAGGAGCCGCATATCTATGTCGCGAACTGGTTCTATCTCGCCTTCATCGTGACCATCGCGGTCCTGCATATCGTCAACAATCTGGCGATGCCGGTATCGCTGCTCGGCTCCAAGAGCTACTCGCTGTTTTCGGGCGTCCAGGATGCCCTGATCCAGTGGTGGTATGGGCATAACGCAGTCGGCTTCTTCCTGACGGCCGGCTTTCTGGGAATTGTCTATTACTTCATTCCCAAGCGGGCGCAGCGTCCGGTCTACTCCTACCGCCTCTCCATCATCCATTTTTGGAGTCTGATTTTCATCTATATCTGGGCGGGCCCGCATCATCTTCTCTTCACCGCCCTTCCGGAATGGGTCCAGACGCTGGGCATGACCTTTTCGATCATTTTGTGGATGCCCAGTTGGGGCGGCATGATCAACGGGCTGATGACCCTGTCGGGTGCCTGGGACAAGTTGCGCACCGATCCGGTCCTGCGCATGCTGGTGGTCTCGGTGGCGTTCTACGGCATGGCGACCTTTGAAGGTCCGGTCATGTCGATAAAGACCGTCAACGCGCTTTCGCATTACACCAACTGGACGATCGGGCATGTCCATTCCGGCGCTCTGGGCTGGGTGGGCTATGTCAGTTTCGGCGCGATTTACTGTCTTGTGCCCTGGCTGTGGAAGAAGAAGCTCTATTCCAACGCCCTGGTGGAATGGCATTTCTGGATTTCGACCCTGGGCATCGTCCTTTACATCACTTCGATGTGGGTTGCCGGCATCATGCAGGGCCTGATGTGGCGGGCTTATAATGACTACGGCTTCCTGGAATATTCCTTCGTCGAGGTCGTGCAGGCCATGCACCCCTATTACATTATCCGCGCCATCGGCGGGGCGATGTACCTGGCGGGCACACTGGTCATGGCCTTCAACCTGTGGCGGACGGTGAGCAACGGCGCTCCGGAAATCTCTCTTCCCAAAGACATGATCGCGGAGCCTGCCCAATGATCCATGGTTGGTTGGAACGTAACTCAATCCTGCTGCTGATCGGCATCCTGCTCGTGGTCGCCGTCGGCGGCGCCGTCGAGATCACGCCGCTGTTCTGGGTCAACGGCACCGTCGAGCATATCAACGGCATGCGCCCCTACACGCCGCTGGAGCTGGAAGGCCGCAACATCTACACAAGGGAAGGCTGCTATCTGTGCCACAGCCAGCAGATCCGCACCCTGCGCGACGAGGTCGAACGCTATGGCCATTACAGCCTGGCCGCGGAAAGCGAGTATGATCATCCCTTCCAGTGGGGCTCGGAACGCACCGGTCCCGACCTGGCGCGTGTCGGCGCCAAATATTCCGACGAATGGCACCGGGCGCACCTGGCCGATCCGCGTTCGGTGGTGCCGGAATCCATCATGCCGCCCTACAAGTTCCTGGCGGAAACGCCGCTGGATTACCGCGACATCCGCGCCATTCTGGAAGCCAACAGCGATGTCGGCGTGCCTTACAGCAAGGACCAGATCGCCCATGCCAAGGAAGACCTGGAAGCACAGGGAGATCCGAACGCGGAGGGTGTCGGCGCTTTCCAGAAACGCTATCCCAAGGCGCAGGCGCGCGATTTCGACGGCAATCCGAATCAGATCACGGAAGCCGACGCGCTGATCGCCTATCTGCAAATGCTGGGTACGCTGGTGGATTTCAAAACCTACCAGGCCGATGCCCCGGAAAACCGGAGATAGCAATGGAAACCTGGACCTTTGATGAAGTTCTGGCCTTCGCCCAAAGCTGGGGCGCGGTCTATTTCACCCTGATGTTCGTGGTGGTGCTGATTTACGCTTTCTGGCCGAAGAACCAGCCCGGCTTCCAGCGCGCCAAGAACATTCCGCTTGATGATGAAGGTGCATGATGTCGGATAAGAAGAATGAGATTGACGATGTTTCCGGTACCGAAACGACCGGTCACGAATGGGACGGCATCAAGGAACTGAATACGCCGCTGCCGCGCTGGTGGATCGGCATCTTTTATGCCTGCATTGTCTGGGCCATCGGCTACTGGATCGTGATGCCGGCGTGGCCGACCCTGAACGGCTATACCCATGGCTGGTTCAATCATTCCCAGCGGGATGACGTCATGGCGCAGGTGGGTCTCCTCAAGGCGGCGCGCGCCTCGAAGGAGCGTGAACTCAGCAATGCGACCCTGGCGCAGATCCAGTCCAATCCCGAACTGCTGCAATTCGCCCAGGCCGAGGGCAAGTCGGCCTTTGGCGACAATTGCGCGCCTTGCCATGGCTCCGGCGGCCAGGGCGCTCATGGTTATCCCAATTTGAACGACGACGTCTGGCTGTGGGGCGGTTCGCTGGCTGATATCCAGCACACCATCACGGTGGGCGTGCGCTCGACGGCAGCGGAAACCCGCCAGTCGCAAATGCCGTCCTTTGGCCGTGATGCCATGCTCAAGCCGGCGCAGGTCGACGATCTGACGGAATATGTCGTTCATCTCTCCGGACGTCCGGCCAATGGAGCGGCGGTGACGCGGGCGACCAAGTTGTTCGCGGACAATTGCGCCATGTGTCACGGGCCCGAAGGCAAAGGCAACCGGACCATGGGTGCGCCGAATCTCACGGACAATGATTGGCTCTATGGGCCCAGGCGCGAGGATATCCATGACCAGATCTGGAACGGCCATGGCGGCGTCATGCCGACCTGGGGCGGCCGGTTGACGCCCGAAACTATCAAGGCGCTTGCGGTCTATGTGCACGGCCTTGGCGGCGGTGAATAGGCGATGGCCTCATGACCGCCTTGCCGAATATCGACCTGCGCCAGGCGCAAACCGTCCCGGTGATGGCGGCTGATGGTGTGACGCGGTCGGAGGCCGAGGCCAGCAACAGCGCGGCGAATCGCAAGCTCTACAAGTCCCGGGTGCCGATCTATCCCAAGGAGATGGACGGTATTTATCGCTACATCAAATGGGCGATGATGGCCTTCACGCTCAGCATCTATTACCTGGTTCCCTGGCTGCGCTGGGACAGGGGCGCCGGTGCGCCGCACCAGGCCGTCCTGGTCGATATGACCCATGAAAGGCTCTATTTCTTCTTCATCGAGATCTGGCCGCAGGAAGTCTACTACATCACCGGCCTGCTCATACTTTCGGCGGTAGCGCTGTTCCTGATCAATGCGCTGTTCGGGCGGTTGTGGTGCGGCTATTCCTGTCCGCAGACCGTCTGGACGGACCTGTTCATCTGGGTCGAAACCAAGATCGAGGGTGACCGCGGCGCCCGCATCCGCCTGGCGGCGGAGCCCTGGACCTTGCGGAAAGTCGCCAAGCGCGTCTCCAAGCACGCGATCTGGCTGGGTTTCGCGGTGGCGACCGGCGGCGCCTGGGTATTCTATTTCAACGACGCTCCGACACTGCTGCACCAACTGATGACCGGAGCTGCGAGCTTCGGCGTCTATTCGGCAATCGCGATACTGGCTTTCACCACCTACACGCTGGGCGGCCTGATGCGCGAACAGGTTTGCACTTATATGTGCCCCTGGCCGCGCATCCAGGCGGCGATGACCGACAATGAAGCGCTATCGGTGACTTATCGCCGTGACCGCGGCGAACCGCGCGGCGCCCACAGGAAAGGTGAGCCCTGGGACAATCGCGGCAGTTGCATTGACTGCAATCAGTGTGTCGCGGCCTGTCCGATGGGCATTGATATCCGGGATGGCTCCCAGCTCGAATGTATCAATTGCGCCCTATGCGTCGATGCCTGCGATGAAGTCATGCTGCGCATTGGCCAGCCCAAGGGCCTGATCGCCTTTGATACCGAAGCCAATGTGCTGCGGCGGCTGAAGGGCGACAAGCCCCGCTTCCGCTTCCTGCGCCCGCGCACGATGCTTTATTCCGCCATCCTGGTGGTGGTCAGCGCCATCATGCTGTTCAGCCTGGTGGATCGCCGCACCGTGGACCTGGATGTGCTGCGGGACCGCAATCCCAACTTCGTCACCCTGGCCGATGGCGCAGTGCGCAACGGCTATACCCTCAAGCTGATGAACCGCGACCAGGCTCCGCGCGTGCTGAACCTGGCCGTGTCCGGCATCGCAGCCCGCGAAATCAATATTATCGGCGTGGGGGTTGTCGTGCCGCCGGTGCCGCTGGGCGTTGATCCCGACAGGGTCCGCACCTTGCGCCTTTTGATCACCGTGGATCGCAGCCGGGTAAGACCGGGCACGCAGGCAGTGACATTTTCCCTGACTGATCCGGCGCGGGGGGAGACGCGCACCGTCGAAACCGTATTCGTATCGGGAGACCAGAAATGACCAGGACACTGACCGGCCGCGGCGTGCTGCTCTGGCTGACCGCCTTTTTCGGCATCATTTTTGCAACCAATTTCTATTTCGTCACCGCCGCGATCAAGACTTTCAGCGGCGAAGATGTGGGTGATCCCTATATGCTGGGCGTCGAGTACAACAGCACCCTTGGCCGGCGCGCCGAACAGCAGAAGCTGGGCTGGACATCCACCATTTCCGCAGAACGCCTGCCTGGCGGCCCGGTGCGCGTCAGCGTCACCTTGCGCCATGCCGATGGCGCGCCCGAGACGGATTCGACATTGCAGGGCAGGCTGCGGCATCCCAGCAATGGTGGATTGGACCGCGCCCTGACCTTCAGGCAGACGGCGCCGGGACTCTTCCAGGCGGATTTGTCGGGCGTAAGCTCGGGCAACTGGGATGTCCTGGTCAACACTCCAGAACAGGACGCGCCCTTTGAGGCAACGCGCCGCGTGTGGCTGCGGTGAACCTGGCGCTTCGCTCGGCCGACATGGCCGATGACCTGTCGCGCCATCTTCTCCCGGGCGACGATGGCAATTGCCAGTTCGAAATTGCGGTCAAGGGCGCGCGCTGTGCAAATTGCATCGCCAAGATTGAAACCGGAGTCCGCGCCCTAGCTGGCGTGAGCGAAGCTCGCCTCAACCTTTCCACGGGAAAGCTCACCGTCGGCTGGAAGCGCGGAGCCGCTTCGCCCCATGCCGTGCTGCGCCGGATTCGCGATCTGGGTTACGAGGCCCAGCCCTTCGATGCCGCCGCGACATTGTCCAGCGGCGAGCAGGAAGGGCGCCTGCTACTGCGCTGCATGGCCATAGCGGGTTTCGGCACCGTATTCATCATGGGTCTTGCCGACGCAGTCTGGTATGGCGGCGGCGACATGGAAGCGGCCACGCGGCAGAGCCTTTTCTGGCTGGCCGCCGCCGTGGCCATTCCGATAACATTTTATGCCGGCCAGCCCTTTTTCCTCTCGGCATTTCGCGCCCTGCGCCGCGGCAACGCCAATATGGATGTGCCGATCAGCGCCGCGCTGATCCTGTCGCTGGGCCTCAGTCTCTATCAGACAGTCCAGCATGGAACGCACAATTACTTCGATGCCGCGGTGATGCTGACCTTCCTGCTGCTGATCGGCCGCTATCTCGACTACAGGCTCCGCAGCAGGGCGCAGGGCGCGGCCCGGCACCTTCTGGCCCTGCAATCGCTGTTGGCGCGCCGCATCCGGCCGGATGGCGATCTCGAAACCGTGGCGGCGCGCGACCTGGCGCCCGGCGACCGGTTGCTGCTGGCGAGCGGCGACCGCGTACCGGTGAACGCAGTCCTGGAAGAGCATGCCACCGAAGCCGATATGTCCCTGGTCACCGGCGAAAGCATGCCGCAACCTTTCGCTCCCGGCGAGGCGATCTATGCCGGAGCTGTCATCACAGGCGCGCCTGCGATCCTGCGCGCCACCGCGCGGGTCGAGGATTCGCTGGTCGCCGACCTGGCGCGGCTGCTGGAAGCCGGACAGCAATCGCGCAGCCTCTATGTCAAGCTGGCGGACCGCGCCGCCCGCGCCTATGTGCCGCTGGTCTGCGGCCTGGCGCTTGCGGTCTTCGTCGGCTGGCTGGGCATGGGCGCCTCCATCGCGGTCGCCGCGACCAACGCCATCACCGTGCTGATCATCACCTGTCCCTGCGCCCTGGGCCTTGCCGTTCCCGCGGTGCAGATCGTGGCGACCGGCCGGCTGTTCCAGCGCGGCGTCTTCGTCAAATCCGGTGACGCCTTGGAGCGGCTGGCGGAAATCGACCTGGCGGTGTTCGACAAGACGGGCACCCTGACAACCGGTGTCCCGGCACTGCGCAATGCGGCGGATGTTTCCCCCGCCATCCTGGAGCAGGCCGCCCAACTGGCGCGGGCAAGCCGGCATCCGCTGGCCCAGGCGCTGGCGGCAGCGGCGGGTCCGGGGCCGGTGGCGCCGGGCGTGCGCGAAACCATCGGCATGGGACTCGAAACGGCCGATTCGGCCCGCAAACTGGGCAATGCCGCCTGGTGCGGCCTGGATCCCGGCGCACACAAGGGCGGCATGTGGTTCTGCCGCGATGGCGCGGCGCCCGTTCATTTTGTCTTTCATGAAACCATCCGGCCCGAGGCCGGCGCCGTGGTTGCGGCGCTGCTGAGACGCGGAATCTCCGTCGAGATGCTGAGCGGCGATCACCCGATGGCTGCCGCGGAAATCGCAGCGCGCGCCGGAATCGCGCAATGGCACGCTGGCGTCGGCGCGCGGGAGAAAGCGGCGCGCCTGCAGGCGTTGAAGGCGGAAGGCCGGCATGTGCTGATGGTGGGAGACGGCATCAATGACGCCGCCGCCATGGGTCTGGCGCATGTTTCGATCGCGCCAGGCTCCGCCGCAGATGTCAGCCAGCAGGCGTCAGACATGGTGCTGCGCGGCCAGGACTTGACGCCGCTGGTGGAGGCGCTGGACGTCGCGCGCAAGGCGCGCCGGCTGGTGCTGCAGAATTTTGCGCTCGCCCTTCTTTACAATCTCACCGCCATCCCCCTGGCGGCCCTGGGCTTCGTCACGCCCCTGATCGCGGCGGCCACCATGGCTGGCTCCTCCCTGCTGGTCACGCTCAATGCGCTGCGCCTGAGCCTTGCGGGCAAACCATGAGCGGCGTTGCGCTCATCATTGCCTCCGCTCTCGGCGTGGGCCTGACCGCGCTGGCGGTGCTGCTATGGGCCCTGAATTCGGGGCAATATGACGACCCGGACGGCGCTGCGGAACGCATCCTTCTCGACGACGGTGATTGACGGCTGCCGCCCGGCGCGTTGATCGGGATCAAGGTTCATTGTTCCTTGCCCAGGCAATATCAGAATTTGGGAAAACGCATGTTGCAGAACCTGGTGGCCGGAACGAGCCTCGTGGCGTTGTCGGTGCTGATACATACTGCCGGGCTGATCCTGATAGGCAGCGCCACGCCTTCATTTGCCCGCAGGCTTGGCCTGCAAAATCACAATATCGGCAGGACCCTGGTGATGACCGCCACTGTACTGGGAATTCTCGGCATTTTGACGGTCGAGGTGTGGAGCTGGGCGCTCGCTTACGCCTGGTTTCACACCACGGCCAGTTTTGCGGATGCGCTCTATCTTTCCACGTCGATGTTCTCGACCATCGGCTATGGGCCGATCAACTTCGATCCGCATTGGAGGCTCATGACCGCGCTGGAAGGCATAAACGGCTTTCTGCTGATCGGTTGGTCCACCGCGTTCCTGGTGCGGGCCTCGACCCGTCATGGGCCGTTCCGCAAGGATCATTTCTGAACCGCCTGGCCAACCGGACCCTGTGGACCGGGCGAAGAACGGCTTGACCTGGATCAAGGCGCAGCCGCCCGTGCGGTTCACAGTATGGCTGGCTGGTCCTAGGGCCGGTATCCATTTGGGGTTTTGCCATGAACAAATCGCATTTTCCGGTAATTGCCGTTTGCGTGGTCCTTTTGTGGACCGGTGCCGCCATGGCGCAGCCCGCCAAACCGTCCCAGGCCGCCGGCTGCGAAAGTTGCCATGGCGCGGGGGGCGACAGCCAGAAGGCCGACACCCCGCGGCTGAACGGCCAGCAAAGCGGTTACCTGCTCACCAGACTGAAGGAATTCCTCGATCCCACGCGCGGCACGCCGCATGCCAACAAGATGATGTGGGAAAACGCCACCACGATCAGCGCCAATGACGCGGCGGCGCTGGCGGATTATTTCCGCCGCCTGGCGCCGCCGCGGCGCTCGGGCATAGGAGCGCAGGCCGAAGCGGGCCGCAGGATCTTCCGTCAAGGTGCCGGTCCGGCCATTGCCGCCTGCGCCACCTGTCATGGACAAGATGGCGAGGGAACAGGCGGCACGCCACGCATTGCCGGACAGCACAAGGACTATGTTATGCAACAGCTTCAGGCCTTCATGCTGACCGCGCGCGTCGGCACGCCGATGAACCATCACGCCTGGGACATGACGGAAGAGCAGATGCAGCAGTTGGCGGCCTATTTGTCCAACAACTAGTTTTTCAGCGTCGGGAGGTTGCGATGAATGACTTGCGCCTTGCCCTGGTTTTCGCCGCCGGTCTGCTGATTTGCCAACCGGGCTATGCACAGCCGGCGAGCCTGCCCATGGATACCCCGGTCAGGATTGCCGGGGTCGAAACCGTCTGCACCGGGGTAAGCTTGGATGCGCGCGAGAATCCGCTATGGAATTCCTATGCCCTGAAAGTGGAAATCGCGGGCGGTGGGGGCAGATATCTCGGCGGCGAACGCATCACCCTGCGCCGCAACGAGGCGGAGCTGGTCTCGGTGATTTGTGATGGCCCGTGGATCCTGTTTCAGCTTCCGCCGGGCCGCTACACGGTCGAGGGCGAATTGGCCGGCCAGACGATCTCCTTCACGGCCTTCATCTCGGCGGGCAACCAAGGCCGGATCATATTGCGCTTCCCCGATACGGACAGCGCTGCGCCCCCATATGCCATGAATTACAGCGACGAAGCGGCCCAGGCGCTGGGCGTGCACAAGGGGCACGTGGATGTTTTCAATGTCACGCGCGCACCGGATAATGGACTGGCGCCGAATTTTCGGGGCGGCCTCGACAAAAAAGGCGCCGCAATCCAATTGCAGTGGCCGACCAACTAGCCGTTCACGCCACCAGATCGGCGATGCCGGCGGCGATGATGCCGCTCACGTCAATTGCGGCGGCCGGCCCAGGAACCGTGTTGGTGGTGACCAGGCCGCAATCCAGGATCGGCTGGGCGCCTTCACTCAATATGCCATGGATGCCGATCGCTACCGGCGGCAAGGCGCTCAGCGGCCCCAGCAGGCGCATCGCTTCGGCCATGGTGGCGCCGGTTGAAACAATGTCGTCCAGCAGAACCGGGGTGGCGCCGTCCGGAATCTTCAGATCATGCGGCGACGATTGCACGGTCCGGTCGCCGAGCCTTTGCTTGGACAGGACCGCGAATTCCGCGCCGCAGGCGCCGGCCACCGCGCCCACCCATTGCCGGCTTTCCGCATCCGGTCCGATCAGGTATGGCCGCAGGACATGAGCCTTGATCCAGTCGGCGATGGCGGGCCCGGCATGAAAAGCGCGGGCGGGAATGGAATAGATTTCGTCAAGCGACTTGTAGCGGTGCAGATGCGGATCCACCGTCGCCAGCCAGTCGCAAGCATGCGAAAGCAGCGCGGCGAAGCTGCGGGATGTCACCGTTTCACCCGGCTGGAAGCTGCGGTCCTGCCGCATATAGCAGAGATAGGGCGCTACCAGACCGACCTTGCGCGCGCCCATCTGGCGCGCACCGTCGGCGGCGAAAAGCAGCGGCGCGATCTTTCCGTCCGGCCACGCCAGCGTGCAGACCAGCACGATGCTGCGCCCGGCAAGGTCATCCTGGAAACGCAGATGGGATTCGCCATCGGGAAAAGCGCTCAGCGCCAGGTTGCCGGTGCTGCCGCCGCACAGCGTTGCCAGTCGCGACGCCATCGCCTCATTTCCAGGCAGGGCAATGAAAAGCGGCGCGCTCATGTGACGCCGAAAATGTCAGGATTGGCCTCGGCATAGGAAAGGGCATAGGCGAGCTCGCCTTCCGCCTCCGCATGCAGGGTGCAAAGCGCTGTCCCGGCCGCGATCTGGTCACCCAGCCGGACGTGCAATTCGATTCCGGCGGCCTTGGCGTATGGCGCACCGGCAAGCTTGGCGAGCCGCGCGATGCGGCGATTGTCTATGCTTTCAAGAACGCCGGCATGGCTGGCCGCCAGAGCCCTGCGGTGCCGAGCCTGTGGCGGAACGCGCATGCCACCTTGCGCCGCGCAGATGCGCTGAAATTTGCTCCAGGCGCGGCCGTCATCCAGCGCCGTGCTGGCCAATATTGTGCCCTGTCCGGCGGGGGCCTTGCCGCAAAGTTCCAGCAGGCCGCCCGCCAGCGCCAGGGCACGCGCGCGCAGATCCTGCGGCGCATCCGGCCGGCCCTGCAGGACCGCCAGCACGTCGCGGGCCTCCAGCGCCGGACCGATGCCGCGGCCGATGGGCTGGTTGCCGTCGCCCTGCATCACCTTGATGCGGATGCCGAAAGCCTCGGCCACAGCGCTCAGGCCGGCAGTAAGAGAATCAGCCGCCGCGGCGCCGCGGACCTTGGCGGTTGGTCCCACCGGCATGTCAATCACCAGATGGGTGGCGCCCGCCGCGATTTTCTTGGAGAGAATCGAGGCGATCATCTGGCCTTCGCTGTCGATATCCAGGGCATGTTCGATCCGAATGAGAATATCGTCGGCCGGGCTGAGCTGCATCGCGCCGCCCCAGACGATGCAGCCGCCTTCCTGCCCGACGACCGCGCGCAATGCCTGTTCATCCAGCGCCACGGGCGCCAGCGTCTCCATTGTATCGGCGGTGCCGGCCGGCGAGGTGATGGCGCGCGAGGATGTCTTGGGCATCATCAGCCCCAGGGCGGCGCAGAGCGACACCACGATGGGCGTGGTGCGGTTTCCCGGCAATCCGCCCACCGAATGCTTGTCGGCGATGACTTGCCCATGCCAATCAAGACGCTTGCCCGCGCCCACCATGGCGCGGGTGAGAAAACATACCTCGTCCTGCGCCAGGGGCTTGGTGGCGCAGGCGGTGATGAAAGAAGTGACCTCCAGGGCGGAATAACGCCCCGCCACGATATCGGGGATGATGCGCCCGAAAGCCCGTTCGTCCAGCGCATGACCAAAAATCCGGCTTCGCACCAGGCCGAGCGATTCCACCGGCGGCGCATGGCGCGCGGTGATGAGATCGCCCTCCGCGACGCCCAGCGCCTGCCAGGTGGCGTCGGAAAGCCCGGCTTCGACGCAGTTCAAAAAATCGGATTCCACCTGATAGAGCGTAGCGATGGCGTGCCGGTCGCCCGCCGAAAGCAGGATGCGATTATGGGAGGTAAAGCCCTCCGAGCGGCAGACCGAGCAGTCCTTGCGCAGGAAGACGACAGTCTCGGCATGGGTATCTATGCCCAGCAGGCGTGCCCGCAACCCGTGCGCCCCTGTCATGGAAGAATTACGCTCTGACCATGGTCCGGCACGGCGCAATTCCAGCCGAATTTTTCTTCCAGCGCATGGCGCAGCCCGTCCGCGCCCTGCGGTTCGCCATGCACGATGAAGGCCGTGCGCGGCGGCGTCTTGAATCCACCGGCCCAGCGCAGCAGCTCCTCCTGGTCGGCATGGGCTGACAGCATGGACAAATTATGGACTTCGGCGCGAACTGGGATGTACCGGCCATGCATCTTGATGTTCGGGGCGCCCGCGACCATGGCGGCGCCGCGCGTGCCGCCGGCCTGGAAGCCGGTGAACAATATCACATTCTTGGGATCGGGGGCGTAATGCTCCAGGTGATGCAGCACCCGTCCGCCCGTCGCCATGCCGCTGGCGGATATGATCACCTTGGCCATGGCGCTGGCGGTCAGGTCCCTGGATTCCTCTCCGGTGTGGACGTAATGCACATCGCCATCCAGCAGCGCCATCCCGGCCGCGTCCAGTTTCTGATCGGCGGCATGACGGCGGAATATGTCCGTTGCGTCGATCGCCATGGGACTGTCGAGGAAAACCGGCAATAGCTTTGGCAGTTTGCCCGCCGCCTTCAGCCGGCCCAAATGATACAACAGGCATTGCGCCCGCCCAACCGCGAAGGCGGGCACCACCACCGTGCCGCCGCGATGGACGGTCTTGTTGATAATGCCGGCCAGAACGTCTTCCACGTCGCTGCGGTCATGGCGGCGATCGCCATAGGTCGATTCCATCAGCAGATAGTCCGCCGGCTCCGGCGTTTCGGGACCGAGCATCAACGGGTCGTCATAGCGACCGATATCGCCGGAGAAGGCGATTGTCTTGCCGTCCCAATCCATCAGCGCGGAAGCGGCGCCCAGAATATGCCCGGCGCGCATATAGCGCAGCACTGCACCGCCCGGAAGGGTCACATCTTCATGGAATGATACGGGCCTCAGATATTTGAGCGCCTTGATGGCGTCACCCTCGGTGTAAAGCGGCAGGGCGGGCTTGTGCTTGGAAAATTGATGCCGGTTTGCCTCGGCTGCGTCGCGCTCCTGCAGATGGCCGGAATCCGGCAATAGAATGCCGCACAGATCGGCGGTGCCTTCGGTGCAAAAGATCGGCCCGCGAAACCCGTTCTTCACCAGCAGCGGCAGATAGCCGGAATGGTCGAGATGGGCGTGGGTCAGGACGACCGCCGCAATGCTGGCGGGCGCGACGGGCGGCGGCGCCCAGTTGCGCAGGCGCAGCGCCTTGAAGCCCTGGAACAGACCGCAATCCACCAGGATGCGTTGGTCCCCGCGCTGCAAAAGATATTTGGAGCCGGTGACGGTACCGGCGCCGCCGAGAAAGGTGAGGTTAAGGCTCATGATCCGCCGGTTTCATAATAAGAGGCACGCCAGACTGCGCCATTGTGGTCGGCGGGCAATTGATCTGGCGCAAAGCCGCCGGGGCCGGGAATGGCCCATCCTGCACTTGTGGGCTTGCGGCCGTCCGGCAGTCCCGCAACCCAAAGGAGTGGAAAATGAGCGACATGTTCCTTCGCCAGAGCATCCTCGACGAACTGGATTTCGAGCCGAGCGTGAATGCGATCCATATCGGGGTTGCCGTGGACAATGGCGTGGTGATGCTCAGCGGCATGGTTGGCTCCTACGCCGAGAAGCTGGCGGTTGAGCAGGCGATCCGCCGCGTCAAGGGCGTGACGGCCATCGCCGAGGAAATCAAGGTTCGTTATGCCGAGGACAAGAAGACTTCGGACGCCGAGATCGCGCAGCGTGCAATCAATATCCTTCACTGGAATGCGGTGGTGCCCAAGGACAGCATTCAGATCAAGGTGCAGGATGGCTGGGTCGCATTATCGGGAAAGGTGGACTGGCATTATCAGCGCGCCGCCGCCGAAAACGCCGTCCGCAAGCTGTCCGGCGTGGTGGGCGTGGTCAACAGCATCGCGGTCAAGCCGCAGGTGCATGCCGACGACGTCAAACGCAGGATCGAGGACGCTCTCAAGCGCCATGCCGGCGTGGAGGCGCAGCGCATCAACGTCAATGTGCGCGATGGCGGCCATGTCACGCTGGACGGTTATGTCCATGACTGGCGCGAGCGTCAGGCCGCCGAATATGCCGCCTGGTCCGCGCCAGGCGTCCAAGGCGTCGAGGATCGCCTGACAATTTCCTGACTGGTTTGCGGCCGCGGGGCGGAAGCAATCATTCCGCCCCCGGCTAGCCTGCCGGAAAATATGCATGGGCCGCGGCGCCCGCGCCAAACGCTGCCAAGGCCGACAGGCTCAGCATCATTCCCAGCTTCGGTCCGCCAAATATCAGCGCCAGCACCGATTTTGCCAGTCCATTGGCAGCGGCGGCGATCAGGATGGTGGAAACCGCAACAGCGGCCGTCACTCCGGTGCCGGCCAGTTTGGCCATGGAGAGCGTAATCGGGTCCACATCCAGCAGGCCCGATATGCCGCCCAGGGCAAACAACCCCGAATGGGCCGAAGCCCCTATTTTCGACAGCAGCATGATGATGGCCAGCAGGGCGGTGAGGCGCAGCATCAATCCCAGGTCAAAGGGGTCCTGCAAGGCCAGCGCATGGTTCTCGACCGTCGCCGCCGCGCGCCAGGCCAAGAACCCCGGTAGCAGCAATATCGCCGCCGCCGCCAGAATGGACGGCGCCAGCGGCGCAGCCAGGGCAGGCTGGATCAGGATGGCCACCGCCGACATCCGCAGCAGCGAGACAATCCAGGCTGCCAGGATCGCGGCCATGACGGCAGGCAGGGCCCCGGCATCACGCCGCACCAGGCGGGCATATGTCCAGGTCACGGTGGTCGAGCTGACGATGCCGCCCAGCAATGCGGCCGAAAGCAGCCCATTGCGCTCGCCTGCGATCCTGACCGCAATATACCCGGCATAGGAAATCGCGCCGACCAGCACCGTCATCAGCCAGATCTGGTGGGGATTGAGCGCATCCCAGGGATCCACCGTGCGGTCCGGCAGCACCGGCAGCAGCACCGCCGTCATCACCAGCAGCATGAGCGCGGCGCGCAGTTCGGTCCATTTCAGATTGCGCAGGAATTCATGCATCACCCGCCGTTCAGCCAGAATGGCAGCCGAGACCACACCCACGGCCGCCGCCACCGCCAAACTTCCCCTGGCGGCATAGGCCCCGAGCGCAAATGTCAGCAGTCCTGCCACCAGATCGGTGGCCGAAACGCTGCCTTCCTGCGCGGCGCGGCGCCATTCGAATATGCCAAGGGGAAGGGCAAAAGCCAGGAAGCTAAGTCCTAGGGCTGTTGTGCCGGCGCCGGAAAACAGGCTGCAAATCGCGCCCAGGATCCCGATCAGCGTGAAGGTGCGAATGCCCGCTACGCGCGCGCCATCCCGCGCCTGACGTTCCTGCCAGCCGCGTTCGATTCCGATCAAAAGGCCTATGGCGGCAGCAAGGGCTGCCCGCTGCAGGAGTTCCAGTTCGGACATGGCCCCTCAGCCCGGGGGATGGGGTGCGAAATACAGGATGGCGGTGAGGGTGAGGACGAGGGCGAGAAACACCAGGCAAACCCATAGATAGGCGCCGAAACGATCCTCATTCCCGATTTCTCTCAGCAGCTTCATCATGCGCCTCAGGGATGGGTGAGAGTCCCGTCAACGCCCGGAACGATCTGTCCGGGCGTCCGGCCCGTCACCAGGCCATCGCCGATCCAGTTGATCTCGGGTTTCTTGCGCGCCACCGGCGGCATCTCGGCCTTGGGATAGCCGATGACGAGAGGCGCCACGGCGCGGTAATTTGGCGGCAGGCCCAGGGCCTTCAACCCGTCTTCGCTGTTGAGCCAGGCTTGCGCAAATCCGATCCAGCAGCTTCCCAGGCCCAGGTCCAGCGCCGCCAGCATGGCGTTTTCGGCCGCCATGGCGCAATCCTCGACATGCCATTGGCCCTGCGCCTCGGCAGAGATCACCAGCAGGGCGGGCGCGTTGTAGAAAATATTGAAATGCGGATCACCCAGGACATCCAGAAAGTGGCCGGATCGCGGCATGGCGGCCACGCCCTTGAGCACCAGGGCCTTGGCTTGGGTTGCGATTTCACCCATCAGGTTTGCATCGGTCACCACGGTGAAATGCCAAGGCTGTTCATTCATGGCGCTGGGGGCCCAGCTCGCCGCAGCAATCATCTGCCGCAGCAGAGCCGCCGGCACTTTATCCGGCTTGAAGTCCCGCACGGCGCGGCGGCAATGAATGGCATCCAGGATATTCATTGCCTATTTTTCCCCGGCCGGGTCGTGGAAGAGGTGCACCGTCAGATAAATCAGCAGCCCGGTGCCCAATCCGCCCCCGATCGCGAACAGCAGGTCGGCGTCCCCCGTATAGGTGAAGATTATGGCGAAAACGACAACTGCGGCGATGACAGCCGCAGTATGAAGCAACGCAGCGCGCCCGGACGCGGCGTCAATCAATGATGCACCTTTTCGCGTTCGGCGGTTTTTGTTTCCGCGGGCGAAGTGCCACGCAACTCGCGCATGCGGCGCGTTTCGTCCCATGAGGCAAAGCCCAGCATGAGGGCGAACACGGCAAATGTGCTCACCACGAAAATCACAACCGTCATGTCCTGAACCGTCATTCCAACCTCCCATTTTCGCTGTCTGAGCATCACGCAGGCCGGCGCCGGGGGATTTGATTTGAATCAAGCCGGCATTTGATTCCGCGCAATGCCGTTGGGGCAAATTGTCTCAAAATGGCCGAAAAGGAGCGCCCATGGCCCTTGCCAGAATTTGCCGGTTTCTCGCCGCCGGAGCCGCATTTCTCGCATGCGGCATTGTTGCCCAGGCGCGCATCCTGCCTGTCTCGAGGACGCCCGAGGCCCCAAGAACCCGGCAGCAAGCGGCACCCGAATCCGATGCGCGGGCGCTGAGCGATCTGTATCTTCTCACCTGCTTTACGGCGCTGATGCAGGGCGGGGCGAACGCGGCGGAAAAGGCGTGCTCCCAGGCCATCGTCCTGGATACGGGAAAGACCGATGCCTTCGAATTGCGCGGCTATGCCTATCTCCTGCAACACCGCTTCGAACGGGCGGCAGCGGATTTTCAGGTAGTGCTCCGTTCCCGGCCCAGGGATGCCGACGACTTGGCCGGCTATGGCCGGGCCCTGAGCGGGATGGGCGAATTCGATGCCGCCGTAACGCAGTTCACCGCGGCGGTTGCGGCGGCGCCGCTGGATGTTCCCATCCGCAGCGGGCTGTGCTGGGCGCGCGGCGGCACGGGAAAGAACCTGGCGCGGGCGCTGGCCGACTGTGATGCGGCGATTCACCTGGACCCGCGATCCGCCACCGCCCTGAACAGCCGCGGCATGGTCGAATTGCGCATGACCCGCTTCGCCGCGGCGATCTCCGATTACACGGCGGCGCTGGCGGCCGATCCCCAGCAGCCTTCCGCCCATTTCGGCCGCGGGCTGGCGCATCTCTGGCTGGGGCAGCTTGCGGCAGGCAGCGGCGACATCGTTGCCGCGCGCAAATCCGATCCGGAAATCGACAGCATGTTTGTGACGTTGGGCGTGCTGCCGCAGCAATGCGGCGCCGCAGAGCCGCGTTGTCCCGCCGGCTTTCCCCCTTTGGGAACTGCGCCAAGCTATCAGCTCGTTTTGATGAAATACCCGGAAGAAAACGATCTTGCCGCCATCGAGACCGGGCGGCTCGAAATCATGGTGGATCAGATGGCCCTGCTGCTGAAGCAGCCGATCCCGCACAGGGACGACAGGGCGGACTTGCATGCAGACATCACTGGCCGCCTGTCACTGACGATTGCGCGGTTCAATGGTCTGCTGCCGCTGGCCTGCCGTGTCCGGCAGCTTCCATCCAGGACTTGTGCCGCCTGGCATCCCGCCTGGCAGAATGCTCCCGCCATCAATCCCATGGAGGCAGTGAATGACACATATCTCCATATCAGGCCGATTTGGGCGGCATTGTGCATCAACAACAGGAAAGCCTGCCGCATCGAATAACTTGATCCGGATCAGGGCGCCCGGGGCCCAGCACCGCTAGCCTGACAGCATGATGTCCCGATTGATCTATGGCGTGGCCGGGGTGGCGATTCTTGCCCTTCTGGGCATCGCCGCCTTCTATTACCTGCGGTCGCCCGCGCTGGATGCCCTGCATCCGCGTGTCGGCACCGCCGTCACGGCGGTCTATGCTAGCGGCACGGTGGAAGCCAGCGTGATGATGCCGGTGGCGCCACGCGTGGGCGGGCGGCTGGTGGCGCTGCTCGGCGACGAACATGATGCTGTGCGCAAGGGCCAGGTGCTGGCGCGGCTGGAATCCGACGACCTTGCGAGCAATATCGCCCAGCTCAAGGCCAATGCCGCCTTCGCCCGGACCGACATGGAACGGGATACCAGGCTGCTGCAGCAGGACGCCATTGCCCGCCAAGTTTACGATCGCGCCGTCGCCACGGCGAACATGGCCGACGCCGCGGTCCGGCAGGCCCAGGCCCAGGCGCAATTCATGGTCCTGTCCGCGCCGGACGATTGCTCCGTCATCCAGCGCGACGGCGAAGTCGGCCAGTTCATCGCCGCGAACACGCCGCTGTTCTGGCTCTCCTGCCACGCCAGCCTGCGTGTCGCAGCCCAGGTGGACGAGGAGGATATCCCCCAGGTGCGGGTGGGCCAAAAAGTGCTGATCCGCGCCGATGCTTTTCCGGGGAAGATATTCGAGGCCCAGGTTACCGAGGTGACCCCGAAGGGCGACCCCGTGGGACGCAGCTATCGCGTCCGCATCAATCTGTCCAAGGACAGTCCGCTCCAAATCGGCATGACCACGGAAGCCAACATCATCATCCATACCGACCAGAATGCGCTCTCGCTGCCGGCAAGCGCCGTGGCGGACGGCAAGGTCTGGAAAGTGACTGGCGGCCATGTCCAGCAAGAACCGGTGACATTGGGCGCCAAGAGCACCGACTGGGTCGAAGTCCTGAGCGGCGTGGTGCGCGATGATGTCATCCTGCGCGACGGCAGGGCCGTTCCGGCCGGCAATCTGCGGCTGACAATGGTTCAGCCATGAAGGGCGTTCTTGGCGGCATCGCGCTGAGGCACTTGCTGGCGCGCAAGCGCCAGACGGCGGTTTCGCTGGCCGGAATTGTTCTGGGAGCCGCGTTTTTCCTGGGCATTTCCGCCATGATGCAGGGCTCGGAAACCGACTTTATTCACCGGCTGATAGACAATTCTCCCCACATCACGATCGAAGACGAATATCGCAATCCCCACCTTCAACCAGTGACGCAGCTTTATCCGGGCGCCGTCATCCAGATGCACCGGGTCAAGCCGGAGACCGAAACGCGCGGCATTCGCAACTATCTCCAGGCGCTGGACTATGTCCGTGGAATTCCCGGCGTCACGGCGTCCGCTATGCTGCAGGGAACGGGACTGCTCTCCTTCGCAGGCAAGGATGAATCGCTGTCGCTCAACGGAATGATCCCGGCGGACATAAATTCCGTCTCCACCATCGGCAATTACATGATTGACGGCAGCGTCGCCGACTTGGCGGCCAACCCGGACGGCATCATCATCGGCAAGGAGTTGGCGCGAATCCTGTCGCTGGAGCGCGGCGAGGCCATCACCATCTCCGCCGCCACCGGGCAAACGCACAGTTTCAAGATCGTCGGCATTTTCTACACCGGCCGCGCCGCCTTCGATAAGGGCCAGGTCTTCCTTTCGCTCAAGCGGGTTCAGGCGCTTCTGAACCGGCCCAACCGCGCCAACGAGATCATCGTCAAACTGGCCGATCCCTATGCGGCCCAGGATATCGCCACGCGGATCGAAAACGAGCTGCAGTACAAAAGCGTGTCCTGGCAGGAAGCCTCGGAAGACATTATGAGCACGCTCGCCCTGCGCAACATCATCATGTACAGCGTCGTCAGCGCCGTTTTGCTGGTGGCGGCATTCGGCATATATAATGTCATTTCGACGGTTGTAATCGAGAAGCGGCGCGATATCGCCATCTTGAAATCCATGGGTTTTCACGCCCGGAACATCCAGACCATTTTTCTCACCGAAGGGGTGATACTGGGGGCGCTGGGTTGCGCCTTTGGCCTGCCGCTGGGGGCCGTCATCATGATGTCGCTGGGGCGCCTGAGCTTTCACTTTCCCGGCACCACGCAGCTACCCAGATGCCGATTGACTGGAGCTGGCAGCAATTCGCCATTGCGGGCGGATTTGCCTTCCTGGCGGCCATTGGGGCGGCCTGGTTGCCGGCCCGCAAGGCCGCGATGGTCCAGCCGGTGGAAATATTGCGGGGCGCCGGGGCATGACCGGCGTGCTGCTTCGCGCCAGTGGCCTCACCCGCATCCTGCCGGGTGAGGTGTCCGTGACTTTGGTGCAGGACATCAGTCTTGACATCAAGTCCGGGGAATTTGTCGCCATCACCGGCCCCTCCGGCTCGGGCAAATCCTCGCTTCTCTATCTGCTGGGGCTGCTGGATCTGCCCAGCCGGGGCTCATTGTGGCTGGAGGGGGAAGAGACGTCCGGCTTCAAGGAAGACCAGCTGGCCGATATCCGCCTGTCGCGGCTGGGTTTTGTCTTTCAGGCCAATTTTCTGTTGCCGGAATTTACGGCGCTGGAAAATGTGATGCTGCCGATGCGGCAATTGGGACGCCTGAGCGGGACAGAGGCGCGAGACCGCGCCGCGGGACTTCTGGCCGATCTGGGTCTGGAAGGCCAGGCGAACCGCCTGCCGCATCAATTATCGGGCGGCCAAGCCCAGCGCGTCGCCATTGCCCGCGCGCTGGCCAACGATCCTCATGTGATCTTTGCAGATGAACCCACCGGCAATCTCGATACCGCCTCAAGCGCGGTGGTCCAGGGAATCCTGCGGGACCTGTCGCGCCAGAAAGGGCGTACGGTCATCGTGGTAACCCATGATCCCGCATTCGCCGCCCAAGCCGACCGCATCATCCATATTGTGGACGGGCGCCTGGCGGCGGCCTAGTTCGAATGGTGCGGATTGCGCAGGGTCAGAATATACGCAGAGACATTCTGAATCTCTGTCCGGCTCAGCGTATAGTCGGGCATGCGCCCATGCGGCGTGCTCAATGTGGCGGCGAGCGACATGGCGGTCGTCGAAGTCATTTTCGCGATGGAAGGGAAAGAGGGCACCGCATCGTTGCCCATTTTGCGGTCCCGGGCATCAATCTGATGACATCCGCTGCACCAAGTCTGGGCAATCCGCCGTCCGGCCTCGATATCCTGCGCCTGCACCGCATTCGTCATGAAGATTGCGGCGGCGATGGTCCCGGTGCCGAGCGATCGAAAATGCATGGTCAGACTCCACCGTTATTTGAAACTCAGGCGGCCAGATCTTCCAGCGCTTCGATCTTTTTCAGGCGCAACTCGCGGGTGTTGGAAAGGGCGATCATGCCCTGGCGCTCCAGCTGCGAAAGGCTGCGTGACACCGTCTCGATGGTCAGGCCCAGATAATCGGCGATGTCCTGGCGGGTCATGGCGAGGTTGACGGTACGCCCGTCCGCCGAATGCTCCGCCTGGCTGAGCAGGAAGGATGCCATTTTCTCGGCTGCGCCGCGCCGGCCCAGGAGCAGGGAATGGTTCTGGGCATTGGCAAGATTTTGCATGGCATACTGGAAAAGCTGGCGGGTGATTTTTTCGTCCTTCAGCGCCAGCGTCTCGATGCTGCGGCGGCGATAGGACACCAGGGTGCAGTCGCTCACGGCTTCGGCGCAAAGCAGGCGCTCGCCGCCCAGCTCCAGCCCGAACATTTCGCCGGCGACGTGAAAGGCCTCGATCTGGCGGCGGCCATCGCTGAGGAATTTGCAGACCCGGACGACGCCGGAAACCACCTTGAAGAAGGCCTCGGGCTCTTCCGCCTCGGCGAAGATTTCATGGCCTTCGGCGAATTGCACCACTGTTCCGGAGGTGCTGAGGGGCTCGGAGCCGTCCTGGCTGGCCATCCACGCGGTACGCGCCTTGAGGGCTGCGGCATGCTGGCTGTTCACGGCCTGTAATGCTGTCATCGGTATCTCCAAAACCCGGTTGCAGCTCCTTTCTAGGGGGCCGGGATGGCTTAAAATATTGGGTTTAGTACTAAGGGAATCTACGTAGTCAGGCCGAAATGAGCACTTTCAGGGCCCTGGTTTCCCCCGCCCGGGCGAAGGTGTCATAGGCATCCAGAATATGATCCAGCGAGAAACGGTGGGTAATCAGGCTGGCGGGATTCAGCTTTTTGGAGGCGACCGCCCGCAGCAATATGTTGGTCGTCACCGTGTCCACCAGGCGGGTGGTGATGGTGATATTCTGCGACCATAACCGCTCCAGATGCAGGTCCACCTTGCGGCCATGCACGCCGACATTGGCGATGGTGCCGCCGGGAGCGACGATGGCCTCGCAGACTTCGAACGTGGCGGGAATGCCCACGGCTTCGACCACCGTGTCCACGCCCACTCCGCCGGTCAGTTTCATGACTTCGGCCACCGGGTCCTGCTTGGCGCTGTTGATGGTGTCGGTGGCGCCGAAATGACGGGCCACTTCCAGGCGGTTATCGTCCAGGTCGATCATGATGATGCGGGAGGGCGAGAAAAACTGCGCCGTCAGCAGCGTTGCCAGTCCGATGGGGCCGGCGCCGACAATCGCCACGGTGCAGCCGGGATTTTCGATCTTGCCGTTGAGTACGCCGCACTCAAAGCCGGTGGGCAGGATGTCGCTCAGCATCACCAGCGCGTCTTCCTCCACCCCAGGCGGCAAGTGATAGAGGCTGGTGTCGGCGTGCGGGATGCGCACAAATTCGGCCTGTGTGCCGTCTATGCTGTTGCCCAGGATCCAGCCGCCGCTGGTGCAATGGGAATACATGCCGCGGCGGCAATATTCGCATTTGCCGCAGGACGAGATGCAGGAGATCAGCACGCGGTCTCCGGGCTTGAAGCTGGTGCAGGCCGCGCCAACCGTCTCCACCACGCCGATGCCCTCATGGCCCAGAATGCGTCCCGGCGTGCAGCTGGGAACATCGCCCTTGAGGATATGCAGGTCGGTGCCGCAGATCGTGGTCTTGACGATCTTCACAATGGCATCGTCGGCGGCTTGCAAAGCGGGCTTGGGACGGACCTGCAGCGCCTTCGCGCCGGGACCCAGATAAACCAATGCTTTCATGTTGCGGCACCCTGTAAGCTTGTCCCGATTAAAGCCCTCTGGCCGCGCAAGTCCTTGACGCGGATCAAGCTTGCCGATGTTTCCACCGTATTGCGCTCGATCAAGGAACAGGGCCGCGGGTACGGGCATACTGGTGGCATGCTGAGCAGGAAAAACGTGATTATTGTTGTCGACGACGACAAGGCGGTGCGGGAATCGCTCAAATTTTCCCTGCAGCTGGACGGCATGGATGTGCATGTCTGCGACAGCGCTGCCGCCCTGCTGGATTATCCGGGACTGTATGATGCCGCCTGTCTGGTTGTGGATTACCGCATGCCCGAAACGGACGGTTTTGCCCTGCGCGAAAAACTGGCGGCGCGCGGCGTTTCCGCGCCACAGATCCTGATGACGGCCCCGGTCAGCAGCGCGCTGCGCCACCGTGCCAAGGTGGCGGGCTTCTTCGCCATCCTGGAAAAGCCCCTGCTGGATGATGTGCTGCTGCGCAATGTCCGGGCGGCGATCGGGGATTGACAGGTTCCGGCCAAATTTGCGGGTAGACATTGAACGGGACGGGATTTTACCGCCGCGAGCTGGTATTCTGGCGGCGCGATCAAGCGGGTGGCCGATGACCAACATGTCCGATTCGCCTGCACGCCACGCCCAAATCATCGCGCGTTGCGCCGGGCTGAAACCGGCATTGACCGCAGTGGTGCATCCCTGTGACGCCCCCTCGCTGTCGGCCGCGGTTGAGGCGGCAAATGCGGGTTTGATCGTGCCGGTGCTGGTGGGGCCGCAAGCCAGGATTCGCGCCGTGGCGGCCGAAGCCGGGCTGGATATCGGCAAGTTCCGCCTTGTCGCCGTCCCGCAAAGCCATGCCGCGGCGGCCGAGGCCGTGGCGATGGCAGGGCGCGGCGAGGTCGAGACCCTGATGAAGGGCAGCCTGCACACCGATGAGCTGATGCGTGAAGTGGTGACGGGTATGGCGACCGGCCGCCGGATAAGCCATTGCTACCTGTTCGATGTCGCGGCCTATCCCCGGCCCCTGTTCATCACTGACGCCGCCATCAATATTTTCCCCAGCCTGTCCGACAAGCGCGACATCTGCCAGAACGCGATAGATTTCGCCATCGCCATGGGCTTGGCGCTGCCGAAGGTGGCGATCCTCTCGGCGGTGGAACTGGTAACCGAAAAAATGCCCGCCACAATTGATGCCGCGGCGCTGTGCAAGATGGCCGAGCGCGGCCAGATCACCGGCGGTGTGCTGGACGGGCCGCTGGCCTTCGACAATGCCATCAGCATGGAAGCGGCTCGGATCAAGGGCATTGTCTCAAAGGTGGCGGGTCAGGCCGATATCCTGCTGGTTCCCGACATCGAATCCGGCAACATGCTTGCCAAGCAGCTGACATTCTTCGAGGGCGGAGACGGCGCGGGAATCGTCCTGGGCGCGCGGTTGCCCATCATCCTGACCAGCCGCGCCGATCCGGTATCGACAAGGCTGGCTTCCTGCGCCATCGCGCTGCTGCTGGTGCAGGCCCGGCGCTGATGAGCCGTCCCGGTCTTGTTCTTACACTCAACGCCGGCTCCTCCAGTCTGAAATACGCGCTGTTCGGCGACAAGCGCATCGCGCAAGGCAAGAGCGAAGGCGTCAGCGCCAATTATGACGCCATGCTGGACGACGTCCTGAAATGGACGGAGGAGCATCTCGGCGGCAATATACTGACCGGGGCGGGCCACCGCATTGTCCATGGCGGCGAACTTGCAGACCCCATCCTGCTGGACGATGCCGCGCTGACAAGGCTTGATGCGCTGGCGCCGCTGGCGCCGCTGCACCAGCCGCACAATCTGGCCGCGGTGAGGGCGCTGGCAGAATTGCGCCCCGGCCTGCCGCAAGTGGGATGTTTTGATACCGCCTTTCACCGGACCATGGACGCCACGGCGCGGCGCTTCGGCCTGCCGCGCGCGCTGGAAGATTCCGGCATCCGCCGTTACGGCTTTCACGGCCTGTCCTACGAATATATTTCCGGGCGGCTCAGGGAGGTTGCCCCGGCGCAGGCCGGCGGGCGCATCATCATCGCCCATCTGGGCAGCGGCGCCAGCCTTTGCGCCCTCAGGGATGGGCGCAGCATCGACACCACCATGAGTTTTACGCCGCTGGACGGGCTGGTGATGGGAACGCGCTGCGGCGCGCTCGATCCCGGCGTTCTGCTGTACCTGATGCAGGCGCGCGGAATGGATGCGGTGGGCTTGCAGGACTTGCTCTACGACAAGTCCGGCCTGCTGGGTGTCTCGGATATCAGCGGCGACATGCGGCTGCTGCTGGCCAGCGGCGATGCCAGGGCCAGGGAGGCGATAGAGCTTTTCGTCTATCGCGCGGCGCGGGAGATCGGGGCGCTGGGCGCCTCTCTGGGCGGGCTGGACGGCATCGTTTTCACCGGCGGCATTGGCGAGAATTCCGCCGTGATTCGGGCCGCGATCGCCGCCCGGATGGGCTGGCTGGGCCTGACGCTGGATGCGGCGGCCAATGGGGCCGGTGCAATCCGGATCAGTGCCGCCGATAGCCCGGTTTGGGCCTGGGCCATCCCCACCGACGAAGAAGCGGTGATCGCGCGCCAGACGCGGACGCTGGCAGGTTGACCTCGATCAACGCCCGGTGCGCCAAAAGCCTCCATGATCCGTACCGAGCTTGGACGGAGAATGTCATGACCTACAAGACCTTGATGGTGCATCTGGAACTGGATCGCAAGAATACCGGGCTGCTGAACATCGCCGCCGAGCTCGCAGACAAATGCGATGCCCGCGTCATCGGCATTGCCGCCTGTCAGCCTTTCCAGATGCTGTTCGATGAAGGTTTGACCGCCGGCGAAGTGACGGTTGCCGACCGCGCCGAAATCGTTCGGGAAATCGCCGCCGCCGAGGTCGAGTTTCGCCAGGCCCTGAAGGGCAGGGTGAAATCCCTGGAATGGCGGTCCGGCATCACCTATGCGCCCCTGGCGTCCTATATCGCCGACGAGGCCCGCGCCGCCGATCTCATCATCACAAGCCCGGACCGGGGCGCGGCCGTGCTCGACAACACCAGGCGGGTCAAGATCGGCGACCTGGCACTGGAATCCGGGCGGCCGGTGTTGATCGTGCCGCAGGGAATCTCCAGCCTGGCGCTGGGCAATGCCTTTGTCGCCTGGAAGGACAGCCGCGAAGCGCGCCGCGCCCTGGCCGATGCCCTGCCGCTCTTGCGGCTAGCCAAGAATGTCACCGTGCTGGAAGCGGCGGGCAAACCCGCGCAGAGCCGCGCCCATGACCGTGTGGTGGACGTGGCGCGCTGGCTGGAAGGCCATGAAATCGCGGCCGAACCGGTGACATCCATCCTGAGCGGCTCGGACGCCGCGGAACTTTATTCCGAAATGATCGCGCGCGGCTGCGATTTCCTGGTTGCGGGCGCTTATGGTCATTCCCGGATGGGCGAATTCGTCTTTGGCGGCGTTACCCATGACATGCTGCTCAATCCGCAATATTGCGTCCTGATTTCGCACTGAGGCCGCCGGCATTGATTTGCAGGGCGGCGCGTTGGGGTTGACATGCAGGCGATGATTTTGCGCCGTCCGGGCACGCCGCTCGAATGGATGGAACTGCCGGATCCCGTGCCGGGTCCCGGCGAAATCCGCGTCAAGGTTTCAGCATGCGGCGTCTGCCGCACCGACCTGCATGTGATTGACGGCGAATTGCCCGGCGGCAAGCTCCCGATCATTCCCGGACATGAGATTGTGGGCCGGATTGACGCATTGGGCGAAGGCGTCAGCGGCCTCGCCATCGGCCAGCGGGTTGGCATTCCCTGGCTCGGCCACACCTGCGGCACCTGCTTTTATTGCCTCGGCGGCGCCGAAAATCTTTGCGACCGGCCGCTATTCACCGGCTATACCCGCCATGGCGGCTATGCCACGGCGGCAATTGCCGATGCGCGCTATGCCTTTCCTCTTGGCGAAATCGGTGACGATGTCGCCCTGGCGCCGCTTCTGTGCGCCGGCCTGATTGGCTGGCGGTCGCTGGTGATGGCGGGTGAAGGCAAGCGGCTGGGCCTTTACGGCTTCGGCGCCGCCGCCCACATCGTCGCGCAGGTGGCAAAATGGCAGGGCCGCCGCATCTTTGCTTTCACGCAAAAGGATGACAGGGAAACACAGGATTTTGCACGCAGCCTGGGGGCAGAATGGGCTGGCGGTTCGGAAGATAATCCTCCCGAAGTTCTGGACGCCGCCATCATCTATGCCCCCGTTGGGGCGGTGGTGCCACTGGCGCTGAAAGCGGTGCGCAAGGGCGGCCGTGTGGTCTGTGCCGGCATCCATATGAGCACCATACCCGCCTTTTCGTACGACCTGCTGTGGGAGGAGCGCCAGCTTGTTTCGGTCGCCAATCTCACCCGTCAGGACGGGCTGGATTTTCTCGACCTTGCGCCGCGCATCGGCGTGAAAACCCGCACGACCGTTTACAAGCTGAGGGACGCCAACCGGGCGCTTGCCGATCTCAGAGAGGGGCGGTTCGACGGCGCCGCCGTGCTGGTGCCCTGAGGAATATCAGGTTTGGCCCCCGATATGTCCAATCACCGCGCCGGGTTCGATGACGTCATTGGCCTTTCTGTCAATCGTCAGCCAGCCTTCCGCCGGAGCGATCAATTTGTGAAGCGCGCCCTCGATGTGTAACGCGGCCAGCGCGTCGCCAGCCTCGACAAAGGCGCCATCGGGCACCAGCCACTTGTCAATCATGCCCTCGGGCAGAAGGCTGGTGGCCCAAAGTTCGCTCTCAACCCTGATTGGTGTCATGGCAATTTCTCCTCTCAGCTCTTCATCGGCATCATGCGGTCGGCCCGTTCGAAGAAGCGCCGGGCAAATGCCACGATCTCGCCATCGCTGGCGTGATCCATGGGTTCCACGGCGACAACATTTCCGGCCTGGTGCGGCTTGTGGCTGTCCAGAAAAGTCTTGAGCGCCGTCTTGGCGCCGGACGGCCCGACAATCAGGATTTCCTGCGCCGCGCCGATGGCGTCGGAAATCTTGTCCAGAAACGCCCGGCCAAGGGCGACATGGCCCGCGCCGACCGAGCCGGCATGATGATGAATATGGCCCTCGCCGGCATCGCTGTTATGGACCTGGGTTTCCTGGAACGCGTCATGTGTCAGCGCGTAGAGCCGCGCCTGCCGGTGGTCCAGCCACACCACAAGATGAAGCGGCATCCCCGCGCCGGCGATTTTTGCATTGCTCATGCGGCTCTCCTGAAATGGGTATTGACGGTTCTTGCAACATCCGCGAGGCGGGCTTCGACAAATTCCTGCGTGGCGCCCGGCACAATGCCGCCGACATGTACATGCTCCACGGCGGTCAGGCCGCAGACTTGGGCGAAATAAGCGTCGAACAGGGTATGGATGGCGCCCAAGGCGCCGGTATCCTTGACCCATTGCAGTGGCGCGCCCGAGGAACTGAACGCAATCATCCGGCGGCCGGAAAGAAGCGGGTTTGCGCTGCTGCCGCTGCCGCCGTAGGCGAAACCGAACCCGAATACCCGTTCAAGATATCCTTTCATCATGGCGGGCGGCGCGTTCAGCCATAAGGGGTAGACCAGGGCAAAGACATCCGCATCCTTCAGCAACGCCCGTTCGGCCAGGACATCGCTTGCGGGCGTGAAATTTTCACGCGGTAGTTCCTCGGCCTTCAGGCAGGGGTCAAAGCCCATGCGGTACAAGTCGCGGCGAACCACGGTGTGCCCCAGTCCTTCGGCCGCCTGGGCATAAGCGCCGGCGACCGAGGCCGTAAAGCTGTCGGCATTGGGATGGGCAAAAATGACGGCGTGCTTCACGGCAACCTCCTTACTACAGATTAAGACCGCGGCGGCGGGGCGGCCTTGCGCCAGATCAATGTTCCTGCGGCTGGCGATGTTAAATTGCGGCATGTTTGCAGTGAATATATCGTCAAGAGCGAAAACCCGTCTGGTCATCGGTCTTCTGGCGATCATCGGCGGAACCGCCGCAGCCGCTCCGCTTCTATCGGATGCCCAGACCCGCGTGGCACAGGCGGCGCTGTCGCATGCTGCGGAAGAGGGGCTGGATCCCGATGCTTACCGCATCCCGGGCCTGACCGATCCGGCCGCCCGCAATGCCGCCGTCTCCGCAGCGTTGCTGGATTATATGCGGGACGTTCGAACCGGCCGGCCGTCTCGGAAGATTCTGGACAGCGACATCGCGCTGCCGCCGCCCGACTTCGATGCCGCTGCCGCGCTGGATCAGGCGGTCAGCCAGGACTCGCTGGACACGATGCTCGCCGGCCTGCCGCCTCATGCGCCCGAGTATGCAAAACTGAAAAATCTTTTGGCGCATTATCGCCGCATCGCCGCCGCCGGCGGATGGCCCGTGATTGCACCGGGCGCCGAATCCGGCCTGCTCCGGTCACGCCTGGCGTTCGAGGACAACATTACGGGCCTGTCCGATGCCGATGCGTTAAAGCGGTTTCAGGCGCGGCACGGGTTGCCGCAGGATGGCGGACTGGGACCCGCGACCCTGGCGGCATTGAATGTGCCGGCCGACGCGCGGGCGGATACCGTCGCCGCTAACATGGAGCGCTGGCGCTGGCTGCCGCCCCAGCTGGAGGCGGACCGCATTGTCATCAACGTCGCGGATGCGCGGCTGGACCTGTTCCTGGGCGACAACAAAATCATCACGTCGCGCGTGATCGTCGGCAAGCCCGCCACGCCAACGCCGATCTTGCGCGCCGAGGGAGCGGGTATCACGGTCAATCCGGCATGGACCGTGCCGGCTTCCATCGCCGCGCGCGAAATATTGCCCAAGCTGAAGCGCAACCCGGCCTATCTTGTAAGCCAGGACATGGTCCTGCTGGATGGTCCGGCTGATGATCCGCAAGGGCTTCACGTCAATTGGCGCGCTATTCCGGCGGGGCATTTTCCCTACCGGCTGCGGCAGCATCCGGGGCCCAAGAATCCATTGGGCCGCATCAAGATCGAGCTGCCCAACCAGTTCGATGTCTATCTGCACGACACGCCCGGTCATGCGGCTTTCAATGCCGCGCACCGCGATGTCAGCCATGGCTGCGTACGGGTGGAGCAGATCCTGCCGCTGGCGTCCTATGCGCTTGCCGGCGATTTGAGCGCCGCCGAAAAAATCAGCGACGCGGTGAGTGCCGGCGAAACCGGCTATTTGCCGCTCGCCAGGAAATTGCCGGTCTATTTTCTCTACTGGACGGCTTTCGCGGACCCCGACGGCGTACTGCAATTTCGCCCCGATATTTATGGCCGCGACCTGCGCATGATCCGCGCCGGGCAAAGCGAAAAGCTGGCCGAAAACCCTGTGAAATGTTCCCGTGGTTAAACATTGCCGCACAAGGCCGCCGCTGCTAAAAGGTCCTGGAATTCCAGGGCATTCACGCATGAGCCTGATTGCACGCCGCCATTTTCTGGCAGGTGCCGGCGCCACGGTCCTGTCGGCACCATTTTTCCCCGCCTTGGCGAGCCTTGGCGATGTCCGCTCGCTGGCTTTTGACAATCTGCATACCGGCGAAAGGCTGGTCACCGAATATTGGGCGGAAGGTGAATATATTCCCGGTGCGCTGGCGCAGGTGAACCATGTGCTGCGGGATTTCCGCTCCGGCGAAGTGCACCCCATTGCGCCGAACCTGCTCGATCTTCTGGCCGTGCTGCGCGGAAAGCTGGAGACAGCCGCGCCCTTCAACGTGATTTCCGGTTATCGCTCGCCGGCGACCAACGCGATGCTTCGCGGCGAGAACGAACATTCCGGCGTGGCGTCCAAGAGCCTGCACATGCAGGGCATGGCGATTGACATCCGCGTTCCGGGCCGTTCGCTGGCGGGACTGCGCGACATCGCGCTGGCGGCGCAGGCGGGCGGGGTCGGATTTTATCCCGCATCCGATTTTGTCCATGTGGATGTCGGCCGGGTGCGGCACTGGTAGCGTTTCGACGCCCAGCCATTGCGCTCAGTGCTGGCGCTGTTCCAGCCAGAGGGCATTGAGCACCGCCAGGGTGCAGGCAAATCCCAGTCCGAGAACCCAGGTAAAATACCACATGCCGGTGATCCTTCAGTAAGACGTCTTGATGTCGGATTCGATCTGCTGGCGCGTCACGGGCCCCCGCATCACCCGGTAAACGAAGGCGGTATAGGCCAGCACGATGGGCAGGAACAGGATCACGGCGCCCAGCATGATCTCCAGCGTCAGCTTGCTGGACGAAGCATCCCATACCGTCAGGCTGGCGCCGGGCTGCGACGAGGAGGGCAGCAGGAACGGAAACAGCGCCGCGCCGGCGGTGGCGATCGTCAGGGCGGGAACGCAGGCGGAAAGCAGGAAACTCGTCCCCGCGCGCTTGCGAACCAGGCTCGCCATGACCGCCATGAGCAGGGCGCCGAGCGGCAACAGCCACAGCAGGGCATGGTTTTCATAATTGCCCAGCCAGCCGGGCGCGCCATGCAGCACGGTCTTGCCCAGGGGGTTGGACGGCCCATCCGGTGCGGCCAGGCTGGTCATGCTGTATCCGTCCATGCGGCTGAGCCAGACGCCGGCGACACTGAACACCAGGCCATAGGCGGTGGCGGCATAAGGCAGGATGAAGCGGGCACGGTCCTGCACCGGGCCGCGGGTCTTGTAATTCAGCCAGGCGGCGCCGTGCATCAGGATCATGGCAAGACTGACCAGGCCGCAGAGCAGCGCGAAGGGGTTCAGCAGCGACCATAATGAAATGTCGGACTGCATCCGCAGATCGGCGTCGAAGCCGAATGGCACGCCCTCAAAAAGATTGCCGAAGGCCACGCCGAACACCAGGGGCGGAACGATACCGCCGATGCACAGCGCCCAGTCCCACCAGCCGCGCCAGCGCGGATCCTCCAGCTTGCTGCGGAACTTGAATCCGACCGGGCGGACGATCAGCGCCGCCAGCACCAGGAACATCGCCAGATAGAAGCCGGAAAAGCTGGCGGCATAAAGCGCGGGCCATGCCGCGAAAATTGCGCCGCCGCCCAGGATGAACCAGACCTGGTTTCCCTCCCATACCGGCCCGACGCTGTTGATGGCGACACGCCGCTCGACATCGCTGCGCCCGACAAAGGTGAGAAGCGCGGCGGTGCCGAGGTCGAAGCCATCGGCGATGGCAAAGCCGCCCAAAAGCACGCCCAGCAGCAGCCACCAGATGATGCGCAGTATTTCATAGCTCATGGCGTCACCCCGCGCTGGAACGCATCGGCTGGCCGCGGCAGGACATCATCCGGTCCCAGCCGGATATACTTGATCAGCAGATAAAGATCCGCCGCCAGCAGCGCCGAATAGAAGACGGCAAAGCCGATCAGGCTGAACAGAACATTGCCGGCGGCGGTTGTCGAGACGCCCAGTGCGGTGGGCAGCACACCTTCGATCACCCAGGGCTGGCGGCCATACTCGGCCACGATCCAGCCCAGTTCTGCGGCAATCCAGGGCAGCGGCAAGGTCAGAAAGGCGGCCTTGAGAAACCAGCGATGACGATCAAGCTCCAGCATGGCGGAATACCAGAAAGCTGCCGCGAAAAGCGCGACGAACCAGAAACCCAGTCCCACCATCAGCCGGAAGGACCAGAACAGCACCGGCACATTGGGAATGGTGCTGGCGGCGGCGGCGGCGATTTCGCGGTCCGTTGCATTCTCAATGTCGGGACGGAACTGTTTCAGCAACAGGGCATATCCGAGATTGGCCACGTGCGCCTGCAGCAGCGTGCGCGGCGCCGCATCGTGCGAGGTCGCGCGGATGGCGAGCAGTGCCTTGTAGGCAAGGATGCCGTCCCGGATCTGGGTTTGCGCCAGGCTTACCAGCTGGTTGATGCCGGGAACCGGCGTGTCGGTGGAGCGTGTCGCAATCAGCCCGAGCATCCAGGGCACTTTGATTTCGTAGCGGGTGGTGTGATCGGCGAGGTCGGGCAGGCCAAACAGGGTGAATGAGGCCGGCGCCGGTTCTGTGTCCCACATCGCCTCGATGGCGGCGATCTTCATTTTCTGGTTGACGCCCGCGGTGTAGCCGGACTCGTCGCCGAGCACCACCACCGACAGGGCCGAGGCCAGGCCGAAACTGGCCGCCACGGTCATGGAGCGCTTGGCGAATTCGACATGGCGGCCGCGCAGCAGGAAATAGGCGCTGACCGCCAGGACGAAGACCGAGCCGGTAACATAACCGGCGCTGACGGTATGGACGAATTTGGCCTGCGCCACCGGATTGAAGAGCACGGCCATGAAATCGCTGACCTCCATGCGCATCGTGTCCGCGTTGAAATGCGCCCCCACCGGATATTGCATCCAGCCATTGGCGATCAAAATCCACAGCGCCGAGAAATTGGTGCCCAGCGCCAGCAGCCATGTGGCGATCAGATGCTGGTGTGTTGTCAGCCGGTCCCAGGCAAAGAAGAACAGGCCGACAAAGGTGGCTTCCAGGAAAAAGGCCATCAGGCCTTCAATTGCCAGCGGCGCCCCGAACACGTCGCCGACATAATGGGAATAATAGGCCCAGTTGGTGCCGAACTGGAATTCCATGGTGACGCCGGTCGCCACGCCCATTGCGAAATTGATGCCGAACAGCACGCCCCAGAATTTCACCATATCGCGCCAGATGGTCTTGCCCGTCATGACATAGACGGTTTCCATGATGCCAAGCAGGACGGAAAGTCCCAGCGTGAGCGGCACGAAAATGAAATGGTATAGCGCAGTTATCGCGAATTGCAGGCGGGAAAGCTCGACAATATCCATCGCGGTTTCCTATTGCGACGGGATGGAAAGCAGGTGCGAACGGGTGGCCTCGCCGCCCGGTTCCGGTCCGGCATGGGGCGCGATGAAGAGGTAATAGATCGCGGTCAAGGCCAGCGCCTTCAGGCACAACAGGCCGATCACTTCCAGCCGCAGCGCTCTGGGAAACATCCCTGTGCTTCCTTCTGGCGGGCTTGTCGCCGAATGCGCGGGCCCCGCCTTGTTCTGGATCAACAAAGCACCCGGGGGCGAGAATAATCAAGCTCCCGGGCGGTTCCGGACGCTCCAGTTCCGCCGGTCAATGGCAATCCCATCGCGGTTATTGATCGCGATCAATGTCTTGTGCCTCGGCATCGCCAAGAGTTCCCAGTCAAGAATTCAAAAAGGGAGTTTGTCATGCAGAATAGGAAGATTATCGCAAGCACGGTTTTTGTCGCGGCGCTGGCATCCCTCGGGGTCCTGGCCGGCACTGCCGTGGCGCAGCCGGCATCCAGTTCCGCCGAGTCCGTTACGGTATATGCGCCCTATATCACGCACCAGAAAATGCCCCCCAACGCCAAGGGAACCGTATATAGCGTGCTGTCGCTTTTGGGCACGGCGAGCTACGCGGATCTCGATCTTTCCAAACCCTCGGATGGCGCCGTGCTCAAGCAGCGCGTTCGCGATACCGCAAAAACGCTCTGCGACCAGCTCAAGACCAAATACCCTGAAACGGTCTATGTGCCGGTATCGGGCGGCGATTGCGTCAAGACGGCCACCAAGGAAAGCATGGAGACCGTGGATCTTCTTCTCTCCGCCTATGCCAAGCCCTGAACCTGACTTGTAATGCCAGCCCAGGCGGCTCCACGATGGGCTGCTTGGGCAAGTGGCCCTGATCTGGTTCCAATGGAGGCGGGATGACGCAAAGCATCAGCCTGTCATCTGCAGAAAAACCCGCCCTGCTCCCCCGCCAGCTTGAATTGATGAACGCCTGGTGGCGCGCGGCGAATTATCTCTCCGTTGGGCAGGTTTATCTCCTGGCCAATCCGCTCTTGCGCGAACCGCTGACGCTGGGCCATGTCAAGCCGCGCCTTCTCGGTCACTGGGGAACGGTGCCGGGGCTTAACTTCATCTATGTGCATCTCAACCGGATCATACGGGAGTGCGATGCAAACATCCTGTTTATCGCAGGGCCCGGGCATGGCGCGCCCGGGGTTGTCGCCAATACCTGGCTGGAAGGCACCTACAGCGAATTTTATCCCGCCGTCTCGCAGGATGAGGCGGGCATGGCCAGGCTGTTCCGGCAATTCTCCTTTCCCGGCGGCATCCCGAGCCACGCCGCCCCGGATACGCCCGGTTCAATCCATGAAGGCGGAGAACTGGGATATTCGCTATCCCACGCTTATGGCGCGGTGTTCGACAATCCCGGTCTCATCGCGGCCTGCGTGATTGGCGATGGCGAAGCGGAGACCGGCCCGCTGGCGGCATCCTGGCACGGCAACAAATTCCTCAATCCGGCAACGGATGGCGCGGTGCTGCCGATCCTGCATCTGAACGGCTACAAAATCGCCAATCCCACCATACTGGCGCGGATCAGTTCACAGGAGCTGACCGCGCTCATGCTGGGCTATGGCCATGCGCCCATTTTTGTCGAGGGAGATGATCCCGATGCCATGCACAAGCTGATGGCTGCCGCGATGGACAAGGCTTTCGCGCAGATCCGGGAGATTCAGCAGGCCGCTCGCGGCGGCAAGCCGCACCAGCGGCCCTTATGGCCGATGATTGTACTGCGCAGCCCAAAGGGATGGACCGGTCCCAAGACGGTTGACGGTCTCAAGACCGAAGGGTCCTGGCGCTCGCACCAGGTGCCGTTCACATTGAAAAATCCGAAACATCTGGAACTGCTGGAAAGCTGGTTGTGCAGTTATGTCCCGGAGGAATTGTTCGACGCGGCCGGCCGGCTGCGCCCGGAAATCGCGGCTCTGGCGCCGAGAGCGGAACGCCGGATGAGCGCCAATCCGCACGCCAATGGCGGCGGCCTGATGCATCCCCTGCGCTTGCCGGATTTCAAGAACTATGCCGTCGCCTTGAGCCAGCCGGGGCAGGTTGACGCGGAAGCAACCCACGTGATGGGCACATTCCTGCGCGATGTGATGGCTGAAAATGCCGCCACGCGGAATTTTCGGGTGTTCGGTCCGGATGAGACCGCCTCCAACCGGCTGCAGGCGTTATTCGAGGTCACAGACCGGTCCTGGGATGCCGAGACGATTCCCGGCGACGACCATCTGGCCGAGAGCGGCCGCGTCATGGAAATCCTCAGCGAGCATACCTGCCAGGGCTGGCTGGAAGGCTATCTGCTGACAGGACGCCATGGGTTGTTTTCGTGCTACGAGGCGTTCATTCACATCGTGGATTCAATGTTCAACCAGCATGCCAAATGGTTGAAGACATCCCGTGAGATCGAATGGCGCCGCCCCATCGCATCCCTCAACTATCTGCTGACATCGCATGTCTGGCGCCAGGACCATAACGGGTTCAGCCACCAGGACCCCGGTTTTGTGGACCATGTGGTGAACAAGAAGGCCGATACGGTACGGGTCTATTTTCCACCCGATGCCAATACGCTTTTATACGTTACCGATCATTGTCTGAGGAGCTGGAATCGCATCAACGTCATAGTGGCCGGCAAGCAGCCATCGCCCCAATGGCTGGGCATGGATGCCGCGATCGCGCATTGCGCGGCAGGCATCGGCATCTGGGAGTGGGCCAGCAACGACCGTGGCGCGGCACCCGACGTGATCATGGCCTGCGCCGGCGACGTCCCGACCCTGGAAACGCTTGCCGCGGTTGATTTTCTCCGCCAGCACCGGCCGCAATTGAAGATCCGTGTCGTCAACATTGTCGACCTGATGACCTTGCAGCCGCAGGCGCAACATCCTCATGGCCTGCCGGACGCCGATTTCGACGACCTGTTCCCGCCGGATAAACCCGTGCTGTTTGCCTATCACGGCTATCCGGCCCTGATTCATCAATTGACATACAAGCGCAACAGTCACGCGAATTTGCATGTGCGCGGATTCATCGAAGAGGGATCCACGACCACGCCCTTCGACATGGTTGTCCGCAACAAGCTTGATCGCTTTCACCTCGCCGCCGATGTGATCGATCTGGTTCCTGAAACCGTTTCAGACGCCTATGTCCGGCAGGCGATCCGCGACAAGCTGACGGAACACAAGCGCTACATCTGCACGCATGGTGACGACATGCCCGAGGTCCGCGACTGGCGCTGGCGGCCGGCGGCCGGCGTCTGACCTCTTCCTTCGGGAGCGGTCTTGCTGCGGCAGCCGCTCAGTCGCGTACGCTTCGCAGTGCGGCGGGCAAGGATCGCGCGGCGATACCGCCCGCCGGCGCCGCAAGGGGAGCGGCGCTGCCTGGCAAGGTCCAGACGCCGGGCGCCGTCTGGCAGGCGATTCCGGGATAATGCGAGGTGCTGCCGCCTTGCACCATGTCGAAACGGCGGCAGGACTGCGGCGCATATTTGCCGCTCAGGCCGGCCTCCTGGCCGGAAAGCCTGGCCGTCGCCCTGATTTCAAGATGCGGTGCCACGGCCGTGCTTGACCATTGCACTGGCGCGCTGGGAATGGGCGCTTCCAGCGCGTGCGTCAGCGCCCAGTCCAGGCCGGTGCGCGCCGCCGATGGCCAGTCGCCGGTCGCAGGACGTATCGCCACCAGATTGCGCGCGCCGGAATTGGTCTCCTGACGCACAACCGTTCCTAGCATGGTGCTGTAGACCGAACGCCATTGCGGCGCATTGGCCGCGTCGCCGCGGCAGTCCACCGCGATGGCATCGAGAAGCCCTAGCGGAAGATTGACCTGCGCGGTCCGGCCGGCCTGGCACGTCACCGTCATGAGGGGATTGAAGCTACCGTCCTTGTCGCGCGTGCCAAGCCGGTAACTGGCCTCGCTGCCGGGCCGCAGCGGCAGCATGAAATTCGCCGGAGCATTGGATGCCTGCCCTTGCGCTGGGGTGATGACAATGCCCAGCGCCTGCCTTCGCGTCGTGCCATCGCTGTAGACGAAAATTCCGCTGCGATTTGTATCCACGGATGCGGATTTGAGAAGGGTGGCGCGCATCAGCTTCAGCCGATCTATGACGGCGGATGACAGCGTTCCGTCTTCCGTCAGGCCCTGGTCTTTTTCGAATGTGAGAATCGCCCGCTGAAAGGCAGGGTCGGCCATGTCGCCGGCCTTGCCCGCGTTATAGCCGAGCGCCCGGAGGTTGCGCTGGGCCGCAGCGACGGTGGCGGGATCGATGGCGGGCTGGGGCGCCGGCGCCGTCAGCGGCGCGGGTGGCGCGCTGACTTCGGGCGCGGGGGCGGCTGCCACAATGGCGGGGCTGGGGGCATGCGCACAGCCCGCCACCATCAGAGCCAGTACCACGCAAAAGAATCTGCACGTTTTCATGCGACCTCCAGATTTCTGGCAAACCGTTCATGGTGGAATATCAGGCGGATGCGCGTGCCCTTTCCGGCCTCGCTTTTCACTTCGATCTGCGCATCATGCAATTCGGCCACCTTGCCGACATAGGTTAGGCCCAGCCCGACGCCCGCGTAGCGGCGTTCCAGCCGGCCGTCATATTGCGAGAAGACTTCCCGCCGCGAGAAGACATCGCGAATTTTTTCCTGCGCGTCCGGCGGCATGCCCACGCCGGTGTCGATGACTTCGACGATGATGGCGCCCGCCGGGTCCAGATGCGCCCCGATCACCGCCGCCCCACCCTGGGGCGTGAATTTGATCGCGTTGGAAACCAGATGCGACAGCGCCTTGCTGAGGCGCTTGCTGTCGCCATGGAGCGGCGGCAACCGCTCCGGAACGGATGCCTTCAGCGTGATGCCCGCCAGGCGCGCCGCCGGCTGCGCCTCCGCGATGATGGCGGCAATGCAGTCGGGAAGATAGACCAGGGCATCGGCTTCGCCGGTGGCCGTGGAATCCATCTGGGTCAGGTCCAGGATGTCGTTGATCAGGTCGAGCAGGCGCCGGCCGCTCCCCAGAATCTCGTTGGCATAGTCCTGCTGCTGCGGCGCGGCGCTTGGCTCGCGCTGGGTCAGGATGCTCGAAAACCCGATAATGGCGTTCAGAGGCGTGCGTAGCTCATGGCTCATGGTGGCCATGAAGAAGGATTTCGCCCGGCTGGCGCTCTCCGCCTTGTCGCGGGCGAGCCGAAGCTCGGATTCCGCCTGGCGCCGCTGTTCCACCTCATCGAGCAATGTTTCGTTGGCGGCCCGCAATTGGGCGGTGCGGGCGATGACGGCCCGTTCCACCAACTGCTTGCGCAGGATGGTGGTGCCCATGTTCTGCGCCAGAAGCGCGGTGAGGGCGATCACCAGCAGTGAGGCGCCGGCCGGAACATAAAAGCGGGTCATGGCGTCGGCATACCCGACCGAGCGCAGGGCCAGCAGGAAATGCCGTCCGGCGATATCGAACGGCACCTGCTGGTGAAAGGCAGCGTCCTTGAACCAGTTGGCGGCGGATCCGGGCCGCGCCGCCGCGTCGGCGCCAAACACCATTGCGGCCCCGCCCGGATTGGCCTGATAGGCGAGCGCGGCCTCGACTGGCGCGCCCGAAGGACCGATGGCGTCCTGGATGAGACTCTGGAGCTGCAATATGCCCAGCGCATAGCCCTGAGGCGGCATGGCGGCAGCATCGTCATCCTCCGCTTTGGCCGCATCCAGGCGCAAAGGAAAGGCGAGCAGGATTGTGGGTCCGCGCGTCCCCGCCACCAGCGCCTGCGACATGGGCGAGGAAGCGGCCACCTCACCCGTCTGTTCCGCGGCGCGGAAAACTTCGGCAAAGCGCGGTAACTGCGACAGGTCCAGGCCCACCAGATTGTCGTTGCCATCGAACGGCTCGATGAAGCTGATCGGCAGATAATTGCCGCGATTGCCGGCGGCGATGATGCGTCCCCCGTCCGTCAACTCTCCAATGCCCAGGCCATAAAGCCCGTCTTCCTGCAGGCTGGCTTCATAGGATTGGCGAGATTTCAGCGGAACGCTGGGCACCCACAGCACAGCCCGAAAGCCCAGATTTTGCGGCAGGATCTGCCCCGCATAATTGGAAAATTCCCAGCGCGTCACACTCTTGGAGGCGGAGACAAAGGCGCGGATGGCGGCCAGGGAGGTGACATGGCGCGCCACATCGTCCTTGAAGCTGGTGCTGTAATAAGTTGCGTTGCGCCGGAATTGCTGCTGGTCCCGGCTCTGGTAATAGCCGCGCACCGCTCCGAAGGTGCTGATCGCCAGTGACCTGACGGATATTTTGTACCATCGGCATAGAGAGACTATTGCATCGCCGCCGCCCGATCCAGAGGTAGTGGGACTGGGCTAAATGCCTGTGGTACGGGTGGCCGATATCCTAACGATGAGTGGGGCCGGACGGTGTTGTAGTGGCTGCGCCATTGCCCAATGACAGCCTTGGCCTCCTTCAGGCTGTAGAAGATCTCTCCATTCAGAAGCTCGTCACGCAACTTGCCGTTGAAGCTTTCGCAGTAGCCATTCTCCCAGGGGCTGCCAGGCTCGATGTAAAGCGTCTTGGCTCCAACCTGGCCTAACCAATGCCGAACGATCTTGGCCGTCATCTCTGGTCCATTGTCGGACCGGATGTATTCCGGGACGCCCCGGACCAGCATCACGTCCGCCATGGTCTCAATCACACCCAGACTGTTGATCCGGCGCGCAACACGGATCGCCAGGCATTCCCGCGTGAACTCGTCGATCAGCGTCATAAGCCGAACCTTGCGGCCATCATGCGTCTGGGCTTCGACGAAGTCGTAAGACCAAACGTGGTTACGCCGTTCCGGTCTCAGCCGGATACAAGACCCATCATTGAGCCATAAACGGCTCCTGGGCCTTTGTTTGCTAGGAACTTTGAGCCCCTCGCGGCGCCAGATGCGTTGCACACGGTCGGTGCCAACAACCCATCCAGCTCCCTTGAGCAGCCACGTGATCCGCCGATAGCCATAGCGCCCATACTCTGACGCCAGACCAATAATGGCCTGCGTCAGCGCATCTTCGTCTGCACGGACTATCGTTGTGTACCGCTGCGTACCTCGTGGCTGACCAACGAGCCGACAGGCATGGCGTTCCGAGAGCCTGTACTTCTCACAAGCCCCCGCAACCGCCTGCCGGCGCCGTTCGGGGCTTACAAGTTTCCCGAGGCGATATCCTTGAGGACCTGCTTATCAAGAGACAGATCAGCCACCAGCCGCTTCAGCCGGGCGTTCTCCTTCTCCAGATCCTTCAAACGCCTAGCCTGATCAAGCTCTAAACCGCCATATTCTTTGCGCCAGCGGTAGTAGCTCTGCTGCGATATCCCAGAATCCCGGCACGCTATCGGCGCAGACTTGCCCTGCGATATCAAAACCTCAATCTGGCGCAGCAAAATCACAATCTGCTCCGCGCTAAAACGCTTCTTCGGCATAGCCAGGTTCCTTTCCAAGTCAGTTTCTATCAAACCGCTTGGTACAAAAAGACCCGGTCAGGTCAATTGTCTCCGCGCATCTCGATCATTTGGGCATCGGCGAGCCGATCAATGGCGACACGATCTATAACGGCGCCATGGATGACGCCTCGGGCGTTGCCGCGGTGCTCGACATCGCCCACCGCATCAAGAACGGGCCCCGGCCGCGCCGCACCATCCTGTTCGCGATTTTCACGGCGGAAGAGAAGGGCCTGCTCGGCTCGCATTATTTCGCCGCCAATCCCACCGTGCCCAAGAGCGCCATTGTCGCCGACCTGAATTTCGACATGCCGCTTCCCCTCTGGCCGCTGAAAATGGTCTATCTGCCGGGCGAGACCGAAAGCAGCCTGGGCGCCGATGCCAGGGCGGTGGGGGCGGAGCAAGGCATCCAGGTGGTGCCCGATCCCAATCCCGACCGCAATGTCTTCGTCCGCGCCGACCAGTACAGCTTTGTGCGCGAAGGCGTGCCGTCCCTGTTCATGAAATTCGGCTTCCTCAAGAACACGCCGGAATACCAGATCGAGCATGACTGGCGCGCCAACCGCTACCACTCGCCGTCAGACGATCTGGAGCAGCCGGGCATCTTCAAGGAGGAGTCCGTGAAACTGGACGTCTATACCGCGGCGATCGCGCTCAAGGTGGCCAACGCCGATACGCGTCCCACCTGGCTGCCGGACAGCATCTTCGGCCACAAGCCGTAAGGCGCGCGCCGCGAATATTTGCTAGAGTGTCCGAAAAGCGGTGGAACATGTCCCCGAATGCACACGCGATCTTGGCCATGATGGTAGTGCTGGCATTTGCCGCGCCCGCCGCCGATGCCAAACCCAAACCATCGCATGACCTCAGGATTGTGGCGGTGGATGTCGAGGGCGGCGCCGCCACCCTGTTCGTCACCCCGGAAGGCAAGTCGCTGTTGATTGATACCGGCTGGCCGCCCGGCTTTGGCGGCCGGCCGCTGGCGCCCGGCGCAGCGCCGCCGCTGTCCAGCGCCGACAAGATCGTGGCGGCGGCCCATGCTCTTGGCATCGCG
>CAIOFO010000011.1 GCA_903857685.1 uncultured Alphaproteobacteria bacterium
AGCCGGTGCTGAAGGAAATCGCCGGCCGCATCTCCGCCGATGAATACAGGCATTACAAGCTGTTCTACGAGACGCTTCACAAGCAGGATGAGCCGGAAATGAGCTTTCTGAAAAAGCTCTGGGTGGCGATCGGCCGGGTGCGGGAAAGCAATGACGACGAACTTGCCTATGCCTATTATTGCGCCAATGTTCCCAAGGAACAGGAACTGGCCCGGCCCTATAATCGCAAGCTGTATTCCCGCATGGCCGCCAAGACCGGCATGACCATCTATCGCCGCCGGCATATCCAGAAGCTGGTGCAGATGGTGGCCAAGGCGGTGGGCGCCGACCCGCACGGCAAGCTGGCCGATTGGGGCGAGGCCATTCTCTGGCACACGATGCAGAAGAAAGCCGCCGCGGCCTAGCCGCCGGCGCCACGACCCCAAGGCGCAAGAAGGACCGCGCGTCAGGCCTTGCGCTTGACCATCATCTGCTTGATGTCGGCAATCGCCTCGGCGGGGTTCAGGCCCTTGGGGCAGACCTGGGCGCAATTCATGATGGTATGGCAGCGGTAAAGCCGGAACGGGTCTTCCAGATTGTCGAGCCGGTGCCCGGTTTCCTCATCGCGGCTGTCCACCAGCCAGCGATAGGATTGCAGCAGCGCGGCGGGGCCCAGATAGCGCTCCGAATTCCACCAATAGCTTGGACATGAAGTGGAGCAGCAGGCGCAGAGGATGCATTCGTAAAGCCCGTCCAGCTTGGCGCGATCCTCCGGTGTCTGGGTCCATTCCTTTTCCGGCTGGGCGCTGGTGGTCTGCAGGAAAGGCTCGATGGAGGAATATTGGGCGTAGAAATTTGTCAGGTCCGGCACCAGGTCTTTCACCACCGGCATGTGCGGCAGCGGATAGATCGCCACCGCCCCGGAACAGTCATTGATCGCCTTGGTGCAGGCCAGCGTGTTGCCGCCCTGGATATTCATGGCGCAGGAGCCGCACACCCCTTCGCGGCAGGAGCGGCGGAAGGCCAGGGTCGGGTCGATCTCGTTCTTGATCTTGATCAGCGCGTCCAGGACCATGGGCCCGCAACTGTCCAGATCGACGGTATAGACATCGACCGTCGGATTGCCGCCGGTGTCGGGGTCGTAGCGATAGACCTTGAAATCCTTGGAGCGCTTCGGCTTCTTGCCGTTGGCCGCCGCGTCGGCCGGCCAGACCTTGCCTTTTTTGACTTTGCTGTTTTTGGGCAGGGTAAATTCGACCATGGCGTACTCCGGCAAAACGGGATGTGATTTGGGCAGTTTGACATGCCCCTGTCCGGGCAAACAACCCACCAAATTCGGAGGTTAAGCGACAATCTGCTCGAACACCCATGCAATCTCGGCGGGGCACTCCCGCAACGTGGCGGCGATCACCAGTTGTTCGGCCCGGCGCACCACATCGCCGCCCAGATAGACGCTTTCCTCGACGCTGATCTCGCCGCCGCCGGCGCGAAAGCGCCAGCCTTCCCCGCCCGGCAGCTTCAAAAGGATGCCGCCGCCTTCCAGCCGCGACACCCGCACATCGGGATGGATGTGAAAGCGCACCGCAAAGCCCAACTGGCTGGCGGGGCCTTTGCCCGCCGCCACCAGCCGGTCGGCCCCGGTCACCATCAGGCCCTGGGGCGACAAGGTGACCTTGCGCTCATGGACAAGCCCGAACTGGGGAACATAGGCGTCATGGGTCGCTTCCACCGTCCAGCCCTGCGCGGTTTCACTGCGGCGGCTAGGGATCTGCGACGGACCGCCGACCAGCCGCGGACCCAGAAGGTCGCGCGCCAGGCCAGCCGGCAAGATCTGGGCGCCGGAAATATCGGCAAGGGTCAAGGTGGAATGGGCTGCGGTCGCCCGGAGCGCCGCGTCCCAGCCCGCATGATTGTCGCCCCCGGCGCCGCAATTGACCACCAGCCGCCCGGTGCCTGAACTGAATTCGAACGCCAGGAATCCGGCATGGGCGGCAAGCCCGAAAGCGCCCGGGGGCACCTGGCCGCAGTCCATCTGCAATATCGTGCGCGCCGCCGCCAGGCGCTGATAGCCGGAATGGCGGGCATGCTGGAAAGGCTGGCCGCGCACTTCGTCCCGCGCCAGCAATCCGGCGATCATGCGCGGATCGCTCTCCAGCCCGCCCTGAAATAGTGACAAGCCGCCATCGCCATGACGGAAAAACCGCAGCATCGGCGCCATGCGGTCGCGCGCGTTGCGCAAGATGTGCGGCGGCTCAATGTCCACCGCCGCCAACGCGTCGCTCACCATGGTCAGGCAGCGATAGGCATGCAGCAGCGTTTCCGGCGAGCGGCTGACATGGCCGCCATCCGGCAGGATCTGGCGTTGGCATTCTTCTTCCAGCCGCTTGAGGCCCGCTTCCAGCCGCTGCGGGGAATCGTCCAGGCAGGCGCCCGACAGCGCCAATGCCGCCGCCGCCTCCAGCCGCGGCAATCCATCCGGCGCCTCGGCGGAAATTCGTTCCAGCATCCTGGACTGTTCGCGCAGCGAGACAAACAGCCTGGAGCGCCACATCATGTCGGAATTCACCACCACCAGCCTGCCATGGCTGAACAGATGCATCAGCCGCCGCGCGATGATGTGCGGCGCCCAGATTGGCTCGGAATATTTGCCGTTGCGCTTGATCCATTGGGCGATCAGGTTGGTGGCGAGCGTGCGCGCGGCATCGCCGCCCGCCAGCGCCAGCGGCGGCAGCCAGACAAAACTGTGAAGCGCGTTGGACCATTCCGGGCTGGGCGGCTTGACATCGAACACCGAATATCCGGCCGGAACATCCAGCGCCTGGCCGTGAAAACGGAAGCGCCCGCGCAACAGCGCGTCGGCATCCTCCAGCTTGCGCGGCAGGGCGTCATGGGGATGAAAGGCGAAATGATCGGCCAGCGAGCCCTTGAGCAGGCGGCGATAGAACCAGCTGCGCCGCCCGGCGATCCTCAGGGGCGCCAGGGCGCGCCGCGCGCCCGCGCTGGCCATCTCCGGCAGCAGGCTGAATGGAACGGCGCTTGCCACCGTCAGCCTCGGAGGGCGGCGATGTTGGCGGCGTATTGCCTGGGTCCGCCCTGGAACACGGCGGTGCCGGCAACCAGCACGGTGGCGCCGGCGGCAATGGCGCGCTTTGCCGTATCCGGCGTGATGCCGCCATCCACTTCCAGTGCAATGTCGCGTCCGGTCGCGTCAATGCGCTTGCGGGCGCCTTCGATTTTTTTCAACTGGCTCTCGATGAAGCTCTGGCCGCCGAAACCGGGATTGACGCTCATGATCAGAATCAGGTCCACCAGCTCCATCAGGTTGTCGAGCGCATCGATCGGCGTTCCGGGATTGAGCACCACCCCGGCCTTCTTGCCCAGCTTGCGGATTTGCTGGAGCGAGCGATGGATATTGGGGCCGGCTTCCGGATGCACCGTCAGGCCGTCGGCCCCGGCATCGGCAAAAGCCTCCAGATAAGGGTCCACCGGCGAAATCATCAGATGGACGTCGAAGGGCTTTTTGGTGTGCGGCCGCAGCGCCTTAACCACCGCCGGGCCGATGGTGATGTTGGGTACGAAATGCCCGTCCATCACATCCACATGGATCAGGTCGGCCCCCGCCGCCTCAATGGCTTCGATTTCCGCGCCCAGGCGGGAAAAATCGGCCGACAGGATGGAGGGGGCGATCTTGACGGGCATGCGGGACATTTTCCTTTGACAAGGTTAAGTGCCGGATTCCTCCTCCGGATGCAACGCATTCGGATCGCGGGTCCTGGCCAGAAGCAGCACCAGGGCGGGCAGCCACATGGCGCGCGACTGGTAGCGGTCATGGGGATTGGAAAAAGTGCCGCAAATGATGGCGTTGCCGACCAGCCCGACCAGCACCAGCCCCGGCAGCATGGCCCCGTCCCAGCGCCGGCGCAGCACGGCGTGGTGCAGCAGCAGCACCAGTCCGAGCAGGGACAGCATGCCCACCGTGACATGCAGCATGTTCAGGCCCTGAAAGGGTATGCGCTGCCGCTGCTGGCGGGCGCGCAGATAGGCGGGCAGCTGGCCGGGCGCATCCTTGCGCAATTCCGGCCGCAGGATGCTGGCTTGCGATTCGATGCCGTCGCCGGTCTTGAACATGAAGAATTGCAGGACGGAGTCGTACAGCGCCGCCTTGATCTGCATCAGCGGATAACGTTTCAGGCTGTCGGCGATCATCCGGCTGTCTTCGTCCTGGGAATGGGCAAATCCGCCATCGCGATGGAACAGGCTGCCCGCGCCCCACAGCCAGGCATTGGCATTGTGCGGCAGCCGGTCACGATAGGGGCACAAGTAGTAACCCGACTGCGGACAGGTGTCGTCCAGCAGGCGCTGCACGATGCCGTCCTGCATCAGGCGTGCAAAAAGAAACACCGGCCCCGAGCGGGAGATGAAGATGGCGTGCGCCAGCGCAAAATTGCTGGCCAGCGTCAATGCCAGCGAGCAGGCCAGTGCGATGACGGTGAGTTTGAGATTGGGCATCGGCCAACCCGGCAGCAGCCAGGCGCAGCCGCGCAGAACCGCGCCCACGATCAGCAGTCCGCCGATCAGCCCCAGATGCGAGGGATGGCTGGCCACCGACAAACCCGTGATGGCGATCACCAACATGCGGGCGGCGCGGTCCAGCCGGGAATCGCGGAACAGCAGCAGGTAGCAGCCCAGCAGCACCAGCGCCGTCATGCAGTCGGGTTCGACCTGTCCGACATACCAGTCGATCCCGGTCAGCACCGTCAGGCCTGCGCCGATCAAGGTCAGGCCTTTCAGGGTGATGCCCGGAACCTCGATGCGCGCCAGCAGGGTGATCATGTAGGACGTCATCAACGCCTGCAGAATCACCACAGGCCACAGGCTGAAGCCGCCACCGGTAAACCGCAGCAGAAGCGAATAGACCGGCGAACGCTCCACAAGAAAGGCGCCGGAAATGCCTTCGGCCAGATAGGCCCCCGTGTCGTAGAACATCAGGGGAAAGCCGTTCCAGAATGCCACACCCAGGAACATCACCGCCAAGATCGCCATTCCGGCCAGCTGAGAATGGTTCTCCCGCGCCGCAGGCGCAGCAGGCAGTGAAAATACCGGAATTGTCGCGTCGCTCATTCGCCCCTCACCCCAGATTTGCCGTGGGGGCAGCTTCGCGTCAAACGCGGCCAAAAGACCTGTGAGCTGCGGTTGACTAAGCCCCGTCCGCCCCTAAACTCCCGCCCGGTTTGAATTTCGTTAATTTTCGAGGCTTTGATGGCGGATATTCCGCAAAAAACGGGGCATGTCCGGCCCCTTTCCCCGCATCTGACAATCTGGCGCTGGCAAGTCACCATGCTGGCTTCGATTATGCACCGGGCAACCGGCATGGCCCTTTCGGCAGGCGCCATCGTGCTGGCCTGGTGGCTGGTCTCAATCTCCAACGGACCGGAAGGCTATGACAGTTTCATGGTCTATGCCGCCATGCCGCTGGGACTGGTGGTGCTGTTCGGATTCACCTGGTCCTTCGCCTTTCACTTCTTCAACGGCATCCGGCACCTGGCCTGGGACCTGGGCTATGGCTTCGACAAGCATTTCGCCACCAGGACCGGCTTTCTGGTTTTGGCGCTGTCCTTCCTGATCGCGATCGGCGTCTTCGCCTTTGTCTGGACCGGCCATGCGGGATATTTGCGATGAAATCCGCCGAGACCCCGCTGCACAAGGTTCAGGGCCTGGGCGCTGCCCATTCCGGCACCGGCCATTTCTGGCGTGAGCGCGTTACCTCCGTCGCCCTGATTCCGCTTTCGCTCTGGTTCGGATTTGTGATGCTGGGCCTGGTGGACACCAATGAAGTGGTGATGGTGCAGTTTCTCGCCCATCCCTGGAATGCGCTGCTGATGGCGGCGTTCGCCGTGACGTCGCTCTATCACATGAGCCTGGGGCTCCAGGTGGTGATTGACGACTATGTCCATACCGCCGGCATGAAGATATTTCTGCTGTTCGCTGTGCGCTGCGTGGTGATCGCCACCATCGCCACCTGTGTCTTCGCGCTTATCCGCATCGCCTCCGTATAGGTTTACCCCATGCCCGCTTATGAAATAATCGATCATACGTTCGATGTCGTGGTGGTGGGCGCCGGCGGCGCGGGGCTGCGCGCCACGCTGGAATGCGCCGCCCAGGGCCTCAAGACTGCCTGCATCACCAAAGTGTTTCCCACCCGCAGCCACACCGTGGCCGCCCAGGGCGGCGTCGCGGCCAGCCTGGGCAATATGGGCGAGGATGACTGGCGCTGGCATATGTACGACACCGTCAAGGGATCGGACTGGCTGGGCGATCAGGATTCCATCGAATATCTCTGCCGCCATGCACCCGCCGCCGTGTATGAGCTGGAACATTTCGGCATGCCCTTTTCGCGCACAGCCGATGGCAAGATATACCAGCGCGCCTTTGGCGGCATGACTAGCAACTACGGCAAGGGCATCGCCCAGCGCACCTGCGCCGCCGCCGACCGCACCGGCCATGCCATGCTCCACACACTTTACGGCCAGTGCGTCAAGCACGAGGTCAACTTCTTCATCGAGTATTTCGCCCTCGATCTGATTATGGATGACGGCGCGGTGCGCGGCGTGATGGCGTGGAACCTGGACGATGGCACCATCCACCGCTTCCGTGCCCACAAGATCATCCTGGCCACCGGCGGCTATGGCCGTGCCTATGCCTCCTGCACCGGCGCCCATACCCAGACCGGCGACGGCAACGCCATGGTGCTGCGCGCCGGGCTGCCTTTGCAGGACATGGAGTTCGTCCAATTTCATCCCACCGGCATTTTCGGCGCTGGAGTGCTGATCACCGAAGGGGTGCGCGGCGAAGGCGGCTACCTGACCAATTCCGAGGGCGAACGCTTCATGGAGCGTTACGCTCCCAACGCCAAGGACCTGGCATCGCGCGATGTGGTAAGCCGCGCCATGACGATTGAAATCCGCGAAGGTCGCGGCGTCGGTCCCAACAAGGATCACATATTCTTGCACCTGTCGCATCTCGATCCCAAGATCATCGCCGAGCGCCTGCCCGGCATCACCGAGAGCGCCCGCATCTTCGCCGGCGTGGACGTGAACAAGGAACCGATCCCGGTCCTGCCCACGGTGCATTACAATATGGGCGGCATCCCTTGCGCCTATACCGGCGACGCACTGACGCTGACCAACGGCAATCCCGACACGGTGGTGCACGGCTTGATGGCGGTCGGCGAAGCGGCCTGCGTTTCGGTGCATGGCGCCAACCGGCTGGGCTCCAACTCGCTGATTGATCTTGTGGTGTTCGGCAAGGCCGCCGGCATGCAGGCGGCCAAGGAACTGACCGGCATCGGCGATCACCAGGAACTGCCAAAGGGTGCGGGGGACGAGACGCTCGCCCGCTTCGATCGCTTCCGCAACGCCAAGGGCCGCACGCCCACCGCCGAATTGCGCGCCGCGATGCAGAAGGCCATGCAGGAAGACGCCGCCGTGTTCCGTACCGGTGAAAGCCTGAAGCAGGGTGAAAAGCGCATTGCCGACATTTACGCCCAGCGCGGCGACATTTCGATCAAGGACCGCTCGGTGATCTGGAATACCGATCTGGTCGAGGCGCTGGAGTTCGACAATCTGATCCAGCAGGCCGTGGTGACGGTGGCGGGCGCGGTCAATCGCCTGGAAAGCCGCGGCGCCCATGCCCGCGAGGATTATCCCGAGCGTGACGACCAGAACTGGATGAAGCACACCCTGGCATGGCTGGAGCCCAATAGCGGCAAGGTGCGGATCGATTATCGCCCGGTGCACACCTACACGCTTACCAATGACGTGGAGTATATCCCGCCCAAGGCGCGGACTTACTGAGGCAGGCCGAGGCGGGAACTTTGGTTCCCTGTTTTCGTTTTCTGACGGGAGGAAACGTCATGAGATGGCTTGCCTTGGTTTTCGCCTTGCTGGTTGCGGTTCCGGTCCATGCCCAGGTGGCGGCCGGCCCCTCCACTGCCATGACGCCCGCGCCCGAAGACCGCGCCAAGCAATGGCTGGGGCTGGTGGACGACAAGAATTACAGCGAATCCTACAACCAGATGGGGGCCGAGGCGCGCGACCGGATCGCGGTCGGTCCCTGGACCCAGAAAGTCAATGTTGTGCGCGAACCCTTGGGCGCCATGGCCGCCCGCACCATCAAGGCCGTGAAACTCACCAAGACCCTGCCCGCCATGCGTGACGGCCAGTATGCCATTGTGCAGTTCGACTCCAGCTTCGCCCATAAGTCCGCCGCCGTGGAAAGCGTCACGCTGACCTCGGAAAAAGGCGGCTGGTCGGTCATTGGCTATTTCATCAACTGATGCCCTTCTGATCCTGTTCGGTCGCGCGGGGCAATCCTGCGTGGGATATGAATTGAGCAGAGCCCGGAACCTAGGGCGGGCTTGCGCCGTTACCATTACAAGCCGGTAACTTCATTGGCCGGCGCGGTATTTCAATCCACCCAGGAGCAAATTGATGTTGAAGAGACTCGCGTTGTCGGCCGCAGCAGCAGCCCTGATGCTTGGTCTGGGCGCCACCGGCGCCTTGGCCGATGACTGCAGTGGACGAGATCACACCACCGGCACCATTGCAGGCGCCGCAGGCGGCGGCATTATTGGCGGCCTCGCCAGCCACGGCAACGGCCTGGGCATCGTCGGCGGCGCGCTTCTGGGCGGCCTAGCCGGCAATGCCATCAGCCGCGACAGGGATTGCAATGACCAGCGCCATGCCGCCGGCTCCTATGACCGCAGCTTCAACGGCCAAGTGGGCGAGCGTCACGATTGGGAAAGCGAAGACCATGACCGCGGCTACACCGTGACCGACCGGGAATATCGCCGCGGCGACCGGATCTGCCGCGACTTCACCCAGGTTACTTATCGCCATGGCCGGGAAATGGACCGCCACGGCACCGCGTGTCGCGGCCGCGACGGAAGTTGGGAATTCCTGTAAGCTTACAAGCCATTGTTTTATTTAAACAATTTCCTAAACCCCGGCAGCGATGCCGGGGCTTTTGCCTTTCCCCGCAAGGATTGCGTAACCAATGCTCCGTAAGCTTTGCGCGCAATCCCAGCAGTGATCGCTTGCAATGGCCGAAACATGGACAATCAGCGTCGGCAGCAGGGTCTACGGACCCTACACGGTCGAACAGATGCACGCCTTCCACGCCGAAGGGCGGCTGGCGACGCATTCGCTGGTGGCCCGCGCCGGCGAGGAACAATTTCATCCCGCTGGCGAAGATTCCGAATTGGCCCTGCTGTTTCCCGCCGCCGCACACCCGAGTGAATCTGCGCCGGTGTCCGAAGCGCCCGCGCCGCAAGCCCAGCCCGAACCGCACCGATTCGGCCGCGAGCCGGAAGCCGGGATCAGCGAACGGTCTCGCTTTGTCATCATCTCGGACATGAAATCCGGCTCGATCAGCGCCCTGGAAGAGGAAATCTTCAATCTCGGCCCCGCCTATCGCTTCATGCCCCAGTCCTGGGTGCTGACCAGCGAAGCGTCGCTCAACACCATCCGCCACGCCCTGATGCAGAAGATGGGCAAGCTCGACACGATTTTCGTGGTGGATACCATCCATGACCGCGCCGCCTGGTTCAATTTCGGCCCGGAGGCCGACACCCGCGTCCGCCGCATGTGGTCGCGCACGCCCGAAGGCGCACGCAAGGCCAGCTAATCTTTTTCCGCAAGAGTTGATGCGAAGCGCCTGAAATTGGCGACGTAAGTGGCTGCGGACAGCTTCAAGCCCGCGCGCTGTTCTTCCGTCAGGCTTCGCTGCGCCCGCGCCGGCTGGCCCAGTACCATCATGCCGTCATCGAAGATCTTGTCCTCGGTGACCAGCGAGCCCGCCCCCACCAGCGACACCCGGCCGATCCGCGCCCGGTTGAGCAGGATGGACCCCATGCCGATCAGCGAGCCATCACCCACCAGCGCCGAATGAATGATGACGCGATGGCCCACCGTGACGCCATCGCCGATTTCGACCGGCTGGCCCGGATCGGCATGGATGATGCTGTTGTCCTGGATATTGCTCTCCGCCCCGATGGTGATCCATTCATTGTCGCCGCGCACGACCGCCCCCCACCAGATGCTGGCATTCCTCTTCAACCGGACCTTGCCGATCACCACCGCATTGGGCGCGATCCAGTATTCGCCTTCCGGCGGCAATTCGGGGGAAACGCCATCGAGGGAATAAACCGGCATCGCAGAACCTTCATCATGAGGCGGCGCAATATTCCACAACCTGATCCTAAAAACCGATAGGCTGAAAGCAAGCGTCATGATTCGCTGGGGGCCGATCGGAGTGCATCAAAGCACTGTGTATCCTGCCGATGCCCAATTTTTTCGGGCAAAAAAGGGGCCGCTTGGCCACTTCCCAGTCTCGTACGCTCGTCACCCTCACACCATCAGCACCGACCTGGGAGTATCCATGGCAAAGCGTTCAGCGCGTTCCAAATCCCGTGATCACGCCTTTTCCTCCGCTCAGAATGTCCACCCGCTCTTTCCGCGCGGCAGCTGGTCGCCGCATCAGGCCGACCAGGACTCCCGGGACAGAAAATATGTGAAAAATGTCCGGGCCATGAGCGTGGCGCAGCAGCAGCTGATGGATGCGATTGACGAAAACAGCGTTGTGCTGGCGCTGGGGCCGGCGGGGACCGGCAAGACCTATCTGGCCATCGCCAAGGCGGTGGAAGCGCTCGACAGCGGCAAGGTCAGCCGCATCGTGCTGTCGCGTCCGGCCGTGGAAGCCGGGGAATCCCTTGGCTTCCTGCCGGGAGATCTCAATGAAAAACTCGCGCCCTATCTGCGCCCGCTATACGACGCCCTGACTGAAAGACTGGGCACCAAGCGGCTGAAAGCCATGCTGGCCGATGGCATCATCGAGATCGCACCCGTGGCCTATATGCGCGGACGCACCTTGAGCGAGTCCTTTGTGGTGATCGACGAGGCGCAAAACTGCACCTATACACAGATCAAGATGCTGCTGACCCGGCTGGGCTGGCGCTCAACCATGGTGCTGACCGGCGATCCCGACCAGACCGATCTGCTGCCCGGCATTTCAGGGCTGGATGAAATCGCCAGAAGACTTTCAAGCCTGCCGGACATCCCGGTGGTGCGCTTGAGCGAAGGCGATATCGTCCGCCATCCCCTGGTCGCCAGCATGCTGACGGTTCTGTAGCTTACACCTTCATGTAGAAAGACAGGATCACCAGGCCCAGCGCAAACGACCAGTAGCCGGCAACGGCAACGGCAAAGACATAGGCGGTGGCTGAACAGGCCTTGCCGCGGAACGAGCGTGTGGCGTTGTTGAACAGCACGCTTGGCCCGGCAACGCTCATGACCGCGTAGTAGAGCAGCTTTTCGGCGCGGCTTACGGGTTTGCGCGCCAGGATGCGGTAGAAATTGGCCGCTATTCCCGACAGGGTCAGCCCGCCCGCCACGGCAAACAGAAGTTCCAGTGCTTGTTTCACGGTCGTCCCCCCGGTGGCCGTGATCAGCGTGTAAAGGAAGGCCGCAGCTTCACCATCTGCGCCCCGGGGGCGGCGGCGAACTCGGTCTTCATGGCCTGCAAACGCGCCAAATGGTGCGCGGAGACGGGGATCAGCCCGCCAATAAAGCCGACCAGGGCGAAGGCCAGCATGGCGTTAATAAAGAAGCGCATGTCTCACATTGATCCGGATTGATGTTTCCGGGGTACGCATCGCAAGAATTGGGCTCAACCGGCCGGTTGCACCTGTCCGGCGGCCTGCGACTTGCTAAAATGGTTAAATGCGGAGGGAAAGGTGAGCCAGCCAGGCAGCGATCAGGCGGAAATCCATCAGCATTCGGGATGGCTGATCCCGCTTGGCCTGGCGCTTGTCATTCTGGCGCTGTGCGGGGCCTTCCTGCTGTACGACCTGCGGCCTGCCAATGGCCTGTTTCGGAACAACGCCCCCACCGCTGATGCCAGCAACGTTGCGGTTGCGGTGCGCGGGGTGAAATTCACGATACCGGGCAACTACCTGGACTCGCGAGCGACCCGGCGCGGCGGCGACCTGGATGTGCTGGGCCTGTCGGCCCTGCTGCCGGACATGCGCGGTTATTCCACCGCCGACGCCGCCCTGTTCCAGAGCAATGCCGCCGATTCGCCGGTCGTGCATCTTCTGCTGCGCGGCGACACCAACGGCCTGAGCGGTGCCGACCGGCTGGCGCGGATCTATATGCCCTATGTCTCCGATCCCAAAGGGATGCCGGAACAGTTCGGGCTGACGCGCTACACGTTCCGGGCCGATACCGGCTATGAGCGCAATGACCTGTATGTCGGCAGCAGCGGCGCGGGCCAGTTGCTGCTGCTCTGCGAGCGACCGGCGCAGGACCTGCCCAGTCCCAACTGCCTGGCGATTGACCGGCCGGTGGCGCCCGGCGTGAATCTGTCCTACCGCTTCAAGCGGGCCCAGCTTTCGCGCTGGCAGGACATCGCGGGCGGCGTCGACCGGCTGGTTGCCCGCTTCATGAAGCATTGATCCGGTAGAGTTCCTCAACACCGCGCTGCCGCGGGACCAGCCGGTACAGCGCCCCGGAAAACGCCGGATACAGGATCAAGGCTGCGATCAGTCCGATCCCGGCATGGATCGCAGCCGCCAGTCCGCCGCGCGGCGTTGCCGCGATCATCGCCGCCAGGCCGGCAAACAGGATGCCGGCGCCACGATCCTCAATGCCGCGCATCCAGGCCAGAGTGTCGGTCTCGCCCAGATGTCGCCAGGCGGCAGCCGCCCTGCCCAGCGTCAGGGCAAAAAGCAGAAACAACATCAGCGCGCCGCCCACGCCGCCGGTAAAGAGCAGCACGAGTGAAGCGGCCGCCAGCGCCGCAACGGCGCCGCGCCCATCGCGCGTCAGGACAAGTACAAGCGCCCCCGCCAGAGGCGCAGCCAGCCAGTCGAACAATGGCGGCTGGCGCGCGACCTGGAAAAATCCCAGCACCGCCAGCACCGCGCCGGCGCCGGTCAGGGCGAGGCTCCAGCGCGGCTCGGCCATGCGGGCGGCGAAGGCGAAAACACGCCGCGATGTTTCACGCCAGCGATTGCCGCGCACGACAGCGTTCTCGTCAAAACCGGCCGCCACCATCAGCAGGGGCAGGAACAGGATGGTTGCCGCCGCGGTGGCCAGCAGGCCCTGCAGCTGCACCGCCACGTGAAGCGACCACGCAAGGGCCAAGAGCAGCGTTCCAGCCAGGGCCGGGAACGGGTTTGCGAGCGCCGCCGGCGTACTTTCGCCTTTCAGCAAGGCATCGGCATAGGCCGCCGCCGAGAGCAGTGAATAGGCGATGATCAGCGCATAGGCGGAGTTCCCGAACCATAGAATTGCGGGTAACGGCGCCAGCGCCGCGGCCAGCGCCAGCCCGGTGTGCCGCAGATTCACAAGCGCCACCCCAAAAGCCCCCAGCGCGGCCAGCACCAGTGCAAAGGGATCGGGCTGCGGGACGAAATAAAGCCCCGCCAGGATTGCGGCCGTAAAGAGCAGAAGAATGAGAACGCGAAGGGCGAAGAAGAACGGCGCCATCTTGCCGCTCATCAGGTGCGGCTGGCGGGCGGCTCCGGCAGGTCCATTTCCAGGATCGCCATGTTGAAGGCGTAAGATACTTCGCCGTCCTCTTCGTCCTTAAACAGCACGCCGACAAATTCGCCGCCCACCTGGACCTCGACCGAATCGGTCTGCTTGGGCCGCTCGACGATGGTGATGGTGTCGAGGCGAAACAGATTGCGCAGATATTTTTCCAGACGCCAGATTTCGCTGCGGGTCATGGGTTCCTCAAGGTCGTGGTGGAAGCCCTGACGTCGCATGACGCCGGGGGGATGGTCAAGCTCAGCCGGTATCGTCGTCTATAAAGTGATTCATCTCGTGCGAGGGCCGTTCGCCGCCCTTGCAATTGACCAGCTTGGCGGGAACGCCGACGGCGGTGCAGCCGGCGGGAACGGAAGTCAGGACCACGCTGCCGGCGCCGACCCGGCTATATTCGCCGATCTCGATATTGCCCAGCACCTTGGCGCCCAGCGAGATCAGCACGCCGCGCCGGATCTTGGGATGGCGGTCGCCGCTTTCCTTGCCGGTGCCGCCCAGGGTGACGTCCTGCATGATGGAGACATCGTCCTCCACCACCGCTGTCTCGCCGATCACCACGCCGGTGGCGTGATCAATCATGATGCCGCGGCCCATTTTGGCGGCGGGATGGATGTCCACCGCGAATAGCTGGGAAATGCGGCTCTGGAAGAACAGCGCCATCGCCTTGCGGTCCTGCCGCCACAGCCAGTGGGCGATGCGATAGCATTCCAGGGAATGAAACCCCTTGTAAAAGAGAAAGGCCTCGACAAAGGAATGGCAGGCGGGATCGCGGTCCAGCACCGCCGACAGATCGGCCCGCATCGCCGCGCCGATTTCCGGATCGGCGGCGATCGCCTCTTCAAAGGTTTCGCGCACCGCCAGCGGGCTCAAGTCTTCGCCGCCCAGTTTCTTGGCCAAGTGATAGCTGAGGGCATGTTCCAGCCGGTCATGCTTGAGCACGGTGGCATGGACAAAGCCGGCCAGCGCCGGCTCGCGCTCCGCCAGGCCTTCGGCCTCGGCGCGCAGCCTCTCCCAGACCGGATCGCAGCTCGCCAGCTTTTCGCGTGTGATTGCCATGCTTTCCATCCTCAAGGCGGCGCTTTTACCACAAAATATTGTACAATTTCAAAAGCGGGCAGAAGACCATGATTTCCGGCCTTTTCTTCCCTTAAGATGGCGCGTCCCTGCCCTGCTTCAACCCTTAATTCCCGTCAGGTATCCATGTCGCAAGAAAAAGATGGCCCCTTCAATCTGCCCGCCCCTGCGGCACTGTCGCTGCTGCTCAGCCGAAGGTCGGGCTCGGCCAAGGCGATGGGCGAGCCGGGACCGTCCAAAAAACAACTGGACGCGATTCTACAGGCGGGCGGCCGCACTCCAGACCATGGCAAGCTGTTTCCCTGGCGCTTCATTGTCTTTCAGGGCAAGGGCCGGGCTCGCGCCGGCGAGATATTGGCGGAAATAATGGAGGCCGAGGGCGAGCGGTCCAAGCAGGTGGAAGAAGAGCGGGAGCGTTTTCTGCGCGCGCCGGTGGTGATCGGGGTGATTTCGTCGGCCCGCGAAATGCACAAGATCCCGGTCTGGGAGCAAGAATTGTCGGCGGGCGCAGTGTGCCAGAACATACTTGTCGCCGCCCATGCGCAGGGCTTTGTCGGCAACTGGCTGACCGAATGGTACGCCTATCATCCGGTGGTCAAGGACAGGCTTGGATTGAAGCCGGGCGAGCGCGTTGCAGGTTTCATCTATATCGGCACTTCGACGGCGAAGTTGGAGGAACGGCCCCGGCCGGAAATGGACAAGATCGTCTCGTATTTCTAGAAACCGACCATGAAGCTGTAAGCGATAAACGACAGCGCCACGGCGGCGGGAATTGCGGGCAGATACCAGGAGTTCATTTCAGTCCCTCGGATGACGAGGGTTTGAAATAGCCATCTCTGGCGACCAATCCATGCCGGTCAGCGCGCCTTGGCCATGCCATTGGCGCATGGCTCCCTCATCTCAACGAATTCCCAGCAATTTATGGGTCTGCAGCGACAGCCGCCATTGGGGATATTCCATGCAATAGGCGGCGGCGGCGGCGGTATTGGCGGATTTGGCCGCATTGTCCATCGGCTGCAGGAAGAAATTGCGGAACCCCTGCCCGGCAAATCTTTCCGGCTCGGCGCCTGCTTGCGGATAGATCAACTTCAGTTCGTCGCCGCTCTTGAGAAGCTGCTCCGCCCCGGCCTTGGGGCTGACGCAGATCCAGTCAATTCCCGGCGGCGGTTCCAGCGTGCCGTTGGTTTCAATGGCGATCTCGAAGCCTTGTTCATGCAGCGCCGCGACCAGGGCGCTGTCGAGCTGCAGCAGGGGTTCGCCGCCGGTGCAAACGACATAGGGCTTGCCAGCGCGCCCGGGCGGCCATTTGTCCGCCACGGCGCGGGCCAGAGCGGTGGCATCGGCGAACTTACCGCCGTCCGTGCCGTTGGTGACGACAAAATCGGTATCGCAGAATTTGCACACCGCTCCGGCACGGTCTTTCTCGAGACCCGTCCAGAGATTGCAGCCCGCAAAGCGCAGGAAAACAGAGGGCCTGCCGGTCTGCGCCCCCTCGCCTTGCAGCGTATAAAATATCTCCTTGACGCTATACGTCATAGGTCATGCCGCCCGGAACTTCGCATAGCCGTCTGCGCGCAATTTGCAGGAGGGGCAGACGCCGCAGCCATAACCCCAGTCATGGCGGCGGCTGTGATCGCCCTCATAGCAGGTGACGGTTTCCTCCAGCACCAGATCCAGCAGCGCCTTGCCGCCCAGCGCATCCGCCAGCGCCCAGGTCGCCGCCTTGTCGATCCACATCAGCGGCGTATGGATGCGGATATCCCGCGCCAGGCCGAGCGACAGGGCCTTGGCGGTGGCCTGGATGGTATTGTTGCGGCAATCGGGATAGCCGGAAAAATCCGTCTCGCACATGCCGCCCACCAGATCGGCGATATCGCGGCGATATCCCAGGGCGGCAGCAGCGGTGAGGAACATCACATTGCGCCCCGGCACGAAGGTGTTGGGCAAGCCATGCGCGCCCATTTCAATCGCCATGGTTTCGGTCAGGGCGCTGCCGCCAATGGCCTTCAGCGTGTCCAGCGGCAACAGGTGGTCGGGCCCAAGCCTGGCGGCCCAATGGGAAAATCCGTCCCTGAGTCCCGCCAGCACGCGCGGCCGCGCCGCAAGCTCGCTGGCATGCCGCTGGCCATAATCGAAGCCGACGGTTTCCACATGGTTGAAACGTTCCAGTGCCCAGGCCACGCAGATGGTGGAATCCTGCCCGCCGGAAAACAGCACCAGAGCCTTGGAGGTCTTCATGCCGGGTTCTTTAGAACAAATCCCGCGGCGATGTCAGCTTTTTCAGCCCTGCGGATCTGGGCGGAATTTCAGGCGCTCAGCGCGTGCTTTTCGCTGCGGGACGCCGGCAGGCTGACGGTAACGCTGGTGCCGCTGCCCACCGCGCTGACGATGGTGACCGTGCCGCCATGCAGTTCGGTCAGGGCGCGGGCCAGGGAAAGGCCAAGCCCGGCGCCCTCGAATTTGCGCGCCAGCGAGCCGTCGAGCTGGCGGAACGGTTCCAGCGCCGCCGCAATGGTTTCCTGGGCCATGCCGATGCCGCTGTCCTCGACCGTGAAGCTGAGGCCGCCATCGGCGCGGACAAAAGCGATGATGGCGACGCGGCCTTCCGCCGGGGTGAATTTGATCGCGTTGGAGAGAAGATTGCCCAGCGCCTGGGCGATACGGCGCGGGTCCACCAGTACCGCCGGCATGCCGGCCGGCATGGCAATGGCGATCGCCCGGCTTTCACCGGTGGTCGAACGGGCCGTCGAAACAGCCTGCTCGGCGATCTCCTGGGGCGCGGTCAGGCGGGCGTCAATGGTCAGCTGGCCGCCTTCCAGCCGCGAAACATCCAGCACGTCATTGATAATGGCGAGCAGACGCCTGCCGGAGGCGTGAATGTCCGCGGCATACTCGCGATAAACCGGCTGGTTGTTGGGGCCCAGCATTTCGTCGCGGATGATTTCGGAAAAGCCAAGCACCGCGTTGAGCGGTGTCTTGAGTTCATGGCTCATCGCCGCCAGAAAAGCGGCCTTGGCGCGGTTGGCAAGTTCAGCCTGGCGCAGCGCCGCGCGCAGGGCGCGGTCCGCCTCGAATTTTTCAGTGACGTCTTCGACGGTGCCTTCATAGCAGATGAGCACGCCCGACCAGTCGCGCACGGCGCGGGCATTTTCCGAAATCCAGATGCGCTTGCCGGACTGGTGATAGATTTCCGATAAAAAATCGGTGACCACATCATCGGCCTGCATCAGGGCGCGGAATTCGTCGCGCCGGCCGCCATCGACATAGAGCTGTGCGCCAATATCGGTCAGCCGCGCCATCAATTCTTCCGGCGTGCCATAGCCGTAGATCTGGGCCAATGCCTGGTTGACGGCGAGATAATGACCTTCTGGCGTGGTGCGGAAAATGCCTTCCACCGCATGCTCGAAAAAGGCGCGGTAGCTGGCCTCGCCCGCAGTCAGGCGCTTGCGGGTGTTGTCACTGGCCCGGCCCAGCACCGCCAGCATCAGCGACAACACCGCCAGGATCACCAGACCGGCGACAAATTCGTCGCCCAGTCCATTGGCCAGGCCGAGTCCGATCACGGCGCCCAGGGCAAAGATCGCCAGCGACAGGGAAATCTTGTGCCCCGGACGCGTGTCGCCCGCAGCCGATTTCACGCCCGCTTCCTCCGCTGACAATGGCAGTCCACGCGGCAACATGGGCGCTCCGCACCTTTCCAAACTCCTGAGTAAGGCAGAAACCTAAATAGCGCGTTGCGCTTAGCGGGAAACCGGGAGGCGAAATCCGGAACCTGGACACGCAAAAAGGGAAGCAAAGTCAGGAAATTTCAACCAAACTTTCCCGCCTCTTAACAGGGGTGGCGGCGGCGGCCCATTTCTGCGCTTGCAGCGAACAATATGCCCTTTTTGCATGCAGAACAGCGATTGTCCTGCGCCGGCCTTTGTGTGAAATTGGACAATTATCCCCTGATAATTTTTTCAGAAAAATTGCAAAACGCCGCCATGCCGATCCTTTACGCTGATACGCGGCTGCCCACCTGATGCCAGCGCGCGCCTGGCAACGCATGCTGAGTGGACGGCGGCTTGACCTGCTGGAACCCAGCCCGCTGGACATCGAGATCGCCGATATCGCCCATGGGCTGGCGCGGGTGGCGCGCTGGAACGGACAGACCAGGGGCGCCCATGCTTTCTCGGTGGCCCAGCATTGTGTGCTGGTCGAACGCCTGACAGTAGAGCTCAATCCGCGCCTGACGCGGCAAGCCCGCCTGATGGCGTTGCTGCATGATGCGCCGGAATATGTTGTCGGCGACCTTATCAGTCCGTTCAAGGCGGCCATTGGCGTGGATTACAAAGCCCTGGAGAATAAGCTCCAGGCGGCGATACATCTGCGTTTCGGACTGCCGGCGCTGGTCCCGGCCGCCCTGGCGGCCCTGTTCAAGAAGGCCGACCGGCTTTCGGCTTTTCATGAGGCCACCCAGCTGGCCGGATTCGAGGAGACCGAGGCCCGCCGCCTGTTCAGTCCCCCGCCCGGCAGGCTCAAAACGCCGCGGCTGGTGCCCCTGCCCACGGCGGAAGCGCAATCCCAGTTCCTGGAACGATTTCACAGGCTCGCCGTCAACTCGTGATAAACACGCAAATGCCCCGCGTTCTGGTTACACCACTGTCCGCCCTGGAAGATGCCATCGAGAGCCATCGCCCCTCGCACATCGTCACCCTGCTGTCGCCCGAGCACATGATTGAGACACCCGCCGGCTATGCCGCGGCCCGTCATCTCAAGCTGGGGGTCAATGATGTCGCCGATCCCGCCGCCGGCGAAAATCCGCCCAGCCGCATCCATATAGACCGGCTGCTGGACTTCAGCCGCGGCTGGGACACCAAACAGCCGCTGTTGATTCATTGCTGGGCTGGCATCAGCCGCTCCATGGCTTCGGCCTATGCCGTGCTCTGCGATCGCGCCGGTCCGGGCCGCGAGGTCGAAATGGCCCTGGTGATCCGCAAGGCTGCCGGTCATGCCAATCCCAATCTGCTGCTGGTGCATCATGCCGATGCCGCGCTGGGACGCGGTGGACGCATGGTCGAGGCCGTTAAGACCATGGGACCGCCCTTGCAGGTCATGGAGGGCGTCACCACCGCACTTCTCCTACCCTTGGCGCCGCCATGAGCCCCAATGTCATCAGCATCGGCCTGTCGGCGGCGATTGTTTCGGTCGAGCAGGAACAGCCATTGGTGCTGGTGGTGGCCCATGACGGCGCAGAGGATGCGCTGCCCTTCGGTCCCTTCAATCCCGTGACCCAGCGCACCCTGGAGTCGGGCTTGCGCAAATGGGTGGGCGAACAGACGCGGTTCGATCTGGGTTACACGGAACAGCTTTATACCTTTGGCGATCGCGGCCGCCATTCGCCCTCGCCCGATGACGGGGCGCGGGTCGTATCGGTGGGTTATCTCGCCTTGACGCGGCCCGGCAAGCCGCAGGCGCCGGATACGCGCTGGCGCGGCTGGTACCAGTATTTTCCGTGGGAGGATTGGCGTCAGGCGCGGCCGCCCATGATTGACGGTATCATCCTCCCGGCCCTGAAGAAATTCGTGAAGGAGGCCGCATCGCCCATCGCCGCCGAACAGCGCCGCAACCGCATGCGCCTGTGCTTCGGTGACGGCGGCCTGCCCTGGGACGAGGAAAAAGTGCTGGAGCGGTACGAGCTCCTGTATGAAGCGGGGCTGGTGCGCGAGGCGGCGCGCGATGCCGGCAAGCAGGCCAAGACCCCGCCCGAACTGGGAAGCCCGATGCTGTACGATCATCGCCGCATCCTGGCCACCGCCATTGCCCGTCTGCGCGGCAAGATGAAATACCGTCCCGTGGTCTTCGAATTGATGGCGCCGTCTTTCACCCTGCTGGAATTGCAGCGCACCGTGGAGGCGCTTTCGGGGGCCCGGCTGCACAAGCAGAATTTCCGCCGCCTGGTGGCGGAACAGGGCCTGGTGGAAGGCACCGGGAAATTCTCCGCGCCCACTCGGGGGCGTCCCGCCGAATTGTTCAGCTTCCGGCGCGAAGTCTTGCGCGAGCGTCCTGCTCCCGGCGTGCGGTTGTCGTCCCGGCGATAACATATTCAAGGCTGCGTTGACTCGCGCGCCGGCAGGCCGCCTTGAACCCGCGTTACTTGGACAGATCGTTCAATGGATAGGCTTTCCGCGGCCTTCCCAGGAGCGGCAGTTTCGAAAAAATGCGGCGCTTGCTGGAAAATAACGGCCAGCCTCAAAAAATGCCCGGGCAGCCATGCGAACGGTTCGCGCCTTTCGCCCTTGACCGGCTTATGCTCAGGTGTAGCATAAGTGTTGCGAACCGGCTCTTGAATGCCGGGTTTTTTGCCCCATATTTATACTCGAAATGAGTATTAATAGGTGGCAGGGAGAGGCGACGACGATGGGCGTAGTGCTGGCTTATACCGATGCGGTCGCGCGTGCGACCGGCAGCCTGTACGCCAAGGTCTCGCGGGTGATTCCGGAGATCGAATGGCATGTGCATGCGCCCCTGATCGCCGAAATCAACCGCCTCAAGCGCCAGAAGCACGCCGTCATCCTGGGCCACAATTACATGACGCCGGAGATTTTCCACTGCGTCAGCGATTTTGTGGGTGACAGCCTGGCGCTTGCCCGGGAAGCGGCACGCACGGACGCCAGCGTGATTGTCCAGGCGGGCGTGCAATTCATGGCCGAGACCTCGAAAATTCTCTCGCCGCAAAAGACCGTGCTGATCCCCGATGCGCGGGCCGGATGCTCGCTGGCTGCCTCGATCACCGCGGCGGATGTGCGGTTGATGCGCCAGAAGCATCCCGGCCTGCCGGTGGTCACCTATGTCAACACTTCCGCCGAAGTGAAGGCGCAAAGCGATATCTGCTGCACGTCCGGCAATGCCGTGGCGGTGGTGGAGAAGATCGCGGCCGATTTCGGCACCGACGCCGTCATCATGATTCCCGACCAGTATCTTGCACGCAACGTCGCGGCAAAGACCGGCATCAAGGTGATCACCTGGGCCGGCGCCTGCGAGGTGCATGAGCGTTTCACCGCCGATGAAATTCGCGGCCTGCGGGCCGCCCACCCCGGCGTTGCCGTGCTGGCCCATCCTGAATGCCCGCCTGAAGTGGTGGCGGAAGCCGATTTCGCCGGCTCGACCGCCGCCATGATCGGCTATGTCGGCCAGCATCATCCCCGGCGCGTCGTGCTGATCACCGAATGCTCGATGAGCGACAACGTTGCCGTCGAATATCCCGATGTCGAATTCGTGCGGCCCTGCAATCTGTGCCCGCACATGAAGCGCATCACCTTGGCGGGGATTCTCAAATCGCTTGAGACCATGACCACGGAAGTGGTGGTGGACCCCGTGGTTTCCGCCCGCGCCAAAATCGCCATTGACCGCATGCTGGCGTTGAAATCATGAACCGTCGCATTGACAATGTGATCGAGACCGATGGCGCGCTGATCCTGGGCGCCGGAATTGCCGGCCTGTTCACCGCCCTCAAGCTGTCGCCCCTGCCCTGCCTGGTGCTGGCAAGCTCGCGTCCCGGCACCTCTGGCTCCAGCGCCTGGGCCCAGGGCGGCATCGCCGCGGCCATGGGCGAAAGCGACAACTGGCAGGGCCATGCCGCCGATACCATGGCGGCGGGCGCGGGATTATGTGATCCCGAAATCGTCAATCTGGTGGCCCGCGAAGCCTCGGACCGCATCGCCGATCTCATCGCCTATGGCGCGCCGTTTGACCGCAACGCGGACGGCACCCTGGCGCTGGGGCTGGAAGCGGCACACTCACGGCCGCGCATCGTCCATGCCGGCGGCGACCGCGCCGGGGCGGAAATCTCCCGCACCCTGGCGGAGCGGGCGCTGGCCACGCCTTCGATCAGGGTGCTGGAAGGATTTCATGCCGTGGAACTGGCGATGGAAGACGGCCGCGTCACCGGCCTGTTCGCCCGCAATGGCACCGGCAGTGCATCGCGGCTGGTCCTGTTTCGCGCCCGCGCCGTGGTTTTCGCCACCGGGGGGCTGGGCGCGCTGTATGCGGTGACCACCAACCCGCTGGAATCGCGCGGCGAGGGCCTGGGCATGGCGGCACGCGCCGGCGCTGTGATCGCCGATGCCGAATTCGTCCAGTTTCACCCCACCGCCATCGCCATCGGGCGCGACCCGGCGCCACTGGCAACAGAGGCGCTGCGCGGCGAAGGCGCCGTCCTGGTCAATGACCGCGGCGAGCGCTTCATGACCGCTGCGCATGCCGATGCCGAGCTGGCGCCGCGTGACATCGTGGCCCGCGCCATTCATCGCCAGATTGCCGGCGGCCAAAAGACGTTCCTGGATTGCCGCGAAGCGATCGGCGACAAATTCGAAAAACACTTTCCCACTGTCCATGCCGCCTGCATCAGCGCGGGCGTGGATCCGGCGCGCCAGCCCATCCCGGTGGCGCCCGCCGCCCATTACCACATGGGCGGCATCGCCTCGGACGCACATGGCCGCAGCTCGCTTGAGGGATTGTGGGTGGCGGGCGAATGCGCCGCCACCGGCCTGCACGGCGCCAATCGCCTGGCGTCCAATTCCCTGCTGGAAGGCCTGGTGTTCGGCGCCCGCGTCGCCCAGGACGTCCGTGACACCGTCAAGGGCGGGCGGGCGCAGGGATTGCCGCCCTTGCCCGTGGGACTGGCGCTTGCCGCCCCGCCCCATGTCCTGCGCGCCGCCATGAGCCGCCATGCCGGACTGGAGCGCAGCGAGGAAGGCCTGGGCCAGGCTTTGTCCGCCGTTGCGCGGCTGGAGCGCAATGCCGATGGCGACCTGCTCAACATGCTGGCAGCGGCGCGGCTGGTGACGGCGGCGGCGATCATCCGGACTGAATCGCGCGGCGCCCATTGGCGCAGCGATTTCCCCCAGCCGGTGAAAAGCAGCAAGCGCAGCTTCTTGACCCTGGCCGACGCGGAGCGGATTTCGCAAGCGACCTTGCCCCTGCAGCGCGCGCAATCATGATCCTGTCGTGATCGCGCTGGAATTCACCCGACCGCCCTCGCCCTTGCTGGTCGAGCCGCTGGTCCGCCGCGCCCTGGAAGAAGATCTCGGCCGCGCAGGCGATGTGACGTCCGATCTCACCATCGCGGCGGAGACAAGAGCCACCGCCAGGCTGGTGGCGCGGCGCCCCGGCACCATTGCCGGCCTGATCGCTGCCGAGATTGCGTTCCGGCTGGTGGATCCCGCGCTCATATTCGAGGTGTCGGCGCCGGACGGCAGCGCCGTGAAAGCGGGCGACCTGCTGGCCAGTGTCAGCGGTCCGGCCCGCGCCATTCTGTCGGCCGAACGGGTGGCGCTCAATTTCACCGGCCATTTGTCGGGTGTTGCCAGCGCGACGGCGGCGCTGGTGGCGGCGGTGGCCGGCACAAAGGCGCGCATTGTCTGCACCCGCAAGACCCTGCCCGGCCTTCGCATCCTTCAGAAATATGCGGTGCGTTGCGGCGGTGGCCTCAATCACCGTTTCGGCCTGGATGACGCGGTGCTGATTAAGGACAATCACATTGCGGCAGCCGGCGGCATCGCCCCGGCGCTGGCGCGGGTGCGGGCCGGCCTGGGCCATATGGCGAAGATCGAGATCGAGGTGGATACGCTGGCGCAACTGGAAGAAGCGCTGGCGCAGGAAGCCGACACCATCCTGCTGGATAATATGAGCCTGGAAGACCTCAGAAGCGCCGTGGCGCTGGCCGGGGGGCGCGCCGTGCTGGAAGCCTCGGGCAATGTCACCTTGGCCACGGTGCAGGGCATTGCGGCGACGGGCGTGGATACCATCAGTTCAGGCGCGATCACGCACAGTGCCGCGAACCTGGATGTTGGACTGGATTTCGCCTAGCTTTTTTATCAAGCGTAGCAGTATTGCAAAAGCTGGCGCCTCTTCGCGCGCATAGCGCGCGGGAGGCTAGCTGTCGCTGGAATGCAGGATCGCGCCGCGATAGAAGATGTGATTGCCGATCTGGGTGGTCTCGTTCATGGTGTCGGCCCAGTCCGGACTGACCGAGACGGCATGAAAATTGGTCGCGCCGCCGGTGGCGTTGTGCAGCGCCACTTCGCCGGTCAGAATCTGCGCCGCCAGAGCCTCGGATTGACGCCAGGCGTCTTCGTCCTTGCCCTTGGTGAGTTCGCCATTGCAGGTGAACGTGAACTGGCAGTGGGGATGGCCGGCGCCTTCATAGACCACGGCGCAGATGGAATGGCCGTAATTGCCGGTATTCATGCGGTGGAACACCACTTCGGCGATGGCTTGCTGGCCTTGGCGGCCTTCGCCGCGCGCCTCGTAGTACAGGACTTCCGACAGGCAGCGATGCTCGGCCAGAAGCTCGGTGGACACCGCGTCCGGGCCGGTCTTGGCGGCAATGACGCGCACCGGCGCGGGCGCCAGGGTGGTGGCCGCCACCGTCCGGGCGGCGGCCGGCTGGTAGGTCAGGGCCGACCCGATGGCGGCGCTGGCGGTGGCCAATACGATGGCCAGAGCGGCAATCAATACGGCGTCGGAACGCGATAACGCGTCACTCGTTTTCTTCTTGATCATCTGAAAAATTGACTCTTTCGGCTCTTGGTTTCGCTTCGTCTATATCGCTTGATCTATTTCGCGTTTGCGCTGCTTTGCCCCTTCACCTGGCTCCGCCGATCGCTTGGCTATTTCGATTACGCTGTTTCGATTTCGCTACGTCCTCAAAAAGTTCCGAATGGTCCCCAACCCGTCCCCGAGCAACCGGGGGCTTAGACCCTGAAAAAGGCCAAGGTCAAATAAAATATTTCATATTGCTGACACAGTGTCATTTGACCCCGGAAAATCCAGGGTTTCCCTGTATCGTCCGTACACGGATTACGGCTTTTTTGTGTCCGAGCGCAGAGCCGCCTGGGCCGCCGCGAGTCGCGCAATTGGCACGCGGAAGGGCGAACAGGAGACATAATCCAGCCCCGAGTCGTGGCAGAACTGGATCGAGGCGGGGTCGCCGCCATGCTCGCCGCAGATGCCGATCTTGAGTTTTTCACGGATTGAGCGGCCGCGCGTGGCGGCAATGCGGATCAATTCGCCCACGCCATCGACATCGATCGAAACAAACGGATCGCGCGCGATCAGCCCCTTGGCGAGATACTCGCCCAGGAAGGATCCGGCATCGTCGCGGCTCACCCCGAGCGTGGTCTGGGTCAGGTCGTTGGTGCCGAAGGAGAAAAATTCCGCGGTCTCGGCGATCTCGGCGGCGCGCAGGGCGGCGCGCGGAAGCTCGATCATGGTGCCGATCAGATAGGCCGGCACCTTGCCCTTCTCCGTCTTGATCTCGGCCGCCACGGCGGCAATGCGGCCCGCCAGCATGTCCAGTTCGGTCTTGAAACCGACCAGCGGAATCATGATTTCCAGCTGTACCGGCGCACCGCCGGCCGCCACGACATTCGCCGCCGCCTCCAGGATGGCGCGCGCCTGCATTTCATAGATTTCCGGGTAGGTGATGCCCAGCCGGCAACCGCGATGACCCAGCATGGGATTGGATTCATGCAAGGCGATGGTGCGGGCGCGCAGGATGTCCGGGCTGATGCCGGAAGCCTTGGCGACATCGGCGATGTCTTCCTCCTTGTGCGGCAGGAATTCATGCAGCGGCGGATCCAGCAGGCGGATGGTGACCGGCAGGCCCGCCATTTCCTTGAAGATCGCCTCGAAGTCGCCTCGCTGCATCGGCAGCAGCTTGGCCAGCGCCGCTTTGCGGCCCTCTTCGCTGTCGGCCAGGATCATCTGGCGCACCGCGATGATGCGGTCGGCGTCGAAAAACATGTGCTCGGTGCGGCACAAGCCGATGCCCTCGGCGCCGAATTTGCGGGCGGCGGCGGAATCGGCGGGCGTGTCGGCATTGGTGCGTATTTTCAGGCGGCGGGTTTCATCGGCCCAACCCATCAGGGTGCTGAAATCGCCGGTCAGTTCGGGGCGCCGCATCTTGACCGCGCCCTTGAAAACCTTGCCGGCGGCGCCGTCGATGGTAATGACTTCGCCGCGCTTGATGGTGACGCCGCCTGAGGACATCTCGCCCTTGGCGACATCAATCTTCAGCGAACCGGCGCCGGAAACGCACGGCCGCCCCATGCCGCGCGCCACCACGGCCGCGTGGCTGGTCATGCCGCCGCGGGCGGTGAGGATGCCCCGGGCCGCATGCATGCCGTGGATGTCTTCCGGGCTGGTTTCGGTGCGCACCAGGATGACGCTGCGGTTCTCGGCGGCCATCTTTTCCGCTTCTTCCGCCGTGAAGGCGACCTCGCCGGTGGCGGCGCCGGGCGAAGCGCCCAGACCCGCGGCGATTTCCAGCTTGGGCGCCTGGGGATCCAGCGTGGGATGCAGCAGCTGGTCCAGCGCCGCCGCGTCCACCCGCATGATGGCGATTTTCTTGTCGATCAGCCCCTCGCCCACCATGTCCACAGCCGCCTTGAGCGACGCTTCCGCGGTGCGCTTGCCCGAGCGGGTCTGCAGCATGAACAGCTTGCCTTCCTGCACGGTGAATTCCACGTCCTGCATGTCGCGATAATGCTTTTCCAGCCGTTCGCCGATGGCGTGCAGTTCGGCATAGGCCTTGGGCATGGCCTCTTCCATCGAAGGCTTGCGGCCGCCCTGGCGTTCGCGCACCACTTTTGAAATCGGCTGCGGCGTGCGGATACCCGCCACCACATCCTCGCCCTGGGCGTTGATGAGATACTCGCCATAGAGCAGCTTTTCGCCGGTGGCCGGATCGCGGGTAAAGGCGACGCCGGTGGCCGATGTCTCGCCCCGGTTGCCGAACACCATCGCCTGCACCGTTACCGCCGTGCCCCATTCCTCGGGAATGTTGTTCAGCTTGCGATAGGTGTTGGCGCGTGGGGACCGCCAGCTGCCGAACACCGCGCCGATGGCGCCCCACAATTGCTCCTCGACATTTTCGGGAAAGGGCCTGCCCAGTTCATTTTCGACCTGCTTCTTGAAATCGCTGGCAATGGTCTTGAGGTCGTCGGCGTTGAGGTCGGTGTCCAGCTCGACGCCCTTGTCTTCCTTGCGGGCGTGGAGGATTTCCTCGAAATGGGCGTGATCCACGCCCAGCACCACGTCGGAATACATCTGGATGAAGCGGCGGTAGCTGTCATAGGCGAAGCGGGCGTCGCCGGTGATCTTGGCCAGGCCTTCGGCGGTGGCGGCGTTGAGGCCGAGATTGAGCACCGTGTCCATCATGCCGGGCATGGAGACGCGCGCGCCCGAGCGCACGCTGACCAGCAGCGGCCGTTCGGGATCGCCCAGCGTGCCGTGCGCCAGTTCGCCCACTTCGCGCAGCGCCCTGGCCACCTGGTCCTTCAGGTCGGAGGGATAGGTCTCGTTGTTGGCGTAATAATGGGTGCAGACCTCGGTGGTGATCGAGAAGCCCGGCGGCACCGGCAGGCCCAGATTGCTCATCTCGGCCAGGTTGGCGCCCTTGCCCCCCAACAGGTTCTTCATGCCCTGCTCGCCCTCGGACTTGCCGTCGCCGAACGCGTAAACCCACTTCGTCATGGTCTAACCTTCTATTCTGGAGAAATCGGCGACCTGATGGAGCGCCGCGCGCAGAGAAGCCAGCAGGTTCAGCCGGTTCTCCCGCAATTTGGGATATTCGTCGTTTACTTTGACACCGTCGAAAAACGAGTCCACGGGGCCGCGCAAGGCTGCCATCTGCTGCATGGCGGCGGCAAAATCCTCTTTTTCGAGAGAAGGTGCAATCCCGCTTTTGGCCTGGTCCAAGGCCGCAAACAGGCTTTTCTCGGCGGGGGCAGCCAGCAGACTTTCAGCGACCTCGCTTATATAAGTCTTGCCGTCCTTTTTCTCCTCGGCCTTGAGGATATTGGCAGCCCGCTTGTAGCCGGCCAGCAGGTTGGTTCCGTCATCGGTTTTCAGGAATGCCTGTAGCGCTTCGACCCGGGCCACCAGCCGCACCAGGTCATCCTCACCACCCAAAGCGAACACCGCATCTATCAGGTCGTGGCGGATGCCCTTTTCCTTCAATGCGATCTTGAGGCGATCGGCGAAGAAGACCCGCAGTTCGTCAGTAACTTTCAGGGGTAGCCGCAGCCTGTTCTCGATCAAAATCCGGATCACGCCCAACGCGGCGCGGCGCAGCGCAAACGGATCGCCGGAGCCACTGGGTTTTTCGCCAACGGCGAAAAATCCGGACAGGGCATCCAGCTTGTCGGCCAGCGCCACGGCGATAGAAACCTTCTCGGAAGGTACGGCATCGGACGGACCAACCGGCTTGTAGTGATCGCGCACAGCGTCCGCGATCTCTTGGTCTTCCTTGTCGTGCAGGGCGTAATAGCGGCCCATCACGCCCTGAAGCTCCGGGAATTCACCCACCACGCCTGTGGTCAGATCGGCCTTGGCCAGACGCGCGGCGCGCTCGGCCTTTTTCGGATCGGCGCCGATCTTTGCCGCAATCTCGCCAGCCAGCTTGGCGATGCGTTCCACCCGTTCATACTGGGTGCCCAGCTTGGCGTGGAACACGATGCCTTTAAGAGCATTAACGCGGCTTTCCAGCGTGTGCTTGCGGTCCTCGTCCCAGAAGAATTTGGCATCCGACAGGCGCGCCCGCAGCACCCGCTCATTGCCCGCGACAATCTGCTTGCCGCCGTCTTCGGCGATCATGTTGGCGACCAGGGCGAAACGGTTGGCCAGTTTGCCCGTCTTGGGATCGCGCAAGGAAAAGTATTTCTGGTGTGTCCGCATCGAGGTCTGAAGTATTTCGGCGGGCACATCCATGAACTGGTCTTCTATTAGGCCGACCAGGATCACCGGCCATTCCACCAGCCCCGCCACTTCGGCCACCAGCCCCTCGTCCGGGATCATTTCCAGGCCGTGGACAAAGGCCGCGCCCTTGACGCCCTCGAAGATGATGGCCTTGCGCTGTTCCGCATCCAGGATGACATGGGCCTTTTTCAGCGCCGCTTCGTAATCGTCAAACCGGCGCACCGTGAGCACGCCCCTGGACAGGAAGCGAT
>CAIOFO010000012.1 GCA_903857685.1 uncultured Alphaproteobacteria bacterium
TTCTATTCCGCCGCTTCGGCCAGTTGCGGCGCCGCCTGCAGGACATCCTGCCCGACATAGGCTTCGAACTTGCGGAAGTTCTCGCGGAACATGCCGACCAGTTTTGCGGCCTGCGCGTCATAGGCGGGTTTGTCGGCCCAGGTGTTGCGCGGGTTCAGGATAGTGCCATCCACGCCCGGCACCGCCACGGGCACCCGGAACCTGAAGTGCGGATCAATCCGCATTTCGACCGTGGCGAGACTGCCGTCCAGGGCGGCATTGAGCAGCGCGCGCGTGGCCTTGATCGGCATGCGGTTGCCGGTGCCGAAGGCGCCCCCGGTCCAGCCGGTATTGACCAGCCAGCAATCGGCGCCATGGGCCGCGATCAGGTCGCGCAGCAGATTGCCGTATTCGGAAGGATGGCGCGGCATGAACGGCGCCCCGAAACAGGTCGAGAATGTGGGCTGCGGCTCCTTGCCCAGACCTTTTTCCGTTCCCGCCACCTTGGCGGTGAACCCCGAAAGAAAGTGATACATGGCCTGGCTGGGCGTCAGCCGGGCGATGGGAGGAAGTATGCCGAACGCGTCCGCGGTCAGCATGATCACATTGCGCGGGTGGCCCGCACGGCCCGTGCTGCTGGCATTGGGTATGAAGTCGATCGGATAGGCCGCGCGCGTGTTTTCCGCATGGCGGGCATCGTCAAGGTCGAGCTGCCGAGTGGCTTCGTCCATCACCACATTTTCCAGCACGGTGCCGAAGCGCTCCGTGGTGGAGAATATTTCCGGCTCGGCCTCGCGGGAAAGCTTGATGACCTTGGCGTAGCAGCCGCCTTCGATATTGAATACGCCATTCTCGCTCCAGCCATGCTCATCGTCGCCCACCAGGGTGCGCGATGCGTCGGCCGACAGCGTTGTCTTGCCGGTGCCGGATAGGCCGAAAAAGATCGCGCTCTTGCCGTCCTGGCCGACATTGGCCGAGCAATGCATCGACATGACCCGCTTGGCCGGCAAAATGTAATTCATGATGGTGAAGACGGATTTTTTCATCTCGCCCGCATAGGACGTGCCGCCGATCAGGATGACTTTCTTGGTGAAATTGACCGCGATCACGGTTTGCGAAGCGCAGCCATGCCTTTGCGGATCGGCGGCAAAGCCGGGCAGGTCGATGATGGTGAATTCGGGATCAAAGTCCTTCAACTGATCGGGCGTGGGGCGGATCAGCAACTGATGAACGAACAGCGAGTGCCAGGCAAATTCCGTAATCACGCGCACGCTGATCCGATGGGTGATGTCGGCGCCGCCGAACAGGTCCTTGACGAACAATTCCCGCCCCCGCGCATGCGCCATCATGTCGGCGTGGAGCAGATCGAACTGGGCGGGATTCATCGCCTTGTTGTTGTCCCACCAGACCTGGGATTCGGTGGCCGCGTCGCGCACGGTGAATTTGTCGGAGGCCGAGCGGCCCGTATGCTTCCCGGTGAGAACCACCAGCGGCCCGTCCTTGGCCAATTTGCCCTCGTCCCTGCGGAGGGACTCTTCATAAAGCGCGGGAACGGACAGATTCCAGTTTACCGCCTTCAGATCCTTAAATCCGTGACGCTCCAGACCAAA
>CAIOFO010000013.1 GCA_903857685.1 uncultured Alphaproteobacteria bacterium
CACCGCCGCCGAACAAGATCAGCAGAAGGATAATGATTAGGATTGTGTCCATGACAATTCCTTTCGCAATATGATCATCAAATGATCGAATATCTTATCATCAGTAAGTGATTGGGCGCTGATGACATTGCGCCAGATCAACTTTAACGGGCTCTTGTTGCCTTTAAGCGGCCGCCCAGCCCACTGTCTGCGGCGGCGCAAAAGAAAAGCCCGGCAGATTGCTCTGCCGGGCCACAGGGGGCGTTTGTAATCGGATCGGGGAATCCAGATTACTCAGTCATGGTGTCATAGTTGGACGCAACGACCTTTGATCCAAATCAAGCTGCCGGGCCTTGATTTCAGCCCGATTTCAACCGTTGTTTTTGCGGGGAAATCCTGCGGAATTGTCCAACGGCCTAATTCAAGGTCGCAGGCGGCGCGGCGGAAACCCCGCTCAGACCGCCAGCATCATCAGCATCGGCAGCACCATGCCGGCAGCGAAGCACAGGAGCACGGTCCGGCGGCGGCTGGTCTGCCAGGACATGTAGAGCCCGAGTGCCGTGGTGACGATCAGGCCTACCGAGACCAGGGCGGCGAACACCTTCAGCATCCACTGGGCGATCACGCTGGAGAGCGGCAGCGCTGGCGTGTCGTCGGGCTTTTCGGCCTTGCCGCCCTTGCCCGCCTTGGGCGATGCATCGTCGGCATATTTCACGTGCAGGTTCTGGTTCTTGTGCATCGAGGCGAGCGCCTGTAGCACCGCAGGCGGATGGTAGCCCGGCATGGGCTTGTGCAGATTGAAGGTCTGGAAGGCACCGGTCATGGAAAAGAACAGAATCGCCGGAGCGAAGAAGGCCCCCGCATAGGAATGCCACATGCGGGCGGCCATCAGGACCGCCGCCCGGCCCGGCCCACGCCTGGCCGGAACCGGCTTGATCGGGCTCATCTGATTCATGGGCATGCCTCCAAATCGCGGAGAAGGCCCTATGGCATGGGCATGCGACTGTTCGATGACGGTGGTTATCGCTTCGGATAACCCAAGGCCCGCTTCGCGCCAGAGGCGGACATTCGGTCAATAGGGCATGAAGTTCAGACAATCGTGCTTTTCCCACGCGGCCTTTTCCGCCATCCTTTGGCGGCCATCAAAGAGGTGCATTGGAATGCGGGTGAGGCGTCAGTCATGAAGGTGCATGGAACCTGCCATTGTGGGGCCATCGCCTACGAGGCCGAGGTGGATCCAGCCCGCGTCACGGTCTGTCACTGCCGAGATTGCCAGGTGCTTTCGGGTGCGGCCTTCCGCGCTTCGGTCCCAGCGGCGGTGGAGGATTTCCGTCTGTTGCGGGGCGCCCCCAAGCCTTATGTCAAGACCGCCGAAAGCGGCAATCGGCGCGCGCAGGTCTTTTGCGGCGATTGCGGTTCTCCCCTCTATTCCGCCGATGCCGAAGGCGCAAAAACCTACACGATGCGGATCGGCCCCTTGGCGGAGCGAGACGCGCTTTCGCCCCGGCGCCAGATTTGGTGTGAAGCGGCGCTTGCATGGACGCGCGATCTGCTGCCACTGCCCAAGATCGAAAAACAATCGTGACAGGATTGAGTTCTGCACAACGGGCGACCGGACACACGATGAGGGCAATGTCCGCTTTGCGCCAATCGCGGTCATTCCGAACTATGCCATTTGGATTGCCCGCCCGCATTTTACGGCGGCATTATTGAGATGATTTACCGAAAAGTGGAAGTATTTGCCTAGCGACCCGGCAGGAATTGCCCGCCGAAGGCAATTTCTGCCTGCCTGGGCGGCACATTGCATCTAAACAACATAAACATGATAGCCCGGAACGATTGAGAAATTATTACTAACAATCTCCCAAAAAAATCCGATCAAATTTCCGGTACGCCCCTTGCGAGTTGGTCTGCTGCAAAAAGCTGTAAATTTTTTCCAGCAGAAGCAGGAGAGACCAAATGTCTTTTAGCGTCAACACAAATACCGGCGCGCTTGTCGCGCTGCAGTACCTCACCACGACCCAGGCCCAGTTGTCCCAGACCCAGTCCGCCATCAACAGCGGCCTGAAAGTGGCCAACGCCCGTGACGACGGCGCCGTTTACGCCATCGCCCAGAACCAGCGCGGCCAGGTTGCCGG
>CAIOFO010000014.1 GCA_903857685.1 uncultured Alphaproteobacteria bacterium
CAGCACGGTGGCGGTGGTGGTGCCGTCGCCGGCCGCGTCATTGGTCTTGCTGGCCACTTCGCGCACCATCTGGGCGCCCATATTCTCGAACTTGTCGGCCAGTTCGATTTCCTTGGCGACGGTGACGCCGTCCTTGGTGGTGCGCGGAGCGCCGAAGCTCTTGTCGATCACCACGTTGCGGCCCTTGGGACCCAAGGTCACCTGTACCGCGTCGGCGAGGATATCAACGCCGCGCAAAAGCTTTTCGCGGGCGTCGGCGCCGAACTTCACATCTTTGGCTGCCATGATTCTAGTCTCCTGAATTGTTGAATGGGATGGGGATGGACGAGGGCTTATTTCTTCTTCTTGCCTTCGATCACGCCCATGATGTCGCTCTCCTTCATGATCAGGAGGTCTTCGCCATCAATCTTGACTTCGGTGCCGGACCATTTGCCGAACAGCACCATGTCGCCGGCCTTGACTTCGGGGACCACGCGCTTGCCGGACTCGTCGAGCGCGCCGGGGCCGACGGAGATGACTTCGCCTTCCTGGGGCTTTTCGGCGACGGTGTCGGGGATGATGATGCCGCCGGGGGTCTTCTGATCTTCTTTGACGCGGCGTACGACCACACGGTCGCCAAGGGGACGGAACTTCATGCTTGCCTCTCCTAAAGGATTGGTTTTGTTTGAAAAAATCATGCGTGGCAGCACTCTCTGGGTGAGAGTGCCAAGCCTGTACGGGTATTTAGGGATGGACCCGGCAAAGGTCAAGAATGGACCTTTGCGAAAGCCGGCCCAACCCGGGGCGCAATAAGGCCATTTCAGGGCTTTTGCGTTGCCGGCGAACGCCGGGCGCCCCCAGGCGTTACCACTCCAGCGTCCCATCGAGCGGGCAAGCGGTTATTCGTTCATGTGCGGTTCAGGCGCGGCACGCGAAAATCGCTTTCAGAGTTCAGGCAATGCGTGAAGGAGACCAAACATGAAAAAATTCGCGAAAATCACTCTTGGCGCGCTTGTTGTGGTGGGTGCGACTTTGGCCGCGGCCGCAGCCGCGGATGCGCGCGTGTCGGTCGGTATCGGCATCGGTGCCCCAGGTTATTATGGCCCCCCCGCCTACAGCTACAGCTGCGATCCCTATAGCCGCTGGTATGACCCCTATCGCTGCGGCTATTACGCGCCCGGCTATTACGGCCCGAGTTATTATGGCCCCAGCATCTATCTCGGCGGCCATTTCGGCGGCGGATTCCGTGACGGCGGCCGTGGCGGCTTCCATGGCGGCGGCGGCGGTCGCGGCCATCGCTAACCAGTCCTGAGCAAGTCCTCATTTCCCCCCTTGAGGCTTGAACAAGGAAAACGGCTCCGGTCCACCCTCCGGAGCCGTTTTTGTTTGGCTCGTCGGTACGCTGCCGCTACCGACGGGCCGTTTTCATTTTGCGCGAATCGCGCCGGGCACCTACCCACGCAAACATAATCCGGCCATGTTCGGTTCAGATAGTGTTCAGGGGCACATCATCAACATCAAACGCAAGCGTGGATTTTCACGCGGTTCAGTGGAGCGCAGCAATGAAAATTTCCTGGAAGACGGCCGTGGCCGCGTTGGCCTTGACCGCAGGCGCAACGGCGGCAATGCCGGCCAGCGCGCAAACCTTCGGCCTGGGCTTTGGGCCGCGCGGCGGAATCACTTTTTCGTTGGACACGGGCGGCTATTGCGATCCGTTCGGCTGCCCCGACGATTTCTGGGACATGCCGGTCTATTACGGCGCGGTGTTCTGGCATGGCCAATGGTATGACGGCCCGGTCTATTACCGCGAGGCTTTCGGCCGCCGCCAATTCTGGATCCATGGCGACTGGCGCGATGACGAATGGCGCGGCCCGCATCCGGGCTGGTGGCGCGAGGGCCGTTACGGTCCGCCGCTGGGCGTGGATTATTATCGCAGTCACGGCTTTCATGGCCGCTGGGACCGCGGCGGTCCCGGCTATGACCGGCGTGACTATGGGCGTGACTATGGGCGTGACAATGGCCGCGGTTTTGACCAGCGCGACAATCGCGGCGATCGGGGCGGCTTCGATCAGCGCGACCGCGGTGGTGACCGGGGCGGGGCGCTGGACCAGCGCGCCCAGCCTCAGCCGCAGCAACAGGGCCGCGGACCGCAGCCGCAGCCGCAACAGCAACAGCAACAGCCGCAGCGGCAGTTCAGCAACCCGCCGCCTCCCGGCTTCCAGCCGCGCAACGGCGCCTATGGTCACTTTGACCGGCCGAACCCGGCCGCCCAGCCGGCGCCTGCTCCGGCACCGGCACCTGCACCGGCTGCAGCGCCGCCGGCAGGCGCACCGCCCGCCGCAACGCCTCCGGATGGCCGGCGCCGCGATCACTGAATGAAAAAACCCCCGGGCAGCAATGCCCGGGGGTTTTTTTAACGCTCGGCGCGGGTCACTGGGTGGAGGGCGTGGTGTTGGGAGGCGTGCTGCCATTGTGGTTGTCGGACGCCAGCACGGCGATGCCTGCGGCGATGGCGCCCAGGCCGACAACGTAGAAGACGGTGTTGTCGTCACGGTCCTGCGCGGTGCGCAGGCCAGCCGGTTTGCCCGGCGCCAGCGTCGATGTGGTGTCCGCCGCAAAGGCGCTGCCGCCAAGCAGGGCCGCGGCTGCCAGGATGGCGCAGAAGTTCCTCATGAAAATTCCTTTTGGGTGTGGTTCCGTCCTGCCAACGGTTTTCGCAACGGAGCGTTCCGTTAAACTTTGGAGCGGGAGCGCACGTTCCGGAACGGGACAGCCCGCACTATCGCCAGCCCTCCAGTTTCACGACGCAGCGCGAGGCCTCGCCGGCAGGTGAGCTGGTACAGGGCGGCATTGCGCAGCACCCCGGTAGCCAAATTTGACGGATTCCGGGGTTGTTGGTCTGATTCGGCCGGGTGATTCGCTTGCAGGGGAGCTTTGGCGATGGAACGCATTGCGCTTGTGATCTGCACCGGACTGATCCTGGCCGGTTGCGCCGGCGACGTGGTGGACCATGACAATGGCCGCTGGCTGGTGACGCACCGGGCCGGGGAAACCGACTACGAGATGGGCGACCGGGTGCTGTTCGCCACCGATTCCGCCCAGGTCTCGCCGCGCGCCTATGACCTGATCGCCTCGGTGGCCGCCGATGCCAGGCGCAATGCCCGCGCCCGGGTCGAGGTGCAGGGTTTCACCGACACCAGCGGCACCCATGATTACAACATGACCCTGTCCCAGGCCCGGGCCGAGCGCGTCGCAGACATGCTGGTGCGCCATGGCGTGAAGCCGGAGCGCATCCTGGCGCGCGGCTATGGCGAGACGCATCTGGCGGTGAGAACCGGCAATGGCGTCAAGGAAGCGCGCAACCGCCGCGTGGTGATCCGCATCGTGGACGCGCGCAACTCGTAAAGAGTGAGGAGCGTTTCGCCATAGGCGAATGAAATGGTCCGTCGTTAGCGCCAGCGTAGTGCGACGACCATTTCAAGCGAGGAACGCCGCGAGCCTGGGCGAGCGGCAGGCCCCGCACTCGTAAACAAACTCTTAATGCGCCTCGCAAAGCCGGGCTTTTTCCGGGCTTTCGACAGTTAACAATTTGGAAACAGGCCGGCCTCACAATCCGTACGCGTTTCGATGCGGATGCCGCGATGACCAAGGTTCTTGTCACCCTGACCTGCCTGTTTGCCTGCGCCACGCTGGGCGCGGCGCTGGCGCTGTTTACCGGCTGGCCGCTTGCCATCGTGTCGGGGGCGCTGGCTTTCCTGTTCACCCAGCATATGAGCGCCACCTATGCGCGCGGCAGCGACCGGCGCAAGACGGCGCGCGACATCGGCCAATTGCGCAAGCTGACCATGGAATTCGACCAGCAGCTGGCGGCGACGTCGCGGCGCATGGACGAGATCAGCGGCCAGGTCGAGGCCCGCAGCGATGCCCAGGGCCGGAAAATCGTGGCGGAGCTGCAGGTGCTGGAAAGCCTGATGCGCGAATTCGCCGGCAAGATTTCGCGCACCGCCCGCGCCCAGCAGGGCGAGATCACGCCTGCCAGCGTGATGCAGACCGGCCGCCGCCAGGGACCGACGAGCGCCTATGTCGCCAGCATCGGCGCGCCCAGCGACATGCTGGAAACCATCCGCGCCAGCCTGGAGGAAAACCGGGTCGATCTCTACCTACAGCCCATCGTCAGCCTGCCGCAAAGAAAGCTGCGCTATTACGAGGCGCTGTCGCGCCTGCGCGCCGAAGACGGCTCGGTGATCATGCCGGCGCAGTATATCAAGGTGGCCGCGCCCGCGGGCCTGATGAGCGTCGTGGACAATCTTCTGCTGTTCCGCTGCGTCCAGGTGGTACGGCGGCTGACGGTCAAGACGCGCGAGATCGGCATCTTCTGCAATATTTCGGGCGATACGCTGGCCGATGCCGAGTTCTTTCCCCAGTTCCTGGATTACATGCAGGCCAATCGCGACCTTGCGGGGCAGATCATTTTCGAATTCTCGCAAAGCGCGGTGCTGAAGGCCGGACCGCAGGGCGAGAAGAATCTGCGCTTCCTCTCCGATCTGGGCTTTGCGCTCTCGATGGACCATGTCGAAACCCTGGGCCTGGATTTCCTGCGCCTGAAGGCGCTGGGCTTCAGCCATATCAAGGTGCATGCCGCGATGCTGACGGGCGGCATGGAAGGCGCCCACGCCGCCGTGGCGGCGGAAGATTTCAAGAAGCTCTTGTCGCGCCATGGCGTCAACCTGATCGCCGAGCGGGTGGAAGACGAAAAGACCGTGGTCCAATTGCTGGATTTCAGCGTGGACTATGCGCAAGGCTTCCTGTTCGGCGAGCCGCGCGCGGTGCGCGACGAAGCCCAGCGCGCGCCGGAGACGGCCGCCGGCGGCGCGGCCGTGCTGCCGCTGCGCAAGGCCTCCTAGGCCGTTGTTGACGCCGTCGCGTCCGCGTGCCATCCGGCTGCGCCATGAATGCCAGCCCCCGCCTGATCACCGGCCTGTCCGAGCTTGCCCCCGCCTATGACGCGCTGATCTGCGATGTCTGGGGCGTGATCCATGACGGCCATCGGGCCCATCCGGCGGCTGCCGCGGCCCTGATTCGCTTTCGCCAAAGCCACGGACCGGTGGTGCTGCTGACCAATGCACCGCGCCTGCCGTCCGAGGTCGCCGCCCAATGCGCCGCTTATGGCGTGCCGGCGGACTGTTACGACGCCATTGTCAGCTCCGGCGGCGCCGCCCGCGATGAGCTGGCGCGGCGGGCGGCCAATGCGACCTTGCCACTTTACTATATAGGCCCCGACAAGGACCTGGCGCTGATGGACGGGCTGGCGATTGCCCGTACCGGCATCAGCGAGGCCCAGCTGGTGCTATGCACCGGCCTGGTGGACGATCTGACCGAGACGCCGGGGGATTATGCCGATAGGCTGGCGGCGATGCGGGCCAGGAACCTGACCATGATCTGCGCCAATCCCGACCTGGTGGTGCACCGGGGAGCCCAGCTATGCCATTGCGCCGGCGCGCTGGCGAAGGAATACGAAATACTGGGCGGTGCGGTGATCTATTACGGCAAGCCGCACCGGCCTGTTTACGACGCGGCCCTGGCGGCGGCGGGAACGGCGGCGCAGGCCGCCAAAAAACCAAAACCCGGCAAAGCGCTGGCGGTGGGCGATGGCCTGTTCACCGATATCCTGGGCGCCAATCGCGCCGGGCTCGACGTGCTGTTCATCGCCGACGGCGTGCATGGCGAAGAGATCGAGCCTTACAGCGCCGGGCATCTGGAAAAGCTGTTTGCAAAATCCGGCGTGACCGCGCTGGCGGCGTCACGGAGCCTGACATGGTGACCCATTATTACGAAGACCTGGTGGTGGGCCAGAGCGAGAGCGTCTCGCACACGGTCACCGAGCGCGATGTCCAACTGTTCGGCGAAGCCACCGGCGACATGAACCCGGTTCATTTCGACGAAGCCTATGCCCGCAAGACGGTGTTCCGGGGACGCGTGGCGCATGGCGCGCTTTCGGTGGGGTATATTTCCGCGGTGCTGGGCACCAGGATTCCGGGGGCCGGGTCGATTCTTCTGTCCGCCACCACGGAATTCAGGGGGCCGGTGCGGATCGGCGATGCCGTCACCACTACTTGCGCGGTGAAGGAAATCCGCGAACGCCGCGAGGTGATCATGGCGTGCACCTGCGCGGTGGGCGACAAGATTGTCGTCAGCGCCGAGGTGCTGGTGATGGCGCCGAAGCGCCCGCCCGAACGCGCCTCCTGAATGCGCATATTCCGTCATTTCGGCGATGTGCTGCCGGCGCTGAAAGGCGCCGTGGTGGCGATCGGCAATTTCGATGGCGTCCACCGGGGCCACCAGGCGCTGATCGCGCAGGCGCGGGCCGAAGCAAATGCGCGCGGCGCAAAGCTGGCGGTGCTCGCCTTCGAGCCGCACCCGCAGGAATTCTTTCGTCCCCGCCCGGATTCCATCCGCCTGACGCCGCTGCGCATCAAGGCGCGGCTGCTGGCCGATCTGGGCGTGGACGCCTTTTTCGCGCTGCCCTTCGACGCCGAGATGGCGGGGCGCAGCGCGGCGGATTTCGTCCGGCATGTCCTGCTCGACGGGCTGGGCGCCAGCGGCGTGGTGGTGGGTCCGGATTTTGAATTCGGCAAGGGCCGCGCCGGAAAATTTTCAACCCTTGAGGCGATGGGCGCGGCGCAGGGTTTCTCCGTCACCTGTTTCGACATGATGACGACGGGAAACGTCAAGATTTCCTCCACCCGCATCCGCGATGCCCTGAAGGCGGCGCGGCCGCAAGAAGCCGCCAGCCTGCTTGGCCATTGGTGGGCGGTGGAAGCGCGCGTCGAGCACGGCGATGGCCGCGGCCGAACCATGGGGTTTCCCACCGCCAACATGCATCTGGGTCACTGCCTGGCGCCCGCTTTCGGCATTTATGCGGTGCGCGTCACCATCCTGGACAATGACAAGACCGACATTTTTCGCGTCGGGAGCCGGCATGACGGTGTCGCCAATTTCGGCATCCGGCCGATGTACCAGACCAAGGTGCCGCTGATGGAGGCGCATCTGTTCGATTTCGATGGCGATCTTTACGGCAAGCATCTGATGGTCGAGCTGATTTCCTATATCCGGCCGGAGGCGAAATTCGACGGCCTGCCCGCCCTGATTGCCCAGATTGCCCAGGATGCCGCCAAGGCGCGGGAAATCCTCGAGGATACCGGGGCGCCCCCCACGCTGGACGCCTGACAGGGGCGCTGTTAGAAGCGCCGTCTTCCATGTAAGAAGTGTCATGTCCAACCCCCCCGAAAAACCAGCGGAATCCGGCCCCGACTATCGCGCCACCCTGTTCCTGCCCGCCACCGACTTTCCCATGAAAGCGGGGCTACCGGAGGCCGAACCGAACTGGCTGGCGCGCTGGGCGGCGATGGACCTCTACGGCAAGATCCGGGAGAAGGCGCGGGGGCGAAAGCTGTTCGTGCTGCATGACGGGCCGATCTACGCCAATGGCGATATTCATTCCGGCACGGGCCTGAACCACATCCTGAAGGACTTCGTCGTGCGCAGCCAGGGTATGCTGGGCATGGACGCGCCCTATGTGCCCGGCTGGGATTGCCACGGACTTCCCATTGAATGGAAGGTGGAGGAAAAATTCCGCGCCGAAGGCAAGTCCAAGGAAGATATTCCGCGCGATGTGCTGCGCCGCGAATGCCGCGCCTTCGCCGGCCACTGGCTGAACATCCAGCGCGAGCAGATCAAGCGGCTGGGCCAGATCGGCGATTTCGAGCGGCCCTACACCACCATGGCCTACAAGGCCGAGGCGGTGATCGCGCGCGAGGCGATGAAATTCGTGGAGAATGGGCTGCTCTATCGCGGCTTCCGTCCGGTGATGTGGTCGCCGGTGGAGAAGACCGCGCTGGCGGATGCCGAGATCGAATATCACGAGAAAACCTCGCCCACCGTCTATGTGAAATTTCCGCTGGTGAAGGCGCCCAAGGAACTGGCGCATACCTTCATCGTGATCTGGACCACCACGCCCTGGACCATTCCGGGCAACCGCGCCGTCGCCTATTCGCCCGATATTTCCTATGGCCTTTACCAGATTGCCGATGCCGCCGATGGATCGCTGGCGCGGCCGGGCGAGCAATTGCTGCTGGCCGATCCGCTGGCCGAACAGGTCGCCAAGCATGCCAAGATGATGCTGAGCCGGGTGCGCACCGTGGCAAGCGACGAACTTTCATCGCTGGTGGCGGCGCATCCCTTCCGCAGCCTGGGTTACACGTTCGACGTGCCGGTGCTGCCGGCCGCCTTCGTCACCGCCGATACGGGCACCGGCTTTGTCCACAACGCGCCCGGCCATGGCGAGGATGATTTCGAACTGCTGGTCGGCAAGGACCGCGATTATCCCAAGAACAATCCCGATGCCTTCAGTCTGATCCTGCCGGACGGGTCTTATGCGCCGCATGTGCCGGTGTTCGCGGGCAAGCGCATCCTGACGCCGGAAGGCAAGGATGGCGATGCCAATGGCGCGGTGATCAAGGAGCTGATCGCCCATGGCAAGCTTCTGGCCAAGGGCAGCCTGCGCCATTCCTACCCCCATAGCTGGCGCTCCAAGGCGCCGGTGATTTTCCGCGCCACGCCGCAATGGTTCGTGGCCATCGACAAGGTGTTCCTCAAGGGCAAGACGCTGCGGCAACTGGCGATGGCCGCCATCGCCGAGACCAAATGGTATCCGGCGCGCGGGGCAAACCGCATCGGCGCCATGGTGGAAGGGCGGCCCGACTGGGTGCTGTCGCGCCAGCGCGCCTGGGGGGTGCCGCTGGCGATCTTCGTGGACAAGGCGAGCGGCAAGGTGCTGAACGACGCGGCGGTTTTCCAGCGCATCGAGGCGGCGTTCGAGGTCGAAGGCGCCGATGCCTGGTTCACCTCGCCGCCGGAACGGTTCCTGGGCGAGGGCCGCAAGGCGCAGGATTACGAGCAGGTCACCGACATCCTGGACGTCTGGTTCGATTCCGGCTCGACCCATGTCTTCACCGTGGAAAATCCCATCGATCCGCACTGGCCCAAGGCGGACCAGGCCGATTTGTATCTGGAAGGCTCGGACCAGCATCGTGGCTGGTTCCAGTCGTCGCTGCTGGAATCGGTCGGCACAAGCGGCCGCGCGCCCTACAAGGGCGTGCTGACGCACGGCTTTGTGCTGGATGAGCAGGGCCGCAAGATGTCCAAGTCGCTGGGCAACACGCTGGCGCCCCAGGTGATCGCGGAGAAGAATGGCGCGGATATCCTCAGGCTGTGGGCGGCGTCGTCCGATTTCACCGAGGATTTGCGCATCGGCCAGGACATCATCAAGTCCAATGTCGAGGCCTATCGCCGCCTGCGCAACACCATCCGCTTCATGCTGGCCAACCTGGCCGGCTTTGACGAGAAAGAGCGCATCGCGCCGGACCAGATGCCGGAGCTGGAGCGCTACATGCTGGCGCGGATGGCCGAACTGGATGACAGCGTGCGCGCCGGTTATGCCGGGTTCGATTTCAACCGGGTCGCCAGCGCGCTCTTCAACTTCTGCACCAATGAGCTGTCTGCATTCTATTTCGATATCCGCAAGGACGTGCTCTATTGCGACGCCGCCCAGGCGCCACGCCGCCGGGCCGCCCGCACCGTGATGGACGAGGCCTTCCGCCGCATCGTCACCTGGTTCGCGCCCATTCTCTGCTTCACCATGGAAGAAGCATGGCTGGCGCGCTTTCCGGGCGACAATGAAAGCGTGCATCTGCAGACTTTCTTTGCCGTGCCCAAGGGCTGGGCCAATCCGGCCCTGATCGAAAAGTGGACCCGCGTCCGCGAGCTCCGCCGTGTCATTACCGGCGCCCTGGAACTGGAGCGCGCCGCCAAGAAGATCGGCTCCAGCCTGGAGGCGGCGCCCACTCTATATCTGGCCGACGAGGCGGATGCCGATCTGCTGGCGTCCATCGCGCTTGCGGAAGTGGCGATAACCTCGGGCATCATCGTCATGGCGGTTGCGGCCCCTGCGGACGCATTCGCCCTGCCCGACGTAAAGGGCGCTTCCGTCGCCGCCACTCTGGCCTCGGGCGAGAAATGCGCCCGCTGCTGGATGGTGCTGGAGGAAGTGAAGAGCCGCAAGGACACGCATCTCTGCAACCGTTGCACCGCCGCGGTGGCGGCGCTGGAGCCAGCGTGAAGTCCCTGCGCCCTCGCGAGCTGGGCGGCATCGCCGCCGCCCTGGCGCTTGTGGCCGATCAGGGCTCCAAGCTGCTCCTGCTTTATGCCGCCGGCTTTGCCCGCATGGCCGCGGGTGACGCCATTCCCGTCTTGCCGTTTTTTAACCTGGTCATGGTGTGGAACCCGGGCATTTCCTATGGCCTGTTTCCCGCTTCCAGCCGGGTCGGAACCGCCATTCTGGTGGTGTTTTCCGTGGGCGCGGTGGCCGGGTTGGCTTTTTGGCTGTGGGGCCTGACCAGCCGCTCGCTGGCGATCGGGGTGGGATTTGTCATCGGCGGCGCTCTGGGAAACCTGATAGACAGGCTGCTGTACGGCCGGGTGGCCGATTTTTTCCACTTTTACGCCTTCGGCTATGACTGGTATGTGTTCAATGTCGCCGATATTGCCATTACCTTGGGCGCGGTGGCGATCGTCTATGAGGTGCTCAAGCCCGAGCATCCGCACACGACCTGATGCTGAATTTCGGAGTTAGACGCATGCGTTCTGAAACTCTCCTTCGCCTGGCCGTCCTCGGCGCCGCGTTGCTGGCGCTGTCGGCTTGCGACACGCTTCGCCGTGAAGCGGGCATGACCAAGCAGGCGCCGGACGAATTCGCGGTGGTGACCAAGGCGCCGCTGATCATTCCGCCCGATTTCAACCTGCATCCGCCTGCCCCCGGCGCACCGCCGCTCAACCAGGAGGGCCCCACGGATTCCGCCCAGACGGCGCTGTTCAACAGCTCCGATCCCCAGACGGTGGCGGCGGGCATGGGCGGCAACCTGACCCTTGGCGAGCGGATGCTGCTGGCCAATGCCGGCGTGCAGAATGCCGATCCGGCGATCCGCGCCGAATTGCAGGCGGACTCGCGAAATTCCTCCGCCGCCGCGGACCAGAGCTTCACCGACCGGGTGCTCAGCGGCAGCCTGACGGCCCGCACCGATGCCAAACCGGCGGCCAAACCGGCGCCGGCAGCGGCGCCCAAGAAAGATTCCGGCGGCTGGTTTGACTGGTTCTAGGATTGCCGTTGCCGCGCTTGCCACGCTGACCCTGCTCGCCGGGTCGGCGCCGTCGCCCGCCGCGCCCGCCGCGCGCGCCGGCGCGCAATCTCCCCAGGTTTTCCAGTTCGCGCTGCAGAACGGCATGCAGGTGCTGGTGATCCCCGATCATCGCGCCCCCGTCGTCACCCAGATGCTGTGGTTCAAGGTGGGATCGGTGGACGATCCGCCGGGGGTTTCGGGCCTGGCGCATTTCTTCGAGCACATGATGTTCCGCGGCACCAAGCTGGTGCCCGCCGACCAGTATGCCCAGATTATCGCCAAGAATGGCGGCGAGGACAACGCCTTCACCACCCACGACTACACCGCATTTTACGAACAGATCGCGGTGGACCGGCTGAAGCTGGCGATGGACATGGAAGCCGACCGCATGGCCAACCTGGACCTGTCGGACAACAGTGTCTCCACCGAACGCGATGTGGTGCTGGAAGAGCGCCGCATGCGGGTGGACAACAATCCGCAGGCCCAGTTGGGCGAGCAGATGGCGGCGGCCCTGCACATGTCGCATCCCTATGGCCGGCCGGTGATCGGCTGGGCCGATGAGATCCGCCGCATCGACCGCGTCTCGGCCCAGGATTTCTACGATCATCATTACGCGCCCAACAACGCCATCCTGGTCCTGGCGGGCGATGTCACGCCCGACCAGATCCGCACCATGGCGCAGGCCGAATATGGCAAGGTGCCGGCGCGGGAACTGCAGGCGCGGGCGGAATTTTCGGAACCGCCGCGGATGGCGGAAACGCGCATGACGGTGCAGCGGCCCGATGCGCCGGTGCCGATTTTCAGCCGCACCTATCGCGTCCCCAGTTACGCCCAGGCGGCGCCGGGGCAAGCGGAAAGCCTGGAAGCCCTGTCCCAGGTGATGGGCGGCGACCAGACGGCGGCGCTGTACCGGATTTTGGTGGAGCAGAAGAAGCTGGCCTCGGACGCGGGCTGTTCCTATGACGGCTATGCCCGCGATGCCGCGGAATTTTCCGTCTTTGCCGTGCCGCGTCCCGGGGTTTCGCTGGAGACGCTGGAAAAGGCCGCGGACGAAGTGATCAAGGGATTCACCGCCGCGCCGCCCGCCGCGGGCGACCTGAACCGCGCCAAGACCCAGCTGGTCGCCAGCGTCACCTATCGCCGCGACAGCCAATACGCCATGGCCACAGCCTATGGCACCGCCCTGATGATCGGGCTGACGGTGGATGATGTGAACACCTGGCCCTCGCGCATCCGCGCCGTGAACGGCGCCGCGGTGCAGAAAGCGGCGCAGGCGCTGGACCGGCGTGATGCGGTGACGGCCTATCTGGTGCCGGGAGCGGCGAAATGAGGCGGCTGCTTTGTCTTTTGGCCCTGGTATTGCTGACGGCGCCTGCCGCCGCCGCCGACATCAAGAATCTCAATCTTGGCAAGGACACCCAGGTCTGGTTCGCCGAGGACCATACCGTGCCGATCGTGGCGCTGGTGGCGGCGCTGCCCGCCGGTTCGGCCTATGATCCTGCCGCCAAGGCCGGCCTGGCCGCTTTCGCCGCCTCGCTGATCGATGAAGGCGCCGGGGGGCTCGACTCCAAGGCCTTTCACGAGGCGCTGGCCGACCGCGCCATCCAGTTCCGCGCCGTGGTCGAGCGCGACTATATGACGATTTCCGTCGTCACCCTGACCGAAAATCTGCCGGAGGCCATGCGGCTGCTGCAACTGGCGCTGACGCGCCCGCGCTTCGACGCCGATGCGGTGAGCCGGGTGCGCACCCAGACCATCCAGGGCCTGCAGCAGGCCGAGAGCGAGCCGCCCACCGTGGCGCGGCGCAACTTCGCGACCATATTCTTCAACGGCCATCCCTATGGCCATGCCTCGGACGGCGACGCCGCCAGCGTCGCCGCGATCACCGCCGACGACCTGCGCGGCTTCGCTCGCAGCCATTGGGTGCGGGGCGGGCTGAAAATTTCCATCGCCGGCGATATCACCGGGCCGGCCGCGGTCAAGCTCATCGCCGACACGTTCAAGCCGGTTCCAGCCAGCAAGCCGCCTGCGCCGCCGCCGATCGGAAAGCTGGGCCAGCCTGGCGTCCATGTCACGCCCATGGCGGTGCCGCAGCCCAGCGTGATGTTCGGATTGCCCGGCATCATGCGTCACGATCCGGATTTCATTCCCGGCTATGTCGCCAATTACATCCTGGGCGGCGGCGGCTTCGCGTCGCGCCTGATGGACGAAGTACGGGTCAAGCGCGGCCTGACCTATGGCATCGAAACCCAGCTCTCGTCCTACAACCGCGCCAGCATCATGGTGGGTTCGGTCGCCACCCGCGCCGATGCGGTGAACCAGACCATTTCCGTGGTGAGGGATACGCTGGGCCAATTCGCCGCCAGCGGCGCGACGCAGACCGAACTGGACGACGCCAAGACCTATCTCACCGGCTCGTTCCCCATCGCCTTCGCGTCCAATGCCGGGATCGCGGCGCAGCTCAATACGTTCCAGCGTCAGGGCCTGGATATCGGCTATGTCGCCAGGCGCAACAGCCTGATCCAGGCGGTGACGCTGGACGATGTGAAACGGGTGGCGAAACGATTATACGACCCGGCGCGTTTGACGGTGGTGGTCGCCGGCACGCCGGTGCAGGGCAGGCCCGTCACCGAGCGGCCCCAGGCGCCGGTGCGCCCGACGCCGCCGCCGGTGGCAACCGCGCCCGGAGCGGTAACGGCTGGGCCTACGGCGCAGGCCGCCGGGACGCCGGCCACGCCAGCCTTGGGCAAGCCGCCGGGCAAACCGCCGACCAAGCCGTCGGTGCCGCAGGTTATCAAGCCCCGGAACTGAAACCCGCCTGTTGATGGCTTTTGGGCGGGACGGTTTCGCGCAATCCCTTTGCTAGAGTGACGCCATGCCCGACTCAAGAAATTCTCCACTTCGGTTTTCCCTCGACCTGGCCTTGTCCGGCAAGGGCGCGCCCGCCAAGGCGGTGTATGACGCCTCGCTGAAGAGCGCGGATGCGGCGCTGGCATGGCTGCGCGGTCAGGCGGCGGAAAAATCGCTGGAGCTGCTGGGCATTCCGGCGCGGACCGATGATGTGAAGGTGGCGCGGAAAGTGGCCGCCGGCATCAAGGGCAGCAAGACGGTGGCGGTGCTGGGCATTGGCGGCTCCAGCCTGGGCGGCCAGGCGCTTACGGCCCTCAGGGAAAAACCCGGCGTGGAATTCCACGACAATCCCGATCCTTTTTCCTGGGACGCCGCGCTGAAGCGCTTTGACCTGAAGAAGACCCATTTCATCGCCATCTCCAAATCGGGCGGCACTGCCGAAACCCTGATGCAGGTGCTCACGGCCGCCGAAGCGCTGAAGAAGGCCGGCGTCAAATCCCTGAAAAAACATTTCACCATCATCACCGAGCCGCACCAGAGCGCCCTGGCGGATTTCGCGGGCGCCATCGGCGCGGCGCGGCTGGATCATCCCACCGGCATAGGCGGACGCTATTCGGTGCTGACGGTGGTGGGCGTCTTGCCCGCGCTGTTGATGGGGATTGACGTCAAGGCCCTGCGTGCGGGCGCGGCGGCGGTGCTGGCCGAGACCCTGGCCGCCAAAAGCGCCGCCGGTTCGCCCGCCGCCACCGGCGCGGCGCTGCATCATGCGCTGGCGTCCGAAGGCAAGCTGGCGACCACCATCCTGTGGCCTTATGCCGATCACCTGGCGGTGTTCGGCGGCTGGTGGCGCCAATTGTGGGCCGAGAGCCTGGGCAAGGACGGCAAGGGCTCGACGCCGGTTTCGGTGCTGGGACCGGTGGACCAGCACAGCCAGCTGCAGCTGTTCCGCGATGGCCCCGGCAATGCGCTGTTCACCATTCTCACCGTGGACACCAAGGGCAAGGGTCCGGTGACGCCGCGCGCCGCCGCCAAGTCGCTGAAGCTTGATTATCTGGCCGGCAAGAGGCTGGGCGACCTGGTGGAGGCGGAATCGCGCGCCACCGCCCAGACATTGTTCAAGAATGGCCGCCCGGTGCGGGAGATCCATGTGCCCCAGGTCAACGCCTTCGACATGGGCGCGCTGATGATGCATTTCATGCTGGAGACCATCATCATGGGAAGGCTCATGGGGGTTGATCCTTTCAATCAGCCGGGTGTGGAAGAAGGCAAGGTGCTGGCGCGCCAGTATCTGGCGGAGGGCTAGTTGGCGATCCGCCGTCTCAGCGAAGGCACGGTCAACCGCATCGCTGCAGGCGAAGTCGTCGAGCGGCCCGCCGCCGCGGTGAAAGAGCTGGTGGAAAACGCCCTGGATGCCGGTGCCCGGCGCATCGAGATCGCGACAAGCAATGGCGGCGCCGACCTGATCCTGGTGGAAGATGACGGCAGCGGCATGGACGGCGCCGACCTGACCCTGGCTATCGAGCGTCACGCAACCTCGAAATTGCCGGAGCGGGGCGGCGAGGATGATCTTTCCCATATCGAGACGTTGGGGTTTCGCGGCGAGGCGCTGCCTTCGATCGGCGCGGTGGCGCGGCTTGCCATCGCCAGCCGCACCGCCAGCGGCGAGGCGCGGGAAATCCGGGTGGATGGCGGCAAATTCAGCGGCCCGGCGCCGGCCGGGTTTCGCGCGCCCGGCCAGCATGGCACGCGGGTGGAAGTGCGAGAGCTTTTTTACGCCACCCCGGCGCGGCTGAAATTCCTCAAATCGCACCGCTCCGAGGACCTGGCGACCACCGATATCGTCAAGCGGCTGGCGATGGCGCGGCCTGATGTGACGTTTCACCTGCATCTGGATGGGCGGCAGGTGTTGAACCTGGAAGGCGATGGCGACCTTTTTGAAGGCCGGCTGAAGCGGCTGGCGGAAATCATGGGCCGGGATTTTTCCGACAATGCGGTCAGGGTGGAGGCGGTTCGGGAAGGCGTGTCGCTTTCGGGTTATGCCGGGCTGCCCACCTACAACCGCGCCAATGCCCAGCTGCAGTTCCTGTTCGTCAACGGCAGGCCGGTGCGCGACAAGCTCTTGATCGGGGCGGTGCGCGGCGCCTATGCCGATTTCCTGGCGCGCGACCGCCATCCGGCGCTGGCTTTGTTCCTGGAATGCGATCCGGCGTTTGTGGATGTGAATGTCCATCCCGCCAAGACGGAAGTGCGCTTCCGCGATGCCGGGCTGGTGCGGGGGCTGATCGTGGGGGCGCTGAAACACGCGCTTGGCGAAGCAGGCCACCGCGCCTCCACCACTGTGGCGGGGGCGACGCTTGCTTCATTTCAGGGGGCGTCTTTCAACCGGCAAGCGCCGCAGGGGTATCAATATCAGCCGGCGCGCGATCAATGGGGCACACCGCCTTTATCAGGACAGGTCCGGGAAGGCGCGCCACTTTTTGCCTCGGAAAACGCCCCCATTCTTTCGGCGCGGGTGGAAGAGCAGGGAGATGACTTCGCGGCGGAAACGCCCTTGGGCGTGGCCCGGGCGCAGTTGCATGAGACCTATGTCATCGCCCAGACCGCCGACGGTATCGTCATTGTGGACCAGCATGCCGCGCATGAGCGGCTGGTCTATGAACGGATGAAAAAGGCCCTGGCCAATGGCGGCATCGCGCGGCAGCCGCTCTTGATCCCCGAAGTGGTGGACCTGGATCCCTCCGAAGTCACTCGCGTGATGGGACGGGCGGAAGAACTGGCCGAACTGGGTCTGGTGATCGAAGGTTTCGGCCCCGATGCGGTGATGGTGCGCGAAGTCCCCGCCATGCTGGGCAAGCTGGATGTAAAAGGCCTGGTGCGCGACCTGGCCGACGAGATTGCCGAAACCGGCAATGCCCTGTCGCTGAAAGAACGGCTGGAGGAAGTGTCGGGCACGCTGGCCTGTCACATGAGCGTGCGGGCGGGGCGGCGGCTGAACGCCGAGGAGATGAATGCGCTCTTGCGCGAAATGGAAGCCACACCGCATTCCGGCCAGTGCAACCATGGCCGCCCCACTTATGTGGAATTGAAACTCGCCGATATCGAGCGGCTATTCGGACGGCGTTAAAATCCGAACGCGGGTTTCGCCGTAATCGCGTTCGTCCAGAATGCTGAAGCCCGGTGCCTCGATGACTTCCTTTGCGCTGGTCTCGGCCACCAGCAGCGCATTTTCCGCCAGCCAGCCGCCGTCCTTCAGGCTCTTGAGGGCAGGCGGGATCAAATTTTTGTGATAGGGCGGATCGAGAAACACCAGGCCGAAGGGTCCGCCGGCGCCCGCGCCCAGCGGTCCCAGATCGGTGGCGTCGCGCCGCCAGATCTTGGTGACGCCGGTTAAACCCAGATTTTCAACATTTTCGCGCTGCAGGGCGCGGCTGTCGGCATCATCGTCCACGAACAGGCAGAAGCGGGCGCCGCGCGACAGGGCCTCGATCCCCAGCGCCCCCGTGCCGGCGAAAAGATCGGCCACGGCGATATTTTCCAGCGAAAAATTCATGCCGAAATCGGAATGTTGGAGAATGTTGAAGATGGCCTGGCGGGCGCGGTCGGAGGTGGGGCGGACCCGCAAATCCTGCGGCGCCGCCAGATTCCGGCCTCGAAATGTCCCGGCTGTAACCCTCATAAATTGATCTCCTAGCGAGGCCAGCCGGGAAAGGCTATAGGGCAGGCCATGAAGTATTTCGCCGCCGCCCTGCTGTTCCTGACCTTCGCCGCGCCCGCTTTGGCGCAGGAGGACCGCACGCCGCATGTGCTGGCCCGCCTGGTCGCCGAACAGGCCAGCACCAAGCCGGGCGGCACGCTGACCGTCGCGCTGGAACAGGTTATCCGCGCCGGCTGGCATACCTACTGGATCAATCCCGGCGATGTCGGCCAGGCCACCAGCATCGAGTGGGCGTTGCCCGCGGGCTGGAAGGCGGGCGAGCTGCAATGGGCCACGCCCAAACGCCTGCCGGTCGGCCCCTTCATGGATTACGGCTATGAGGGCAAGGTCTGGCTGCTGACCAATGTCGCGGTGCCCGAGGGCGCCAAGGCCGGCGAAACGATTGCCCTGAAGGCGACGGCGCATTTCCTGGTCTGCGAACAGATCTGCATTCCCGAGGACGCTTCGCTGACATTGCCGGTGAAGATCGGCGACGGCGCCGCCGATCCGTCGGTGGCGAAAGACTTTGCTGCCGCCCGCGCGGCGCTGCCGGTGGCATCGCCCTGGAAGCTGACATATTCGATTGGAAGTGGGGGTGCCCTGGGCAAGACGCTCGACCTTTATGCCGCCGCGCCCGCGCTGGTTGCGGCGCATCCGGTCGAGGCGGTGTTCTTTCCCCTGAAGCCGGGCATGATCAAGAGCCCCGCGCCGCAACGGATGGGCTTCGCCAAGGACGGGCTGGTGCTGCGCCTCACGCCGGGCGACAAGGCGGCCGCCATCGGCGGCATGCTGGACGGCGTGCTGGTGCTGAAATCCTCCGATGGGTCGGTGCAGGCGCTGACGGTGGCTGCGCCGCCGGGCCCCGTGCCGGACGCCAGTTTTTCCAGCGCGACGCAGGGTTCGGCGACCGAAGGCGGCATCACATTGCTGCTGGCCATCGCGTTCGCCTTTGTCGGCGGGCTGATCCTCAATGCCATGCCCTGCGTGCTGCCGATCCTGGCGATGAAGGCGCTGGCGCTGGCCGGCCATGGCGGCGGCGGCAACAGCGAGGCGCGCAAGGAAGGCTTTGCCTATGCCGCCGGCGCGGTGCTGAGTTTCCTGGTCTTCGGTCTTGTCATTGTGGCGCTGCGCCAAGGTGGCAGCGCCGTGGGCTGGGGTTTCCAGCTGCAGGAGCCGATGGCAGTCGCCGGTTTCGCGCTGCTGATATTCGCGGTCGGGCTCAACCTGTCGGGCGTGTTCGAATTCGGCTCGGTGACGGTGGGCGACAATCTGGCGTCGCGCTCCGGCGCGGTTGGCGCATTCTTTACCGGCGTTCTGGCGGTTGCGGTGGCCGCGCCCTGCACTGCGCCTTTCATGGCGGCGGCGCTGGGTTTTGCCCTGACGCAGAGCACGGTATCGGCGCTGCTGATTTTTACGTCGTTGGGCCTGGGCTTTGCCCTGCCGTTCATGATTTTGGGCATCTGGCCGCGCGCCCTGTCGTTCCTGCCACGGCCCGGCCCCTGGATGCTGCGGCTGAAACAATTTCTCGCCTTTCCCATGTATGGCGCGGCCGCCTGGCTGACCTGGGTGCTGGCGCAGGAAGCCGGCGCCAACGGCGTGGCGGTGCTGCTGGCGGCTTTTGTCGCGCTGGCGCTGGCCGCCTGGCTGTGGGGCGTGACACGTGAGATGAGCGGACGAGGACGCGGCGTCGGCGCGATCATCGCTTTGGCCATCCTGATCGTGGCGCTTTACGGCCTCAGCACCTTGGCGGGCGCCACCGCGCCGGTCCAGGCCGCCGCGATTTCCTCGGAAAAATTCACTGACGAGAAGCTGGCGTCGCTGCGCGCCTCCGGCAAGCCGGTATTCCTGGATGCCACCGCCGCCTGGTGCATCACCTGCCTGGTCAATGAACAGGCGGTGCTTTCGCGCCAGACGGTCAAGGACGCGTTCAACAAGCGGCATGTCGTCTATCTTGTGGCGGACTGGACCAACCGCGACGCGGCGATCACCCGATTGCTGGAGACCAATGGCCGCGATGGCGTGCCGCTTTATCTGTATTACGCCCCCGGCGCCGACAAGCCGGTGATCCTGCCCCAGATTTTGACCGAGGCAGGAGTCCTGTCGGTGATCGGCTCCTAATAAGTCTCCGGCGTCTTGGCGTCGCCGTCGTGAACCTTCTTTTCGGCCTCTTTGACTTCGGGCGAGCCGCCGGTTGCGGCATCGCTTTCGCGCGCCACCGGCGCCCCGATGGTGTGATTGCCGCCGGAGAAGGATGGCGGATCGCTGGCGGGAAAGGAATCCGCCATCTGCTGGTCGATCTTTTCCTCCCGCGTCACGGCGGGCTTGGCGGTGGAAAGATGCTCCGGCACTTTCTGGCCCGAGGGATGCACGACCTTGGGGGGCGGGGTCGGATGGCTTTGCGTGGTCATGGCGTGCTCCTTCTATGTAGCGATGGTGGTGGTGAACAAATGGGGGAAGAGGCCGGTGAGGCCGATCAGGATGAGATAGATCGCCACCAGGTAATTGAGCAGCCGCGGCAGGATCAGGATCAGGATCCCGAACAGCAGCGCCACCAGGGGCATCACCACCAATATGTCGACATGCATCCTTGGACCCTCGCGCTTGAATCGTCCTCAAGAAAACGCGCGAAATCGCTTCCGGTGGCAGCCATGGGAACAATGGAAAAAATCCAGCTCCCAAGGGTGGTTAGCGGCGCCGGACCGAAGTTGCTAGGGTCGGTGGACATGAAACGCCGCGAAATCGTCATCCAGCAGGACAACAAGGGCGGCGGCGTCAGCTACCGCGAGGGCGGCGCCCATCACAGCGTGGCCGATCGTCATGGCGTCAGCCTGGCGGCCTATATTCACGCGCTCTACGGCGTGGTGCGCCAATCCGGGGCGCGTCATGTCCTGATGATCGGCTGCGGCGGCGGCACGCTGGCCACCATGCTGAACCGGCCCCCTTTGCTGAAGCAAAAAGGGGTGGCGGTCACGCTGGTGGATAATGATCCTCTGTCCTTCCGCATTGCGCGCACCTATTTTCACTTGCCCGAAACGGTCAGCTGCGAGATCGGCGATGGCGCCGCGTTTCTGCGCCGGACGAAGGATCGCTACGACGCCATCATCCTGGATGCCTATGCCGGGGGGCGGGTGCCGCGGCACCTAGTGACGGCGCGCTTCTTTGGCCTGGTGAAGGCGCGGCTGGCGCGTGGCGGCCTGTTCGCCATGAATGTGATCGTGCGGGACGATGACGACCGCGCCGCCGATCGCATCGCCTATCGCCTGAAAGAGGCATTCGGCCAGGTCCGGCTGCTGGACGAGGATGGCGAGGTGGACCGCAACGCCATCGTGCTGGCGGGGGCGGCGCGCGGCCTGAAGCCGCCGCGCCTGATGCTGCGGCCGCGCAAGGGCGCGGCCGCGGTGGCGGCGGCGCTGAAAGCGCTGGAATTCCGGCCCTTGCGGCCTTAATTTGCCGACTTCCGGCCAAGGCTGAAGGCTTCGCCGGCAAAAGCGAGAACCGCCTTGGCCATCATCTCGGTATTCGCGGTGGGCGATGTGGGGACCGATCCCGCGTTATTACTGAAAGGAACTCCATGGCCGAGGCAATCCAGGAAGGCTTTGACGTCTTCATCCATGACGGCGGCAAATCGTTCGGCGCGGTGCGCCAGGTTCATGGCCACAGCATCGTGATCTATGTCGAGAATGCCGGCGATTTCGTGGTGCCGCTCACCGCCGTCAAGGAAGTGGAAGCCGAGAAGGTCGTGCTGGATTCGGCCCGGCTGGAGCCCAAGCTGCGCGAGGCGATTCGCCGGGCGCATGCGGGCGAAGATCCGAAGATTGCGTAAGCTAGGCCGCCGATAGCGGGCCGACCGCGCCGCCCGGCGCACGCGGCACCGAGGCAAAGATGCAGCCATTGCCGCTCCAGACCTCGACCCGCTCCTGCGCCTTGCAGAGATGTTCGGCGGCGCGGATCGCCGCCAAGTCGCTGGCAAAGCTGCCCGACATGTTCAGGGACAGGTTGCCGGCCTGGTTGAAA
>CAIOFO010000015.1 GCA_903857685.1 uncultured Alphaproteobacteria bacterium
GTTCCCGCAAAGCCGGCAGGCGCAGGTTCACGACGTTGAGCCGGTAGAGAAGGTCTTCGCGGAAGGTGCCGCGCTTGACCGCCTCGGTGAGGTCGCGGTTCGAGGTGGCGATGATGCGGATGTCGACCTTGACCGGTTTGGTGCCGCCGACGCGGTCGATCTCGCGTTCCTGGATGGCGCGCAGCAGCTTGGCCTGCAGGCGGGCATCCATCTCGCTGATTTCGTCCAGCAGCAGGGTGCCGCCATTGGCTTCCTCGAACTTGCCGATGCGCCGGGCGATGGCGCCGGTAAAGGCACCCTTCTCATGGCCGAACAATTCGGATTCCAGCAGATTTTCCGGAATGGCGGCGCAGTTGACCGAGATGAAGGGCTTTTCGTGGCGCAGGGATTTCCTGTGGACATAACGCGCCACCACTTCCTTGCCGGTGCCGCTTTCGCCGGTGATCAGGATCGAGGCTTCGCTGCCGGCGATCTGGTCGGCCAGCGACAGCACCGCCGTCATGGCTTCGTCTTCATGAATCAGCTGGTGCGATTCATCGGCCACGGCGGCCAGCACGGCGGCGATGAGTTCGGCATCGGCCGGCAGGGGCAGATATTCCTTGGCGCCGGCGCGGATGGCGTCCACCGCCCGGCGGGTGTCGGTGCCGACGCCGCACGCCACCACCGGGGTGCAGATGCGCTCGGCAGCCAGGCCCTTGACCAAGGCGCTGATGTCCAGCGTCACATCGCAAAAAACCAGGTCGGCGCCCGAGCCGCCGCGCAGGCTGTCGAGCGCCTGTTCGATCGAGGCCGCGTGGGTGACTTTCGCGCCCCGATCCATGGCGATCTTGGTCGCCGCGCCGATTTGGCCGTTCAGTCCGCCGACAATGAGTAAACGCATGGGATGTTCCTTTGATGCTCTTACGAACCGGATCCGGCCTTGATGATTTCCGTCATGGTGATGCCCAGCCGGTCCTCGACCAGCACGACTTCGCCGCGCGCCACCAGGCGGTCATTGACGTAGATGTCGATGGCTTCGCCGACCTTGCGGTCCAGCTCCACGATGGTGCCCTTGCCCAGCTTGAGAAGCTGGCTGACTTCCATGGCGGACTTGCCCAGCACCGCCGAAACCGTCACCGGCACGTCGAACACCGCTTCCAGGTCAACGGCCGAGCGTTTCGGCGCGGCCTCGCCGGCGCCGTCATTGTTCAGAAGCGCTGCGGGCACGCCAGCCGGGGTGTCGTGGCTCAGGTCGGGCAGGTCCACATTGTCGGTGGCCATAGTTTATCCTTTCAACGCGTTTGAATCAGAAGAAGCAGGCGAATTGGAAAAGCGCCGTTCGATCAGGGCGTCGAGCGCGGCTTCGATCGCCGCCTCGCTGCGTTCGCTGCCGCCGCCGCGCCATTCGATGCGGCAATCGGCGCCGGTCACGGCCGGGTCGGCGGCGATCATTACGCGGCCCTCATAACCTTCTTCCAGGGCGATGGCCTGGATGCGGGGCTCAAGCGCGGCAACAACGGCGGGAGAAGCGCGCAATGTGATGCGGGGTTCGCCGATCGCCTGGTGCATGGCCTCGCGCAGGGCGGCTTCGACATCGCCGGCCGGAAGCGCCGCCAGGGCGGCGGGAGCGATTTTCTTGGCGGCGGCGAAGGCCAGCTCGGTGGCCTCGGCGCGGATTTCCTCGATCGCCATGCGGCTCTGGTCCAGCACGGCGCGGATCGAAATCACCAGCGCGGCGATGGTACGCTCGACATTTTCCGTGGCCTGCACCTGGCCTGACTCGGCGCCTTCCTGCTTGGCGCGGGCGCACATGGTCTCGATTTCATCGGTGGTGAGGACCTTCTTCTGCCGGCCGCGGGCAGCCGGCGAGGCCACCTCGCCGCCGTCGCGGAATTCGGTGTCGAAGGTGAATTTGGCGGATTTTACGGAGGAGGGGGCCATCAATACACCAGCTCGTCTTCGGCGCTGCCGCCGGCGATCATGATCTCGCCCTTGTTGGCCAGGTCTTTGGCGATGTTGACCATCCGCATCTGGGCCTCGTCCACATCCTTCAGGCGCACCGGTCCCATCGCTTCCATGTCCTCGCGCAGGATCTTGCCGGCGCGTTCGGACATGTTGGAGAAGAACACGTCGCGCAGCCCGTCGGTGGCGCCCTTCAGCGCCAGGCCCAGCTTGTCCTTCTCGACATTGCGCAGCAGGGTCTGGATCGAACCCGGATCCAGCTTGGACAGGTCCTCGAAGGTGAACATCAGGGCCTTGATGCGCTCGGCGCTGTCGCGCGAACGCTCTTCCAGGGCGGTGATGAAGCGGCTTTCGGTCTGGCGGTCGAAATTGTTGAAGATTTCCGCCATCTGCTCATGGGCGTCGCGCTTGGCGGTGCGGGCGAGGTTGGACATGAACTCGATGCGCAGGGTGTTTTCCACCTTGTCGAGAATGTCCTTTTGCACGCTTTCCATGCGCAGCATCCGCTGCACGACTTCCAGGGCGAATTCTTCCGGCAGCGCGCCCAGCACGCGGGCGGCATGTTCCGGCTTGATCTTGGACAGCACCACGGAAACGGTCTGGGGATATTCGTTCTTCAGGTAATTGGCCAGCACAGTTTCGTTCACGTTGGCCAGCTTGTCCCACATGGTGCGGCCGGCCGGGCCGCGGATTTCTTCCATGATGGAGCCGACCTTGTCCTCGGGCATCATGCAGGCGAGCAGGCGCTCGGTGGATTCATAGGAACCCATCAGCGAGCCGGTGCCCGACATCTGGCCGACAAAGTCCACCAGCAGTTTTTCGATCAGGCCGGAACTCACCGAGCCGAGATTGGACATCACCTGGGAGACTTCCTTGATCTCCTCTTCGTCCATCATGCTCCAGATCTTGGCCGAGTGATCCTCGCCCAACGACAGCATGATGACGGCGGCGCGCTCGGCCCCGGAGAGGGAGCGGATATCGTCTTTGACGGCGGCTTTTGCGACTTTTGACATGATTATACCGGTTGATGCAGCCAGGTGCGGATGATCGCCAGCGCTTCCTCGGGATGCGCGTCAACCACTTCGCCAATTTTCTTGATCGAGGATTCCCGCACCTGGCCTTCGATCTGGCTGATGTCGATCGAACTTGCCGGCGTTATGCTCAATTGCGCGGATGCGCCGGATTGCTGAGAGCCCGCGGGTGCGGGCAGGGCGCCGGCCGATGGCGCGGACCCGCCGATCTGCTGCGGGGTGGTGTAATTGTTGTTGGGGGCGAACATGCGCGCAATCAGCGGCCGGGCCACGAACAGCCCGATCAGGAGCGCGGTCACGCTCATGATCGCCGCCTCGATGATCTTGAACCAATAGGAACTGTCCAGGCCCAGCAGCGGCTTGGGCGCGGGGGTGGCGTCGCCGGCGTCGACGCGGGCGAAGGCCATGTTGGTGACCTGCACCTGGTCGCCGCGGGTGGTGTCGAAACCCATCGCTGATTTCACCAGGCTGGTGATCTGGGCCATCTCGGCAGTGCTGCGCGGCTTGTAGCTGGCCGCATCGCCCGAGCCGTCCACCACCACGGCAACGGAGAGGCGCTTGACGTCGCCGCCATCCTGGGTGCTGGTCTTCACCGTCTTGGAAATCTCGTAATTGGTGGTTTCCTCGGTGTGATCCGAAACCGATTTGCTGCTGTCTGCACCGCCGCTCTGGGCCGCGCCGGGCAGGGCACTGGCGACCGAGACGGCCGCGCCGCCGCCGGCGCCGTTATTGTCGGCGGAATTCTGCTCCACCGTCTGGGTCGAGCGGATCACCTTGGAATCCGGATCGTAGCTTTCCGAGGTGGTGCTGACATGGTTGTAGTTCATGTCGGCGGCGACCTGCACCCGCACATGACCGGTGCCCACCACGCTGGCGAGAATGGATTCGATGCGCTTGCGCAGCCGGTCTTCGTAATCGGTTGTGCTCTGTTCCTGGTCGGCGCTGGTGGCGTCGGCGCCCGACTTGTCGTCGCCGCCGGCCAGAAGATTGCCGTGATCGTCCACAATGGCGACGCGGTCGGCGCTCAGGCTGGCGACCGCGGCCGCCACCAGATGCTGGATGGCGGACACCTGTTCATGGCCCAGCACATTGCGGGTCTTCAGGACCACCGAGGCGGACGGGGTCTGGTCGTCGCGGCTGAAAACCTGGCGCTCGGGAATGACAAGATGCACCCGGGCGCTCTCGATGCCGTCTATGGTCTGGATGGAACGGGCCAGCTCGCCTTCCAGGGCGCGCAGGCGATTGATGTTCTGGACGAAGGCGGTGGTGCCAAAGGCATCCGACTTGTCGAAGATTTCATAGCCGACTCCGGCAGCGGGCAGATTCTCCTGGGCCAGCGCCATGCGCAGCTTGGTAACCTGGTCGGCGGGCACCAGGATCGTGCCGCCATCGCCCTTGGCGTCGTATTTGACATTCATCGCATCCAGCTTGGCGGTGACGGCGGCGGCATCGCGCGCTTCCAGCCCGGCATACAGGATGGTCTTGGGCGGCTCGGTGATGGCGCCCGCGATATAGAGGAAGAAGGCGGTCAGGACGGCGGCGACACCGGCCATCACGCCGAAGCGCGCTGCTCCAACCGCTTTGAAGAATTCCGGCACGACAAACCCTCCTGGCGGAAAGGCGCTGGGAGAAGTCCCTTCGCAAGTCCGCTAGGCAAACATTGCCGCGTTTAGGGTAAAGTTTGGCTTAAGGCCGGGGGCCGGGATTTGATGTCTTTTTTTAGTCTTTTGTTAAGAAGCGCGGCGCGGCCCCAGCCGCCGCCCGCTCCTTCTCAGTTGCGATACTGCTGCACGCGCGTCGCGCGCAGGCCCGCCAGGCCGAAACGATCAATTGCATGCTGCCAGGCGAGGAATTCCTCCACCGTCAGCGTATAGCGCTTGCAAGCATCGTCCAGGCTGAGAAGGCCGCCACGCACGGCTGCGACAACTTCGGCCTTGCGCCGGATCACCCAGCGCCGCGTCGAAGGCGGCGGCAGATCGGCGAGCGTCAACGGAGACCCATCGGGTCCGATGACATAGCTCACGCGGCCTTTGCGCTCTTCCATTGCTAACTCCCGACTACTGCACGGCGAAGATAAGCCTGCCCCTCCTAAGAAAGGGCCAAGAACCGTGGTAAACAAATCCCTATACGCAACCGTCAAATTGATCTGAAAAGCCCTATTTTTAAGAGCTTTTCTCACGCATCAGTTCGTCGGCAATTGTTCCAGCTGGGTCAACATCTGATCGGCCGTGGTGATAATGCGCGCCGATGCGGAATAAGCCCGCTGGGTTGTGATCAAGTTGGTGAACTCTGTCGCCAGATCCACGGTCGAACCTTCCAGCGAATTGGACTGGATGCCGCCCGCCGAACCGGAATTGGCCAGGTTGATGTTGGCCGCGCCCGACGCCTTGGTGGCGCTATAGGCATTGCCCGTCATCTGGCCCAGGCCGTCCGGATTGGTGAAGGTGGCGATCGGCACCTTGTAAACGTCCTGCGACAGGCCGTTGGAGAACTGCGCCGTTACGGTGCCGTCCTTGCCGATGGTCACGCCGGTGACGCTGCCGAAAGCGGAGCCGTCCGAGGTCGAGCCGCTCAGCTCCGACGGCGTGTCATACTGCGTCAATCCGCTGGTGCCGGTGACGGTGCCCAGATTGACGGCGAGCGCCTGCGACGCCAGGCCGGAGCTGGCCGACCAGGGAATCGTCATGGCGATGTTGCCGGAGGCCGGTGAGGCGCCATTGACGTTCTTCAGTGTGCCGTCGGAATTAAAGGTGACCGTGCCCTGGCTGAGCGCCGTTGAGGTGACGTTCGACGCGGTGCCGGCATAGTTGGCTTCATAGGCCCAGGTGTTCGCCGCGGTCTTGATGAAGGAGAAGGTAATCGGCTGCTGGCCGCCCTGGCTGTCATAGATGTTGACGGTGCGGGTGAAGTCCGGCGTGACATTGCCGGCCGCCATGTCGCCCGCGGTATACGAACCGTCAACGGTCGAACTGGCCTGCAAATTGGCCTGCAGCGACATTTTCGTTGAAGCCGCCGCGGTACCTGACAGGCTGGAGACATTTATCAGGCTGAGGTTGGAGGTGTTGGTCGGCACATTGCCGGCCGCGTCCAGCTTGTAGCCCTGCAGATACAGCCCGGCCGAGTTCACCAGGTTGCCGCTCGAGTCCGGCGTGAAACTGCCGGCGCGGGTATATTCCTGCGTCGCGGTGGCGCTGGCATTCGACGCGACCACGAAAAAGCCATTGCCTGAAATCGACAGGTCGGTGGGCGACGAGGTCGTGGTCGGCAACCCTTGTGTCGTCACATTCTGGCTGATGGCGGCAGTGACGCCCGCCGAGGCGTTGCTGCCGACGCCCGCATCCGCGTTCATGAATGTCGAGAAACTCGCGGTCGCGTCCTTATAGCCGACGGTGTTGACGTTGGCGATGTTGGATGACGTCGCGCTCAGGGCCTGGCTGTTGGCGTTCAGGCCGGCGATGCCGATTGCTAATGCACCATAGAGACTCATTGTTTTGCTTCCCTCAGGGGTGTTTGGGCTTCGCCCGCCTTCCCCGTGATTGGAGCGCCGCTTTCTGGGCGCCGTGGTTTAAAAAATCAGTTCGCGATTGCCGCGATGGCGGTAAGCGGGACTTCCATGTTTCCGATGACGAGTTGCGGCGTGCCGGTGGTCATGTCGATCTGGGTGACCGTGCCGGCGCTGGCGACCGAGGTGGTGATGGGCGAGCCATCCGCCGCCGTGGCGGTGACCGCCAGTTTGTAGGTGCCGTCCGCCAGGCTGTTGCCGTTATTGTCCTGGCCGTTCCAGCTGAAACTGTTGCTGCCCGCCGCCGTCTGGCCGGCGCCGGTATAGACGACCTTGCCATTGGCATCGGTGACGGTGACCTGCGTGGCCGCGGCGGCGGCGCCCAAAGTGTAGCTCCAATTGGCCTTGCCGCCCGTCAGCGACCCATCGCCATTGGTGACGGAAACATTCTTGCCCAGATAGGTGGTGGCATTGATGCCGGCCTGGCTGGTGCCCTGGGAGATCAGGGTCTTGAGATTGGTGTTGGTGTTGATCTGCTGCTCGACCTGGCTGAACTGCACCAGCTGCTGCGTGAACTGGTTGGAATCCATCGGCGCGGTGGGATCCTGGTTCTTGAGCTGGGTGGTGAGCAGGGTCAGGAAGGTGCTGAAATTGCCCGACAGCTGGGCCATTGCATCCGGCGCGCTGGTGCTGGCCGCCGCCGTCTGGGCGGTGGTGGTCACGGGCGCGGTGGTCGCAGGCGTTGTGCTGGTCATGGGATTTGATCCTTAAACGTGAATATCGAGGCGGCCGTCGGCAACGCCGCCGGTGAAGGAGATTGCCGTTGCCGCGCCCTGCACCGCGTCGATCGCGCGGCTGGCGGTGAGATTGGCGCGCGTGCCGCGGTCAGAACCGGTGTCGCCGCTCTGCCCGTTCTGGCTGCGCAACGAGAAATTCAGGCCGCTGTTCGAAACGTCCAGGCCGGCATCGCGCAGCGCCTGGGTCAGGCTGCTGGAGTCTTTCTGCAGCAAATTCAGGGTTTCGGGCTGGTCGGCGGTCATGTGCGCCTCGGTCTTGCCGCTGGCGTCAATCGAAAGGCGGACCTCGACCCGGCCAAGTTCCGGCGGGTCCAGGCGGATATCGAACTGGCGGGCGCCGCTTTGCGTTCTGGCGGCGATGGCCACGGCCAATGTGTTCACGGTGGCGGCGGTGTCGGCGCCATGGGCGGAAATCTGGACGGTATTGGACAGGGAAGCGGCGGGGCTGTTCTGCACCGGAGCGCCGAAATTCAGGGCGGGAACGGCAGCCGGGTTTACTGTGGAGGCTGGCTGTGTCTGCGGTGCGGGCTGGGCCTGAGGCGCATGGACTTGCGGCTGCGGCGCGGCATCGGCCGTTTGCGCCGCGACTTTTCCGCTTCCGTCCGGACCGGACGCTGATTTGCTGTCGCTGACCGCACCCTTTATGGCGGCCTGAGCTGCCGCGGTCGGGTTTTTTGCGCCGGATGGCACGCCGGGAAGCTGCGATGCGGCGCCGTTGGCGGCATCTTGCCCGGCGGCGTTCGGCGTGACGGAGCCCGCCAGCGGTGTCGCGGCGGCGGCGTCCGCCGATGCTTTTCCGGAATCGGCGCCGACCGCGCCGACATTGGCGCCGGTATTGGCACTGGTTGCGTCATTGGCGGCTGCCGCGATCTGCGGGCCGGGCGGTGTGGCGCCGGCCTGGGCCTGCGCCAGCGCCAGGGCGTTCGGATCGGGCAGCGGCGACGGCGGGGGGACTTGCGGCTGCTGGGCCGGCTGCTGCTGGTCGGGCTGCTGCTGCGCCTGGGCGGTCTGGTCCGCGCCATTATTGTCGTTGGCGGCGGCACTATCCTTGGCGAGCGCCTTGCCATCGGCGGCTTTTGAGTCCGTGGCTTTGGTGTCAGCGGTTTTGGCGTCTGTGTTCTTGCTGCCGGATGTCTTGGCTGCCCCGGCCGGGGCGGCGCCGTGATGGTCCTTGGGCGCGGCGGACGCATCGTTGCCGGCGTCATCGGATTTCTTGACTGCCTCATGATGGTCTTCGTCGGAAACCGGCTTGGCGGCTTGCGGTTTTGCCTGCAATGCGGCGGTTGCGGCCAGCATCACGCCGAAAGGCGAGCGATCGGCCGCATTCTTGTCGTCCACGGCATTCGATTTGCCCGGCAACTTGCCCGCATTGTTCGAAGCCGCGATCGCACTGGTCGAGAGAGATGCCAAAACAAAAACTCGCATTGAACCGAACCTCTCGTAGCAAGGGCCGGACCAGAATTTTTGCCGCCGGAATCCCGGGATTTTTTCGTTAGTGCGTGTTCACGAAGAGCAGAAAGGGGCGGGCATGAACTGCCGCACTGGGCAAACTCTGCCGCCTCCTGGGACGGATGGGGAAGCATAAAACCCCATGTTTCCCGGGCTAAAACGCGCCTTTCGGCATGGCACGGCCCTTGCGACATTCGTCCCGGAACCAAAGTATCCGGACCGCCCCGTGAGCCTGAACGGAATCACTGCCAGTGCCCTGTCTGCGCTCAAGACCAACAGCGCGGCGCTGGGCGTTGTCTCCAACAACGTCTCCAACATCAACACCGCGGGCTATGCCCGCCGGGTGGTGAATGAGCAGACCTTGTCGGCCGGCGGCCAGCTGATGGGCGTGGACATTGCCAGCGTGCAGCGCGTCGCCGACCAGTTCCTGCAACAGGAAACCCTGTCGGCCAGCGGCACCGCCTCGCAATATGACACCATGGCGGGACTGTTCACCCAGCTCAACGGCCTGCTCGGCGCGCCGGGCGACAACCAGTCGCTGGCAACCGGCCTGACAAATCTTTCGGCGGCTTTCGCTACCGCCTCCCAGGCGCCCGGCTCCTCGTCCAGCCACACCGCCATCTTCAATTCGCTGCAGAGCGTTTCGTCCGACATTACCAATGTCTCCAATTCGATCACCTCGCTGCAAGGCCAGATTGACGGCCAGGTGGTCAGCTCCATCTCTCCCACCAATGCGCTGATCAAGCAGGTTTTCGACCTCAACCAGCAGATCAAGACCGCCAACGCCGCGGGCGACACCTCCTCGGCGTTGCTCGACCAGCGCGATGTGGCGCTGAGCAGCCTGTCCAAGACCATGGGCATCAAGGTGACGCAGCAGTCGGACGGCAGCGTCAATGTCGCCACCACCGACGGCATCAACCTGGTCAGCAATACCTACGCGACCCTGTCCTATTCGGGCGGCGGCAAGAACGGCGCCTACGGCAATATCCAGATTCAGGATATCAGTCCGGTGTCCGGCCAGGCGCTGGGCCAGTCGGTTGCGCTGGATCCGCATCTGGGCAGCGGCACGCTCAAGGGTCTGATTGACATGCGCGACCAGACGCTGGGCGGCCTCGCCCAGTCCCTGGGAAATTTCTCGCAGAATGTCGAACAGGCCTTCAACGCCCAGTCCAACGTCAATGCCGCCTATCCGCCGCCCGCCTCGCTGACCGGCCGCGATACCGGCCTGCTCGCCGCCGATGCGCTCAATTTCTCCGGCAAGACCACCATCGCCGTCACCGACCCCAGCGGCAATCTGGTCAGCCGGGTGGATGTCAATTTCGGCGCCGGCACCTTGTCGGTGGACGGCGGCCCGACCGCCAGCATCGGCGCCACCCTGGGCAGCTTCACCACCGCTCTGAACACCGCGCTGGGCGCCAATGGCAGCGCCAGTTTTTCCGCCGGCAAGCTTTCCATATCCGCCAGCGGCAGCAATGGCGTGGTGGTTCAGGAAGACGCCTCCACCCCGTCCGCCCGCGGCGGCCTGCCTTTCTCGCAATTGGTCGGACTCAACGACCTGTTCCAGTCCGCCGCGCCGTCCACATTGGCGACCGGGCTTTCGGGCAGCGACGCCAGCGGCCTTGCCGCCGGCGGTCAGATTGCCATGTCGCTCAAGGGGCCGGACGGCGACATCGTCAAGCAGGTCTCGGTCACCACCGTAGCGGGCATGACCATCGCCAATGTGGCCACGGCGCTCAATTCCGCGATGGGCGGGGCGGCGACCTTCACCCTGAAGAGTGACGGCTCGATCGCCACCGCCACCAGCGCGCTCTATCCCAGCTATCAGCTCAACGTCACCACCGACACCACCCAGCGCGGCGTCACGGGGATGAGCTTCACCCAGCTGTTCGGCATCGGCGCCAACCAGACCGCCAACCAGGCCGCCAGCTTCACCGTGGTACCGGCCATCGCCGGCGCGCCCCAGCGCATCGGCCTGGCCACGCCCGGCATCACGTCCGGCACCGTGGCGGGCGGCACTGTGGTGCTGGGCGGCGACAATTCCGGCGCCATTGCGCTGCAGAATGTGATCACCAAGACGCGCAGCTTTTCGGCGGCGGGCGACATCGCGGCCCAGACCGCCTCGCTTTCGGATTATGCGGCGACCTTTTACCAAAACGTCTCGACGCAATCGAACAATGTCACCCAGAACCAGACCACCCAGGATGACCGGCTGACCCAGGCCCAGACGCGCCAGTCGTCGGACGCGGGCGTCAATCTCGACGAAGAGCTGACACATCTTTCCACATATCAGCAGGCCTATAGCGCCGGCGCGCGCATCCTGTCGGTGGTGGACCAGCTTTACACCACCCTGTTGCAGATCCAGTGAGGATTTGAGCTATGAGCATTGATCGCGTCGCCACCGCCCAGCAGACCGCCTATTTCCTCAGCCAGATCAACCAGGCGGGCGCCACGCTGGACAAGACCAATGCGCAGATTGCCAGCGGCAAGATCGCCACCACCTATGCCGGTTTCGGCAATCAGGCCCAAGTGCTTCAGGCCACGATATCGGCCAAGGCGCGCAACGATTCCTATTCCACCGCCACCACGCTCGCCACCACCCAGGCGGATGTGCAGGACACCCAACTCACCAGCCTGTCCAGCCTGGCGTCGCAGCTCTCCAAGGCGGTGTCGGATGCGGTCGCCAACAATGACCCCACCACCCTGATGAGCCAGGTGTCGAATATCTTCGACCAGGCGAGTTCGATCCTAAATTCCAAGGATGCCAATGGCGACTATATCTATGCCGGCGGCAAGACCGACACCGCCCCGGTGACGGTCTCGTCCCTCACCGCCCTTGTGGCGCTGCCCGCGGTTTCCGGCGCCTTCGCCAATGGCGACAACAAGAAATCGGTGCAGGTCGCCGACGGCCAGACGGTCACCTATGGCGTCAATGCCTCGGATGTCGCCACCGGGTTGATGCAGTCGCTGAAGGACATCGCCGCCTTCGACGCCGGCGGCAGCGGCAATTTTTCCGGCAGCACCAATCTTAGCCAGGCGCAGAACACGTTCCTCAGCGGCCAGATCACCTCCATCGGCACGGTGTCCACCGGCCTCAACAACGTCACGGCCCAGAACGGCAATGTCTATAACCAGCTGAAGAACGCCACGACGCAGCAAAGCTCCATGTCCACGCTCTATTCGGGCTTTGTCTCGAATATCCAGGACACCGACATGGCCACCGCCGCCACCCAGCTTTCGCTGAACCAGACGGCGCTGCAGGCCGCTTTGCAGGTCACCTCGACGCTTAACCACCTGACCTTGCTGAATTATTTGTCGCCAGTGAGCGCCGGGGGCTAAGCCTTTTTCTTGCGATTTGGTGGCGCCGCGCATATAGCAGCGCCCATGAACGCGCCCGGCAAAACACGCATCGTCGTCGCCATGTCCGGCGGCGTGGATTCCTCCGTCACCGCCGCGCTTCTCAAGCGCCAGGGCCATGACGTGGTGGGCGTGACGCTGCAGCTTTATCCCGGCGATGTGGCGAAGAAAAAAGGCGCCTGCTGCGCCGGCCAGGATATCTATGACGCCAAGCGCGTCGCGGAAGCGCTCGGCATTCCCCATTACGTCCTGGATTATGAGAGCCGCTTCCGCAAGAACGTGATCCAGGACTTCGCCGATTCCTATGCCCGCGGCGAAACCCCGATCCCCTGTATCCGCTGCAATGAAAAAGTGAAATTCGCCGACCTGATGCAGACGGCCCGCGAGCTGGGCGCTGCGGCGCTGGCCACCGGCCATTATGTCCGCCGCGTGGAAGGCCCGCGGGGCGCCGAACTGCATGCCGCCGCCGATGCCGCGCGCGACCAGAGCTATTTTCTTTTCTCCACCACGCAAAACCAGCTTGATTATCTGCGCTTTCCGCTTGGCGACATGGAAAAGCCCGCCGTGCGCGCCATCGCCGCCGAGCTCGGCCTGGTCAACGCCGCCAAGCCCGACAGCCAGGACATCTGCTTTGTGCCGGAAGGCCGTTACAGCGACATTGTGAAAAAGCTGCGCCCCGATGCCACCCGCCCCGGCGAGATCGTGGACCAGGCCGGCCGGATAGTCGGCCGGCATGACGGCATCATCCATTTCACCATCGGCCAGCGCAAAGGCCTGGGCCTGTCCGGCAACGAAGAGCCGCTTTTTGTCCTCAGCCTCGATGCCGCCCGGGCGCGGGTGGTGGTGGGACCGCGCGGCGCCCTCGCCGCTTCGGCGATCACGCTCAAGGATGTAAATTGGCTGGCCTCCCTTGATGAGGCGATGGGCGCCGACCAGCCTTTCGAATGCACGGTGAAGGTCCGCTCCATGCGCCCGCCGGTGGCCGCCAGGGTGACGCCGCTGTCCGCCGGCGCGGCGCGGGTGAAATTGCTGGGGCCTGAGGATTCCGTGGCGCCCGGCCAGGCCTGCGTCTTTTACCAGGACCAGCGGGTGCTGGGCGGCGGCTGGATCGCGCGCGCCGACCCGGCGGAAATGGCCGCGGAATAGACGGACTCCCTGCCAAACTTGACAGGCAAGCCGCCCGAACCCTACATCCCCCGCCTGTTTATCGACTTTTTTTGGCCGGAAGGGCCTTTGGCACCGTAGCTCAGTGGTAGAGCAGGGGAATCATAATCCCTTGGTCGGCGGTTCAAATCCGTCCGGTGCTACCATTTCAAATCGCCCATCGGGTGGGCGATTTGAAATGACAAGCGGCCCCGCGCGCCAGCGCGGCCACCACGCTGTCGCTAAGCCGCTCGGGGCCGCGCGTCAGCGCAGAAGAGAAGTGCTATGCAATACTCATGAGCACTCTTCCCGTCACCCTCGCCGATATTCGCGCCGCCGCCGCGGCGATTGACGGCGCCGTGGTCCGCACCCCCACCCGCCATTCCCGCACCCTGTCCGGCATTGCCGGCTGCGAAATCTGGCTCAAGTTTGAAAACCGCCAGTTCACTGCCTCCTTCAAGGAACGCGGCGCGCTGAATTTCCTCCTGTCGTTGGATGATGCCGCCCGGGCGCGCGGCGTCGCGGCAATGAGCGCGGGCAATCACGCGCAAGGCGTCGCCTATCACGCCGGGCGCCTGGGCATTCCCGCCGTCATCGTGATGCCGCTGTCCACGCCTTTCAACAAGGTCAAGCATACCCGCGATTTCGGCGCCGAAGTCATTCTGGAAGGCCAGGATCTGGCCGCAGCCAACGCAGTGGCGCGCGCCATCGCCGCGCAGCGCAATCTCACTTTCATCCATCCTTACGACGACACCAAGGTGATCGCGGGCCAGGGCACCATCGCGCTCGAGATGCTGGCCGACGCGCCGCAGCTCGATACGCTGGTGGTGCCGGTCGGTGGCGGCGGCCTGATTTCGGGCGTCGCCATCGCCGCCCGGGCCCTCAAGCCCGCCATCGAAATCTTCGGCGTCCAGACCGATCTCTATCCGGCCATGGCCGACGCGCTGCACGGTGTCCCGCTGCCGGCGACGCCGCCGGCCCAGACCATCGCGGAAGGCATCGCCGTCAAGCAGCCCGGCATTCTCACCACGGCCATCGCCAGGGCGCTGGTGAAGGACATCCTGCTGGTGAGCGAGCCGGCCATTGAACATGCCCTGGCGATGATCCTGGAAATCGAAAAGACCGTGATCGAAGGGGCGGCAGCGGCGGGCTTTGCCGCCGTGCTGGCCAATCCCGGCCTCTTCAAGGGCCGCAAGGCCGGCATCATCATGTCGGGCGGTAATATCGACATGCGCCTGCTCTCCAACGTGATCCTGCGCGAGCTGACGCGCGAAGGCCGCATCATGACTTTGGAAGTGGCGATTGCCGACCGCCCCGGCGCCCTGGCCCAGGTTGCGGCGCTGGTGGGCGAGGCCGGCGGCAACATCCTGGAAGTTTCCCACAACCGCATGATGATGGGCATTTCCGCCAAATCGGCCACGCTGGCGCTGGTGATCGAGGCGCGCGATGCCGAACATGGCGCGGAAATCCGCGCCCGGCTCATCGAAGGCGGTTTTCCGCTGGTTTAACGGCCGGTGGATATTAACCCTGAAAATATTGTCCCAGTTACTCGCCCCCACCGCTGTCCTAATTTGGGACAAATGGGTGGGTCTCTGGAAATGCCGAAAAGCGTTGCGCAACTGACGGGGATTCTGGTCACCGCCATCGTCACCTTTGGCACCGACCTGGACCTGACCTACGCCATGCTGCTGGGCGTCGGCGCCGGAGCGCTGGCGACCTTCTTTGTTTCGCTGTCGGAAGCCAAGCGGGCGATGATGGAGGAGTGAGGAGTGGTGCGGCGTAGCCGCACGAGCATTTCCTGTGGGTCCGTAACGCCAGCGTACGGACGCGAGAGCGACGAATGGTCCATAGCGCCAGCGTATGGACGCGCAAGCGGAGGGCAGGGAGCGGCGCGTTGCGCGCCAGCCCGACTATCATTCCTGCGGAAGCGGAAAGCCAATTAGCGAAAAAGAAGACCGCTTGTATTTACCCCCGGCGCCTCGCCCAAGCTCGGCGCGAGCTTCACTCGAAACGGTCCACCGGACCGTTTCGTCAGCTACGCTGACCGTTCAGCCCCCATCCGGCGGGATGGATCCCAGTGACGCTTCCAATTCCTGGAAGGTCGGCTGATATTCGGATGGCACGCTGCCGCGGCCGATCTCGACCGAAACCTGCGCCGCATTGCCGTGCAGATGCGCCACCAGGATGTCGCGGATGACGTGATAGAAAAGCGCGTCCTCGTCCACCACGGCTTTCAGCCGCACGCCCATCGGTCCGACCACGCCATAGGCCAGGAACACGCCCAGGAAGGTTCCCACCAACGCCGAGCCGATCATGCCGCCCAGCACTTCCGGCGGTTCGCTGATCGCGCCCATGGTCTTGATGACGCCCAGCACGGCGGCGACGATGCCCAGCGCCGGCAATCCGTCGGCCATCGAGCTCAGCGCATTGGCGCCGACCAGGGCTTCGTGGTGATGTTTTTCCAGCTGCTTGTCCATCGCCTGCTCGACCTGGTGCGGGTCTTCCAGGCTCATGGTCATCATCCGCAGCGTGTCGCAGATGAAATCCAGCGCGAAATGATCCTTGGTGATGCGCGGATAGCGCTTGAAGATCGAGGAATCCTCGGGCTTTTCGATATGCGCTTCCAGCGCGATCAGGCCCTTGGATTTCATGGTCTTGGTCAGGAGGAACAACAGGCAGAGCAGGTCGCGGTAATCGCCGGGCTTCCAGGCTGGGCCGGAAATCACCTTGCCCAGCGAACCCCCGATCTTTTTGAGGTTGTAAACCGACCCGGCGATCAGCATTGCCGCCAGCGCGGCGCCGAAGATGGTCAGCATCTCGTGCGGCAGGGCTTCGAACACGACGGCCAGCGAGCCGCCGGTCATCATGTAGCCGCCGAAAACGCAGGCGAAGAGAACGACAAGACCGCCGATTTGAAGCATGAAGTGAAACGCCCCGATAATTCCTGAAACGGCATTTCGCGATGGAAATCCCGAGAGCATTCATTATTAACGTCAGGGCTTAAGGACGCGTGAATTCCGCTGTGGCGCGGCGGCGCGGAATGTTAACGCTTTATGAGTTTTTGGCGGCCTTGCGGCTCTCCGCCAGCTTGCGGCCGGCCAGTTGGGCCAGCTCCCTGGCCACCATGTCGTTCATCTGGCTCAGCGCGTCGGTGTCGCGGGCGGTGCGGGTGATGGCGCTGACATGCAGGGCGACCACGGCGGCATCCGGCCGCACGCCGGACTGCTCGGCTTCGTCGAAATAGCGGCACAGCCCGTCGGCGATGCGGCCGGTCGAAAGCATGCCGGCGGTTTCGGCAAAGCCCCGGATTTCATGGGCCTTGTCCGACAGGATCGCGAAATCCATGCCGGCCTCTTCCAGCTCGCCGACATAGCCGCGGACCGCATCGCGCAGCATTTCACCATTGTCCTCGATCACCCGCGTGGCGGTGACGGCGGTGACATTGCTGCGCAGGGTGCGCGCCATGACCGCGGCATGGGCCTTGCTGACCATCTGGGGATAGGCGTCCGGCGGGATCATCTGCGCTTTGATATTCGGTTTGGACATGTTCGATCCTATTGCACCTGGAGGTCCTGGAAATCGTCATGGCGCCGCCAGGGGCCGGCATAGCTATCAATGGTTCGGCGCCGCCGGTCGGGACCGAAATAGGATTCGCAGCGCACAAAGGCGCGCGGCCGCTCGACGATCTCGGCGATGCGGGAAAACAGGCTGTGGGCGGTAATCGGCTTGACCAGGAATTCGGTGACGCCGGCATCGCGCGCCGCCTCTACCTGGTGCTTTTCGGTGTGGCCGGTGATCATGATGATCGGGACAAAGGGGTTGGGGCTGTTGCCGGCGGTGCGCACGGTGCGGCTGAATTCCAGGCCGTCCATCGGCTTCATCGCTAGGTCGCTGAGCACCAGGTCGCATTTTTTTTCGCGCAGCACCGTCAGCGCGGTGCCGCCGTTATTGGCTTCGGAGATTTCGCGGATGCCGGCGGAATTCAGCAGTGCGCGCAGCAGCGAGCGCATATGCTGATTGTCCTCGACAATCAGGATCTTCAGATGCTCCAGCGCCGACCCAGACATACGCCCTCAACACACTGCGCCGGTGGCCCCGGCCCACGAAATTTTCTGGTCGCGCGAACGCACGCGCAAATCATAAAATTGCTACCTGAGGTTACATACGGTTGGTTAGCATTCGGTTACAAATGGCCATGGCAAACATTGCCGAATGCGGTGAAAGCCCGCCAAACGCCTTGTTTTTGGCCGCCGGTCCCGCTACGGCCAGCCCATGAATGACGCGCACCCCGCCCAAAGCTGGCAGGTCCGGCCCGAAGGCCCGGACGATGCCGCCGGCGTGGAAGCCCTGAACCGCTCCGCCTTCGGTCCCGGCCGTTTCGCCAAATCGGCCTATCGCCTGCGCGAAGGCGTGGCGCCGGCGCCCGGCCTTTCCTTTGTCGCGATGGAAGATGGCGTGCTGCGCGGTTCGGTGCGGTTCTGGCCGATCCGCGTCGGCGGTCACGAAGCACTGCTGCTCGGCCCGCTGGCGGTGGAAATGGCGCAGCGCAACCGCGGCCTGGGCATCGCCCTGATGCAGGCGGGAATCGAGGCGGCGCACCAGGGGCCCTGGGGCGCCATCCTATTGGTCGGCGACGAGCCCTATTACGCCAGGGTGGGATTTTCGCGCCTGCCGCCGGGGCGGGTGAAGTTTCCCGGGCCGGTGGACCAGAACCGCATTCTGGGCCTGTCGCTGAAAGCGGGCGGGCTACTCAATCTGTCGGGGCAGATAAGGCGCGCGCATATTGATGATGCTGTATGTGCCGACGGAGCCGGACTCGGTTCATAGGTCCTCATCCTGAGCCTGTCGAAGGATGAAGGCGTCTCCGCTCGCTTCACCGCGTCCGGCCGCTCGCCTAGCTTTTCTTAACGAGCGATAGCGCGTTTAGAAAAACTGGCCCCATGGCCTAGCGACAGCGTAGTGGCCATGAGCGAAGCGAGTGAGGCGCCCAAGCTCGCGGCGCGCTGGCGGTCCGGCCCCTCGCTTGTGCTCGGGGCGCGCTATGGCTCTCGCATGTCCGTCAGGACATGCTCGCGCACCACTTTGCGGTGCGCCGCCTTAGCGCCCCTCCATCCTCCAGGCAAGGAGCAGCGATCCCACGATCAGCAGAAGCGCTGCCCAGGCCGGCAGCAAAGGCTGCTGCGTCAGCGACGTGACGCGATAGGCGCCGTTGCGGCGCAGCCCGATCCAGTCCGAACCGCTGGCGCTTTGTCCCGGCACCACGCGCCGCACTCCCGGAATGCCGTCGGCCAGCCAATGCACGCCGCCGCCATGGGCCTGCGCATCCGGCTTTAATATCTCCTCGGTGGCGCGCATATCGGCCACTTCCTTCGGGTTCAGCGGCCCCGCCGCCGTGACGGTGGAAAGCGTGCCGTCGCTGATGCGGTAGAGGCCCAGCTCGCTCACCTTGGTCGCGGCGCGCCAGATGCCGGGACCGGCTTTCTCCATTGTCAGCGTCATGGTCTTGCCCGACGGCATGGTCAGCGTCACCGGCGCCGCGCTCTGCGCCATGCTGCGGCGGGTGACAACGATTTCGCCCTCCGTCACCGTGGCCGACAGGCTTTCGGCTTCCAGTTCCGGCTCCTTCATCAGCCAATGCGCCAGGCGGCGCAGCAATTCCGCCTGCGGCCCGCCGCCTTCAAAACCGCGCGCCCACAGCCAGGCCTGGTCGGAGAGCAATTCCGCCACCCGGCCTTTCTTGACATTGTCCAGCACCAGCAGCGGCTTGCCGCCCGGTCCGCTCATCACCGTCTGTCCCGACACCGGCACCGCGCCGATCAGGCGGAACCAGCGGCCCCAGCTGGCCGCAACATTGTCGCCATTGCTTTGCGGCAGGTCGCGCGTCACCGGATGGGCCTGGCCCAGGGTGGTGACCTGCGGCTTGAAGCCTTGCGTCACGATCTCGCCGGTCGGCTGGGCGGGCAGAACTCCCGCCAGCGGCGTGCGATAGGTGCTGGTGGGACCGGCAAATTCCGGACCCGACGACAGCAGCAGCGCGCCGCCCTGCTCGACATATTGGGCGATATTCTCGAAATAGATCATCGGCAGGATGCCCTGCTCGCCATAGCGGTCGAAGATCACCAGGTCGAAGCTGCTCAGCTTGTCGCTGAACAATTCGCGGGTGGGAAAGGCGATCAGCGACAATTCGTCGATCGGGGTGCCGTCCTGCTTCTCGGGCGGCCGCAATATCGTGAAATGCACCAGATCCACCGACGGATCGGCCTTGAGCAGGTTGCGCCACACCCGCTCGCCGGCATGCGGCTGGCCGGAAATCAGCAGCACCCGCAGGCGGTCGCGCACGCCCGACACCGTCACCACGGCGCGGTTGTTCTGCAGCGTCAATTCCGCCGGGCCGGCGGCGGCGGCCAGCTCGACGATATTCTCGCCTTCATGCGTCACCGGCACGGCGATGCTGGTGTCCTTGCCGATGGGGATGGAGCGGCTGCCCAGCGCATGCCCGTCCACCGACAGGCTGACATCGGCGACGGCACCGCTTTCATCGCCGCCGAAATCATCCACCCGCACCACCATCTGCGCCGCCTGGCCGACAATGGCGAAGCGCGCGGCATTGACGATGCTGAGCTTGCGGTCGCGCTCGCCGCGCTGTCCCGCGATCACCACATGCAGCGGCGCCTTCAGGCCCATCTGCTCCGGCGGCGGCGCGTCATGCACCTCGCCATCGGTGATCAGGATGGCCCCGGCAATGCGCGCCGGCGGCACATCGGCCAGCGCCGCATTCAGCGCCGCGAAAGCCTCCGTGCCGTTATTCTCGCCGCTGGTGGTGGTGGTGATCTCCGCCTGGCGGACAATGAGGTCGGGCTGGCCCGCAAGCTCTTTGCGAATTTGCGCCAGCGCCTTTTCCGACTGGGGCAGGCGGTCGCCGATGCCCATGCTCTGGGACCGGTCCATCACCACCGCCACCACATCGGGCAGCGGCACATGGTTTTCATGCACCAGCATCGGCCCCGCCAGCGCGAAGAGCAGGATGGCGAAGGCCAGGCCGCGCGCCCAGGCGCCCCGCGCGCCGGCATAAAGGGCATAGGCCGTCAGTCCCAGCGCGGCCAGCGCCAGGATGGCGATCAGCACCAGCGGCACATGCGGATCGAAGGCCAATCTTGTCATGACGTATGCCGGGTCATCTGTGGCCCAGCCTCTCCAGCAGCGCCGGGGCATGCACCTGGTCGGTCTTGTAATTGCCGGTCAGGGCATACATCACCAGGTTGATGCCGAAGCGCAGCGCCATTTCGCGCTGGGCATCGCCGCCCGGCACCGGCTCGGTCAGCGGCCTGCCATCGCCGTCCACCGCCCAGGCGGCGGCCCAGTCATTGCCGCCGATCAGCACCGGCGAAACGCCGTCGCCGCCCCGCGCCGGACCGTTCTCGCCATTCTTGGTTTCGGGCGGCAGCGCCTCGATCCACAATTGCCCGCCGTCCCAGCGGCCGGGAAAGTCGCGCAGGATATAAAAGGATTTTGTCAGCACATGATCGGCGGGCACCGGCTCCAGCCGCGGCATGTCCAGCCCGGCGGTGAGGCGGCGCAGGGTCTGCTGGCCCGGATTGCTGTCGCCGCGCACCGCCCCCAGCGTGAGGTCGCGCGTGTCGAACAGGATGGTGCCGCCCAGCCGCATATAGTCGGCGATTTTCGACAGCGCCGCCGGGGTGAGATTTTTCTCGCGCGGGTCCATCGGCCAATAGAGCAGCGGATAGAAGGAAAGATCGTCGCGCGCCAGGTCCACGCCCACCGGGTCCACCGGCTCGTAGGAGGTGCGCTGGCGCAGGGCATAGCCCAGGCCGGTCAGCCCCGCCTTGCTCATCGCATCCACATCGGGCAGGCCGGTCACGACATAGGCCAGCCGCGTGTCCAGCGCCGCCTGCATGTTCATCGCCTCGTCGGCATGAACCGGCCGCGCCAGCAGCAGCAGCAACAGCGCCGCGCCGGCCGGACGCAGGTTGGAAATATAGCCGCGCAGCCACAGCGCGATGAAGGCGTCCAGGCACAGCAGCGCCGCGCCCAGCGCCAGCAGCCAGGGCTCCAGCGCCAAGGTATGGACTTCGCCGTAATTGAACTGGCCGGACAAGGTCAGCGGCAGCAGCGTGTCATGCGCGGTCAGCGTGTTCAGCGCATTCTCCACCCCCTTGGCGCCGTAAAGGCCGGGCGGGTGCCTGGCCGAGACTTCGGTGCGGGCGAAATCCTTGGCCGGGATGGGAAGCAGTTCGGCGGGCGCGGGAATGGTGCGGCCCATGCCGTCCAGCACGCTTTCCGGCGCCAGGCTGGAAAGCTGCGCCAGTTCGGCCGCCGGCGTACCGGCCGACAGCGCCAATATGCGCTTGAGCATGTCCACATAAAGTCCCGACAGCGGCAGCGACGACCAGGCCGGGCTGGCAGTGACATGGAACAGCACGATCCAGCCCTGGCCTTGCTGCCGGGCCGTCACCAGCGGCGTGCCGTCGGCCAGCCGCGCCCAGCTGCGATCCGACAGGGCGGCGCTGGGTTCGGCGAGAATTTGCTGCGACACCGTCACTTCATCGGGCGCGACCAGGCCGTTGAACGGACTGGCGGCGGGAAAGGGCGCCAGCTTCTGCGGCCTGTCCCAGGACATGGCGCTGCCCAGGAAGCGCCCGCCCACCCGCAGCGGCACCGGCACAAGCGCATCTGCGCCGCCGGTCATGCGCGGCCCCGCGAAGCGCACCAGCACGCCGCCGTTTGAGACGAATTTGTTCACCGCGTCGGCGTCACTGCCGCCGATCTTTCCGATATCGGCCAGCAGCAGCACCGAGACATGGCGCGCGATCAGCTCGGAAATTGTGCCGGTCTGCGCTTCGGCAAACGGCGCCAGCGCCCGCTGCAGGTAATAGACGTCGGACAGAAGCGGCTGCTCATTCTCGGCGGTCGCAGCCGAGACGATGCCCGCCTTGCGTTCCACCCCGCCCGAATCCAGCAGCTGCACCGCCCCGGCGCTGTCCTCGCCGCGGATTTCCAGCCGCGCCGTCTGGTTGCGGATCTCCAGCGGCATCGCAACATGGCCCTGGCCGCGCGTCTCGCCGGGTTTGAAGATCAGCGCCGCGTCGCCCAGGGTTTCGCCATTGCGGCCGATGGCGGCGGCGATGGCTTCGCGCGCGCCGCCGACCGCCGCCCGCACCGCCGTCAGTTGAAAGCCGGTGCCGTCGCGCACCGGCGGCAGCAGGCCCAGCGCGCTGATCTGCGGCGCGAAAATCCGCACGCTGCCGATGCGCGCCAGGGCAGCCTGGAATTTTGCGCCGCTGCCGTCATCAATGCCGTCGCTCAGCCAGAAAATCTGCGGCGGCGCCGAAAAATGCGTCCGCGCCAGGCTGGCCGCCGCCGCCATGCGGTCGCCGGGCCAGGACATGGGCTGCAGTTCCCGCACCTGCCGCGCGGCGGCGCCGGCATCCAGCAGCGTGACGGGCGCGTCGGTCGCGATCGGCACGATGGCCACCGGCCTTGTCCCCGCGCCGCGCAGCAGGTCGGCGATCACGTTCTGGCGATCTTCCCAGCCCTTGGCCGCGGTCCAGCCATTGTCGATCACCAGCACCAGCGGACCGTCGCCCGCCACTTGCGGCGCGCGGCCCAGCAGCGGATCGGACAATGCCGTGATCAGCAGCGCCGCCGCCAGCAGCCGCAGCAGCAGCAGCCACCAGGGCGTATGCGCGGGCGTCTGTTCCTCGTTGCGCAATCCCAGTAGCAGGCGCAGCGGCGGAAAGGCGATCCGGCGCGGTTGCGGCGGTGTGACTTTCAGCAGCCACCACAACACCGGCAGCACGGCCAGGCCGGCCGCGACCCAGGGCGCGCCGAAACTCAATTGTGAGAAAAGCGAAAGCAAGTCAGGCCATGCCGATCGCGGCATGCAGCGCGATCAGGGCGTGCAGCGGTGCGTGATCGGTGCGGTGGGTGGTGCAGGTCCAGCCCAGCCGCATCGCCGCATGCGCCAGCGCCTCGCCATGGGCGCGGAAGCGGGCGCGATAGGCATCGCCCACGCTTTCCGCCCGGCCGAACAGCGCGGTATCGTGGCCGCGCATCGATTCAAACCGCGCCCGTCCGTGATAGGGAAAATCCTCTTCCGCCGGATCGACAATGCGCACCAGATGGCCGCTGATCCCGGCGCGCGCCAGGCCGCGCAAGGTCTCGATCGCGCCTTCCTCCAGGAAATCGCCCAGCCAGACCATGGTGGCGCCGCGGGTGATCGCGCTATCGGGCGGCATCGCCTCGGCGCGCTTCTTGCTGTCCAGAAGACTATGGGCGATGCGGATCAGCGCCAGGCGCGAGGCGGCAGGCCGCTCGCCGCCGCCCAGAAAACCGACGCGCTCGCCGCCGCGCACCAGGAGCGATGCCAGCCCCAGCAGCAACAACTCGGCGCGCTCGCGCTTGCTGACCTCGCCGGAAGTAAAATCCATGCCCGGGCCGCCATCGCGCCACAGCCACACCGTCTGCGCCGATTCCCATTCGCGCTCGCGCACGAAGAGATGCTGCGACTTGGCGGACTGGCGCCAGTCGATGCGCGCGGCGTCTTCGTTCTGATAGCGCCGGAATTGCCAGAAATTTTCGCCGATGCCGGCGCGGCGGCGGCCGTGCACGCCCAGGCTGATCGAGGCGGCCAGGCGATCGGCCGCCACCATCAGCGGCGGCAGCCCGGCGCCCAGGCCGTCCGCTTCATGCTGCAGCGGTGAAAATCCCGTCATTCAAACACCCAAGAAGTGTCGGCCCGGAAAAGTGTGGCGGCGGCTCGGAAACACAATGACGTCCGCGGTTTTCCGAAAGGCCGCACGACCGTTACAAAAGAGTGCGGCAGAGCTTTTCGATCACGCTGGCTGTGGTGGCGCCTTCGGCGCGGGCGGCGAAATTGAGCGCCATGCGATGGCGCAGCACCGGACCGGCCAGGGCGGCGATATCGTCGCTGGACGGCGCCAGCCTGCCGTCCATCAGGGCGCGGGCGCGCACCGCCAGCATGAAGGCCTGTCCGGCGCGCGGACCGGGACCCCAGGCGATCTGGCCGCGCGCATCGTCATGTTCGGAATCGGGCCTTGCCGCCCGCACCAGCCGCAGGATGGCGTCCATCACGCTTTCGCCCACCGGCATGCGCCGCACCAGCGCCTGCGCTTCCATCAAGTCCTCCGGGCCGCAGACCTTGGTGGCGCGTTTCTCCTCGCCGATGGTGGTGGCGGTCAGCATGCGCCGCTCGGACTCCAGGTCGGGATAGCCGACATCGATCTGCAGCATGAAACGGTCGAGCTGGGCTTCGGGCAGGGGATAGGTGCCTTCCTGCTCCAGCGGATTCTGCGTCGCCAGCACATGGAACAATTGCGGCAGGTCGTGGCGGGCGCCCGCCACCGTGACATGCTTTTCCTGCATCGCCTGCAGCAGTGCCGACTGGGTGCGCGGACTGGCGCGGTTGATCTCGTCGGCCATCAGCAGCTGGGTGAACACCGGACCGCGGATAAAGCGAAAGCCGCGCGCGCCCGAGGCGCTCTCCTCCATCACTTCCGAACCGGTGATGTCGGTGGGCATCAGGTCGGGGGTGAACTGGATGCGGCTGGTCTCCAGCCCCAGCACGATCGCCAGCGTCTCCACCAGCTTGGTCTTGGCCAGGCCGGGCACGCCGATCAGAAGACCATGGCCGCCCGCCATCAGCGTCACCAGGGTCTGCTCGACGACATCGTCCTGGCCGAAGATCACCTCCGAAATGCGCCGCCGCACCCGGGTGAAGGTTTCGGCCGCCTTTTCCAGTTTTGCGGGTGCTTTTTCGACAAGGTCGGCGGATTGGGACATGCGGGGATCCATATGACTGTCCTGGGGGGCCATCTTGATAGATCGCAGGGTAATACTGCACCCTGATACGCAGCATTCTGCACCGTGGCGCACCCCGCGCAAGGTGCGGGCAAGTGACTTAACTATAATGGAAATAGCGGCGCAAGGACGGCAACCATGCTGACAGCAGGGGCTCTGGGAGCGGGGCGCGGCCTGCCGCCGGTGGAGGATTGGCATCCGGAGCATTGCGGCGACAGCCAGATGCGGATCGCCCCCGATGGCACCTGGTTCCATCAGGGCTCCCCCATCGGGCGCCAGGAACTGGTGCGGCTTTTCTCCATTTTGCTGCGCAAGGACGAGACCGGCTTTGTGCTGGTGACCCCGGCCGAGAAACTGTCCATCGCGGTGGACGACGCGCCCTTCATCGCGGTGCTGTTGGAGGTGCAGGGCAGCGGCCTGGAGCAGCGGCTCTGTTTCACCACCAATGTCGGCGAGGTGGTGACGGCGGGGCCCGGCCATGCGCTGCATTTCAAAACTGTGGACGAGACCCCGCTGCCCTATCTGCATGTCCGGCGCGGCCTGACGGCCAAGGCGGCGCGGCCGGTCTATTACCAGCTCGCCGACCTGGCGGTGACGCACCGGGACCGCCTGGGTGTGTGGAGCGGCGGCATCTTCTTCGACTTCGGCGCATGAAAGCGCTTAGCGAAAAATTTCTGGTCGAAAATCCCCTGGCCGCCTTGCGCGCCGCGCTGCCGCAAATTCCCGGCGACAGCATCGGCCGTGACGAGTTCGCGCTTTATCCCGAGATGCGCAGCCCGGGGCAGGCCGCGCCCATCGCCGCCGCCGTCCTGATTCCAGTGATCGCACGCCAGGCCCCCACCATCCTGTTCACGCGGCGCACCGAGCATCTGGCCAGGCATAGCGGCCAGATCAGTTTCCCCGGCGGTCGCAGCGAGGCGTCCGATCTTTCGCCGGGGGAAACCGCCCTGCGCGAGACAATGGAGGAAACCGGCATCGCGCCCTCTTTTGTCAGCATTGCCGGCTACCTGCCGCGCTATCGCACCGGCACCGGCTTCGACATCGCCCCGGTGGTGGGCGTGGTGGCGCCGGGCTTTGCGCTGGTGCCGGACAGAAGCGAAGTGGCCGAGATATTCGAGGTTCCGCTGGCTTTCTTTCTCGACCCCGCCAACCTTCGGGACGGCAGCCGCGACATGGCGGGCCGCGCCCGGCGCTATCATGTCTTCGAGCCGGACGGGCATTATATCTGGGGCATCACCGCCGCCCTGCTGTTCGATTTCGCAGGCTTGCTGCGGGCCGTGCATGGTATGCAGGCGCCATGAGAATTGACCCCGCCAAGCATGGCTGGCTGGAAGAGCCGGAGACCCGCGCCGTGATGCAGGCGCTGGGGCATGCGCGCTTTGTCGGCGGCGCGGTGCGCAATGCCCTGTTGGGCGCGCCGGTGATGGATATCGACATCGCCGTGCCGGTGCCGCCGGACCAGACCGTCAAGCTTCTGGAAGCCGCGGGCATCAAGGCCATCCCCACCGGCTTCGATCACGGCACCGTCACCGCGATCAAGAACGGCAAGGTGTTCGAGGTCACCAGCCTGCGCCGCGATATCGCCACCGACGGCCGTCACGCGGTGGTGTCCTACACGACGCAATGGGACGAAGACGCCGCAAGGCGCGATTTCACCATCAATGCGCTTTACGCCGCCGCCGATGGCGAGATTTTCGATTACAACGGCGGCATCGAAGACCTGATCGCCGGCCGGGTGCGCTTTGTCGGCGATCCGCGCGCCCGCATCAAAGAGGATTATCTGCGCATCCTGCGCCTGTTCCGCTTTCATGCCTGGTACGGCAAGGGCGAGATGGATGCGGAGGCCCTGCGCGCCGCCGCGGAAGGCAAAGCCGGCCTGGCGCAACTCTCCGGCGAACGCATCGCCAAGGAATTGCTGCGCCTGCTGGAATGTCCCAATCCCGCGCCCGTGCTGCGGACCATGGCGGCAGCGGGCATCCTGCCGGAACTGCTGCCTTTCGCCCTGCAATTGCCGCGGCTGGAGCGTTTGATCCATGCCGATGCCGACAATTTCTTTCCCCCCGACGGACTGCTGCGCCTGGCCGCGCTGCTGCCGGACGATCCGAGGGCGGCGCGGACGGTGGCGGAACGGCTCAGGCTTTCCGGCGCCGACCGGGACAGGCTGGAGGCGCTGGCAGGCGCGGCGGAAAAAATGCCGGCGCATCTGTCGGCGCAGGATGTCCGCAAGCTGCTCTATCGCCTGGGCGCAGGCGCCTTCAAGGACAGGGTGCGGCTGAACTGGGCGGCGGCTTCGCCCGGCGCCAACGCGATACCCTGGCGCATGCTGCTCTCGGTCGCCGACGTCTATGAGAAGCCGCGCTTTGCGCTCACCGGCCATGACGTGATGCAGGCGGGCGTTCCAGAAGGCCCGCAGGTGGGAAAAATCCTCACCCGGATCGAAGACTGGTGGATCGAACAGGATTTCCCCGACGATGAAACCGCGCTGGCGCAGCAGTTGAAAGCGCTCACCGGTCCCAAATGACTTTTGTCCTGCTGGAGTCCCTGTCGTTGCCCGGCGATCCCGCCAAAACCAACGAAGACGCTTACGCGCATGCGGACAACGCCGCGCTGGTGCTGGACGGCGCCACGCCGCTAGGCGATCCCTTGATGCCGGGCCCCAGCGACGCCGCCTGGCTGGCCCAGTTCGGCGCCCGCCGCCTGATGGCGCATCTGAAGGACGGCGATGCGCCGCGTGATGCATTGGCCCACACGCTGGCCGATGCCGCCAAGAGCTTCGAGGCCCTGCGCCGTCATCCGGTCCGCGAGAAATGGCAGACGCCCTGTGCCTCCATGATGCTGGCGACGCAGGCGCAGGCGGAGGGGGAAATTGAATTTATGTGGTACGGCGACTGCACGGCGCTGCTTCAACAGGGTGATGAAAGCGCCATCATCGGCGACGCTTTTGAACGGCGGGGCCTCGAAGCCTACAGCGCCCGCCGCATGGCCCAGGAAAAAAATCTCGCGCCCGCGCCCGATCTCAATCGCGCCGCGATGATGCAAACCATGCGGGCCTCGCGCAATCGCATCAACAGCGGCAAGAACTGGCTGTTCAGTCCCGAACCGCGCGCCGCTGCGCATGTCTCCAGCCTGCGCGCTGCGGTTGCTCCTGGCGCCGTGCTGCTGATCGCCTCGGACGGTTTTCTCGCCCTGGCCACCGATTACGGCGCCTATGATGAAATGAGCCTGGTCACAGCGGCGCGGGTAAAAGGCCTTGCCGCCCTGGGCGCCGAACTGCGCGCCATCGAGAATGCCGACGCCATGGGCGAGAAATTCGCCCGCTTCAAGAAGTCGGACGATGCTACCGCGCTGCTGTTGGAAGTTAAGTGAACGCCGCAATGACGTCATGCGAGCCACGCCAGATCATGGACAACGCGACATAGACCACGATCAGCAGCCCGGCATAACTCACCCAGCGCCGCCGCTCCAGCAGCCTGGCGATCATCTCCGCCGCCACGCCCATCAGCGCCACCGACAGCAGCAGGCCGATCACCAGCACATCCAGGTGCCCGATCGCCGCGCCCGATACCGCCAGCACATTGTCCAGCGACATGGAGATATCGGCGATCACGATCTGCAAAATGGCGCGCCGCAGCGATGTGTTGGCGTCCACCGCGTGATGTCCCGCCTTGTGCGATCCGGAAATATCGCGCCAGAAACGCCAGCTCACCCACAGCAGCAGGATGCCGCCCGCCAGCGTCAGCCCGATCACCTGCAGCCGCGACACCGCGATCAGGGCCAACCCCACCCGCAGGCCCACCGCCGCCACCAGGCCCCAGAAAATGACCTTCTTGCGCAGGGCCGCCGGCACCCTTGCGGCGGCCAGCCCGATCACCACGGCATTGTCGCCCGCCAGCATGATGTCGATCATCAGCACTTGGGCGAGCGCGATCAGGCCGCTGGATGTGAACAGGGTCAGTTGGAACAAATCGCCTCCAGGGCGGGGAAAAGTCCAGTTTGGCGCAGGGCCTCGCCCAGCACCATGGCGGCGGCCTGGGCGACATTGAGGGAGCGCATGCCTGCCCGCATCGGAATCAGCAGCCGGGCATCGGCGGCCTGATGCACGCTTTCCGGAACCCCGGCGCTTTCCCGCCCCACCAGGATGGTGTCGCCGGGGGCGAAATCGAAGCCGGCATAGGGCTGGGCCGCCTTGGTGCTCAAAAGCACCAGCCTGCCGCGCTTTTGGGTTGAAAATGCCTCCCAGGATTCATGCCGGGTCAGATCCCCGCGATAATCCAGCCCCGCCCGGCGGAAATTGCGGTCGCTGAGCAGAAATCCACAGGGCTCTATGATGTCCATCGCCACCCCCAGGCAGGCACATAGCCGCATCAGGCTTCCTGCATTCTGGGGAATGTCGGGCTGATACAGCGCCAGCCGCATGGGATTTGCTCCGCTTTCGCTCAAGTTACGGGAGGAAAAGGCATTTTCTGCGTCATCGTGCCGCAAGACCCTCGAAATTCGACTCTCTATTTTACCGCGCGGACACACAAGAGTGCCGGGATTCGCGGGGACCGGCGCGTCACTGCGTCAATTCGGTTCCGCGCTCGAATGTGGCAATAGTCTTCAAGTTCTCAAAGGGTGGATGACGTGACAGACACGACGCACGACGCGGGCACCAGGCGCGACTTTCTTTATGTGGCGTCGGGCGCGATGGGTGCCGTGGGCGTTGCCGCCGCGGCCTGGCCGCTTATTGACCAGATGAATCCCTCCGCCGCCGCCCTGGCGCTGGCCTCCACCGAAATCGACATCTCGGCCGTCCAGGCGGGCCAGCAGATCGTTTACAAATGGCGCGGCCATCCCTTGTTCGTGCGCCGCCGCACCCCGGCGGAAATCGCCGCCGCCAAGGCGGTGGATGTCAGCTCGCTGCCCGATCCCCTGGCGCGCAACGCCAACCTGCCCGACAACGCCCAGGCCACCGATGCCGACCGCACCATCAAGCCGGAAGTGCTGGTGCTGATCGGCGTCTGCACCCATCTGGGCTGCACCCCCACCGTTTCGACGCCGACCGCGGTGGAAGGCGAATATGGCGGCTGGCTCTGCCACTGCCACGGCTCGCAATACGACACGGCAGGCCGCATCCGGAAGGGACCCGCACCGCAGAACCTCGCTGTGCCGCCATACGCCTTCCTGTCTGACACGCGCATCAAAGTCGGTTGAGGAGCAAAGATATGTCCGGTCACTCGACCTATACCCCCAAGTCCGGTTTTGAGAAGTGGATCGACCAGCGCCTGCCGCTGCCGCGCCTGATGCATGACACGATGCAGACCTTCCCGACGCCGCGGAACCTGAACATCTGGTACACCTTCGGCGGCATCCTCACTTTCTGCCTCGCGGTCCAGATCGTCACCGGCATCGTGCTGGCGATGCACTATGTCGCCAATGCCGACCTGGCCTTTGAGTCCGTCGAGCGCATCATGCGCGACGTCAATTACGGCTGGCTGATGCGCTTCGTTCACTCCAACGGCGCCTCGATGTTCTTCCTCGCCGTCTACATCCACATGTTCCGCGGCCTCTATTACGGCTCCTACAAGGCGCCGCGCGAGCTGATCTGGATCCTGGGCGTGCTGATCTATCTGCTGATGATGGCCACGGCCTTCTTCGGCTATGTGCTGCCCTGGGGCCAGATGTCCTTCTGGGGCGCCACCGTCATCACCAACCTGTTCAGCGCCATTCCCTATGTCGGCCCCCATATCGCCACCTGGCTGTGGGGCGATTTCGCGGTGGGCGACGCCACCCTGAACCGCTTCTTCTCGCTGCATTACCTGCTGCCGTTCATCATCGCGGCGGTGGTGGGCCTGCATATCTGGGCGCTGCACGTGCCGGGCAACAACAATCCGCTGGGCATCGACGTCAAGTCGCCCCAGGACACGCTGCCCTTCCACCCCTATTACACGGTGAAGGACGCCTTCTATCTCTGCCTGTTCGTGATCGTCTTCGCGGGGTTCGTCTTCTACGCGCCGAACTTCTTCGGCAACCCGGACAATTACGTCCAGGCCAATCCGCTGGTGACGCCGCCGGACATCGTGCCGGAATGGTACCTGCTGCCCTTCTACGCCATGCTGCGCTCCATCCCGAACAAGCTGATGGGCGTGATCGTGATGGGCGGCGCCATCGTCACCCTGTTCCTGATCCCCTGGCTCGACACCAGCCGGGTGCGTTCCTGCCGCTTCCGCCCCCTGATGAAGCAGTTCTTCTGGGCGCTGGTGGTGGACTGCATTATCCTGGGCTATTGCGGCGCGCAGAGCGTGGACGCGGCGGCCTTCGGCATTCCGCTGGTCTGGGTGGCGCGCCTGGCCTCGGTTTACTACTACGCCTTCTTCTGGCTGATCATGCCCATCGTCGGGTTGATCGAGACGCCCAAGAAGCTTCCTGCCTCCATCGCCCAATCCGTGCTCGGCGATTCCGCCGCGGCCGCTGCCGAATGAGAAACACGATGCGCATAGCCCTTCCTGCCGGTGTCGCTCTCGGACTGCTCATGGCGGCGCCCGCCTCGGCGATAGACACCACTCGCCTACCGCTCAAGCCGGTGGACTTCTCGTTTGAAGGTCCCTTCGGCACCTATGACCGCGGCGCCCTGCAGCGCGGCTTTCAGGTCTACAAGGAAGTCTGCTCGACCTGCCACAACCTCGACCATATCGCCTTCCGCAATCTGGCGGACGAAGGCGGCCCCGGCTTTTCGGAGGCCCAGGCCAAGGCCATCGCGCTGGGCTACAAGGTGCCCGCCGATCCCAATGACAAGGGCGAGGTATTCGACGAAAGGGGCGTGCGCCTGACCCGCGCCGCCGCCCTTGCGGACTATTTCCCGGGGCCCTTCCCCAATGAACAGGCGGCCCGCGCCAACAATGGCGGCGCCCTGCCGCCCGACCTTTCCATGATCGTCAAGGGGCGCGAAGGCGGCGCCCATTACGTCTATTCGATCCTGACCGGCTTCCATGAAACGCCGCCGCCCGGCTTCACCGTCACCGCCGGCAAATATTACAATCCCTATTTCGAGGGCTGGAACATCTCCATGCCCAACACCGCCCTGACCGACAAGGCGGTGACCTTCACCGACGGCACACCTGCCACCATCGACCAGGAAGCCCATGACGTGGCCACCTTCCTGGCCTGGGCCTCCGATCCCAAGATGGAAGAGCGCAAGCGGATGGGCTTTGGCGTCATCATCTTCCTGCTGGTCCTGTCGGGCCTGCTGTTTGCCGCTTATCGCAAGGTCTGGAAGAGCGCGCATTAGCGTCACGGTTCCGGGCATTGCCCGGACGACCTGAAATGCTAAAAGGGCGCTCCTTGCGGAAGCGCCCTTTTTGCTGAGCGTCCGCGATAGCGGGAGCGACCATTAAAGATGACCAAAACAGTGCTCGGCGTCATCGGCGGTTCCGGGGTCTATGAAATCCCCGGCCTTCAAAACGCCAAATGGCAGACGGTCGCAAGCCCCTGGGGCCAGCCGTCCGACCAGCTTCTCACCGGCACCTTTCACGGCGTGGACATGGTATTCCTTCCGCGCCATGGCCGCGGCCATGTCCAGACCCCCACCAGCATCAATTACCGCGCCAATATCGACGCCCTCAAGCGCGTCGGCGTCACCGACGTGATCTCGGTCTCGGCCTGCGGTTCCCTGAAGGAGGAGCTTCCTCCGGGCACCTTCGTGATGGCCGACCAGTTCATTGACCGCACCTTCGCCCGCGAGAAAAGCTTTTTCGGCCCCGGCTTTGTCGCCCATGTCCCCATGGCCCATCCGGTCTGCCCGCGCCTTTCCGGCGCCCTGACCCTGGCGGCGCGGGAACAGAAGATCAGCCACGGCGAAGGCGGCACCTATATCTGCATGGAAGGCCCGCAATTCTCCACCCGTGCCGAAAGCTTTCTCTATCGCGGCTGGGGCTGCGATGTGATCGGCATGACCGCCATGCCGGAAGCCAAGCTGGCGCGCGAGGCCGAGCTGCCCTACGCCATCGTCGCCATGGTGACCGATTTCGACTGCTGGCACGACGATCACGAGCATGTCACGGTCGAGGCCGTGATAAAGGTGATGCAGGGCAATGCCGCCAATGCCCGCACCCTGATCATGGCGGTGGCGGAAAAGCTGGGCCCGCAGCGGCAGAATTCTCCGCTGGGTGTGGAAACCGTTCTCGACATGGCGCTGATTACCGCGCCGGACAAGCGCGATCCCGCGCTCACCGCCAAGCTCGATGCCGTGGCGGGCCGCGTTCTAAGAAAAGGTTGAACCGATGGATTTCAAGAGCGTCATCCGCACCATTCCGGACTATCCCAAGAAAGGGATCATGTTCCGCGACATCACCACTTTGCTGGGCCATCCGCGCGCCTTCCGCGCCGCCGTGGACCAGCTGGTGCAGCCTTGGTGCGGCATGAAGATCGACAAGGTGGCGGGCCTGGAAGCGCGCGGCTTCATTCTCGGCGGCGCCGTGGCGCACCAGCTGGGCGTCGGCTTCGTGCCGGTGCGCAAGAAAGGCAAGCTGCCCCACACCGTGATCGGCGAGGATTATGCCCTGGAATACGGCACCGACCGGGTGGAGATCCACACCGACGCCATCAAGCCGGGCGACCAGGTGCTGCTGATTGACGATCTGATCGCCACCGGCGGCACCGCCATGGCGGGCATCAAGCTGCTGGAACGGGCAGGCGCCAAGGTGATCGGCTGCTCCTTCGTGATCGACCTGCCGGAACTGGGCGGCTCCGACAAGCTGCGCGCCCTGGGCAAGCCGGTCAGCGCGCTTATCGCGTATGAAGGTCACTGATGAAGCTCTACGGTTCGCCGATCTCGCCTTTCACCCGCAAGGCGATGGTGGTCGCCCGCGAGCTAGACCTGAAATTGACGGTCCTGCCGCGCCCCGAGGATGCGGCGGAATTCCGCCGCATCAATCCCCTGGGGAAAATCCCGGCGCTGGTGCTTGATGATGGTTCAGTGCTGATCGACAGCCCGGTGATCTGCGAATATCTCAACCATGTCGGCGGCGGCAAATTTTTCCCCGGCATGAGCCTGTGGAAGGAAAATACCGGCCGCTGGAAGGCGCTGGGACTGCAGGCGCTGGCCGACGGCATCGCCGATGCGGCGGTGGCCCGCATCGTCGAGGGCCGCCAGCCCGCTCCCAATGACGCCCACATCACCCGCAACATGCTGGCGGTGGAAGCGGGGCTGAACGCCCTGGAACGCAGCAAGATGGCCGATCCCCCAACCATCGGCGAAATCGCCGCCAGCTGCACCCTGGGCTATATTGATTTTCGCATGCCCGAGCTCGATTGGCGCGCCGCCCGCCCCAATCTTTCCGCCTGGTACGCAAAATTCTCGCAATTCAAGTCCATGCTGGCGACGCAGCCGAAATAGAAGTCTGATTTCATGAAAGTGAACGGCAAGCATTACCGCTCCGTCTGGCCAATTGGGGACGATGCCTTCGGCATCATCGACCAGACCAGGCTGCCGCATGAATTCGTCACCCTGACGCTGCGCTCGGCTGCTGAAGCCGCCCATGCCATCACCACCATGCAGACCCGCGGCGCGCCGCTGATCGGCGCGGTGGGGGCCTACGGGTTGGCGCTCGACATGCGCCGTGATCCCTCCGATGAAAATCTCGCCAAGGTTCACGACATGCTGGCGGAAACCCGCCCCACCGCCATCAATCTGCGCTGGGCCCTGGGCCGCATGCGGGACGCGCTTTTGAACCGCCCCCGCGACCAGCGCGCCGCGCTGGCTTGGGCCGAGGCCGCGGCCATCGCCGACGAGGATGTGGCGATGAGCAAATCCATCGGCGAACACGGCCTGAAAATCATCCAGGACCTCGCCGCCAAAAAGCCCGGCCAGAAACTCAACATCCTCACCCATTGCAATGCCGGCTGGCTGGCGACGGTGGATTACGGCACGGCGCTTGCGCCCATCTACCTGGCGCATGACGCGGGCATCCCGCTGCATGTCTGGGTGGACGAAACCCGCCCCCGCAACCAGGGTGCTTCGCTCACCGCGTTCGAGTTGGGCGGCCATGGCGTGGACCACACCATTCTGGCCGACAATGCCGGCGGCCATTACATGCAGGCAGGGCAGGTGGACATGGTGATCGTCGGCACCGACCGCGTCACCGCCAATGGCGATGTCGCCAACAAGATCGGCACTTATCTGAAGGCGCTGGCGGCGAAAGACAACGCTGTGCCTTTCTATGTCGCCCTGCCCAGCTCGACCATTGACTGGACGATTGCCGATGGCCGCGACATCCCGATCGAGACCCGTTCCGCCGACGAAGTGCTGAAAATGACCGGCCGCCTGCCCAACGGGTCGGTGGCGCTGGTGGAAATTGCCGCTCCCGGTTCCCCCGCCGCCAATCCCGGATTCGACGTCACCCCCGCCCGGCTGGTGACGGGCCTGATCACCGAACGCGGCACTTGCGCCGCCACACCCGAAGGCTTACGCAGCCTTTTTCCAAAAGCCTGAGAGCAAGATGCAGTCACGCTGGAACGCCGCCGAAGCCCGGAAATTCGCCGCCGATTACGCCCCCAAGGGCGTCAATGAAGATCTGGCGGTGCGCACCTACACCACCCGTCTCCTCGGTTCCGACCCGCGCATGGTGCTGCATGGCGGCGGCAACACCTCCGTGAAAACCACGGTCAAGGACATGCTGGGCGAGGATGTGGACGTCATCTGCATCAAGGGCTCCGGCTGGGACATGGGCAGCATCGAACCGGCGGGACTGCCCGCCGTGCGCCTCGAACCCCTGCGCAAGCTGCGCAAGCTGGACAAGCTCTCCGATGAGGACATGGTCAATTTCCAGCGCATCAACCTGCTGGACAGTTCCTCGCCCAACCCCTCCGTCGAAACCCTGCTGCATGCCTTCCTGCCGCACAAATTCGTCGACCATGTCCATTCCACCGCCGTGCTGGCCCTGACCGACCAGCCCGACAACAAGGCGCTTGTGCATGAGGTGTATGGCGACCGCGTTGCCTACGTCCCCTACACCATTCCCGGCTTCGCCCTGGCCAAGTCGGTGGCCGATGTCTTCGACAAGAATCCCAAGGTCGAAGGGCTGGTGCTGCTTCAGCACGGCATCTTCACCGTCGGCGACACGGCGGAGCAGGCTTACAGCCGCATGATCGAATTCGTCACCATGGCGGAAGAACGTCTCACCCGTCAGCGCAAGACCATCGCCCCCGCCCAATTGCCCGCGAAAATCGCCAGCCTACCCGAGATCGCCCCTATCCTGCGCGGCGCGGTGGCGATTGAGAAAAACGCCCTGGCCGGCACCGCCAAGCGCCAGATCCTGGATTTCCGCACCAACGACATCATTCTCAATTATGTGAACGGCGCCGAAGTAGCCCGCTACAGCCAGGTCGGCGTCGTCACCCCCGACCACACCATCCGCACCAAGAACTGGCCGCTGGTCGTGCCCGCGCCGGAAGCCGGCAAGCTGACCGAATGGACCGCCGAAGTGCACGAGGCGGTGGCGGCCTTTGTCGCGCGTTATCAGCGTTATTTCGAGGTTAACAACGCCAAGAGCCCGGTCAGGAAGACCGCGCTCGATCCCCTGCCGCGCGTCATCCTGGTGCCGGGCGTCGGCATGTTCGGGGTCGGCGCTTCCGCCAAGGACGCCGCCATCGCCGCCGACATCGCCGAAAATGCGGTACAGGTGATCACTGATGCCGAAGCCATCGGCGAATACCGCTCCATCTCCGACTTCGACATGTTCGAGGTGGAATATTGGTCGCTGGAACAGGCCAAGCTGGGTAAGTCCAACGAGAAATCCCTGGCCCGCCAGGTCGCAATCATCACCGGTGGCGGCTCCGGCATCGGCGCCGCCACCGCCAGGGCCATGGCGAAAGAGGGTGCCGAAATCGCCATCCTCGACCGCGACGAAGACGCCGCCAGGGCGGTGGCCAAGAAGATCGGCGGCAAGGCGCTGGCCGTGGCCTGCGACGTCACCGATCCCGCAAGCGTCAAATCGGCCTTCGACAAGGTGGTGAGCAAATTCGGCGGCGTGGATATCGTGGTGTCCAATGCCGGCGCCGCCTGGCAGGGCACCATCGGCAAGGTGGATGACGAAACCTTGCGCAAGTCTTTTGAGCTGAATTTCTGGGCGCATCAGAGCGTGGCGCAGAACGCCGTCCGCATCATGCAGGCCCAGGGCACTTTCGGCTGCCTGCTGTTCAACACCTCGAAACAGGCCGTCAATCCCGGCAAGGATTTCGGCCCCTATGGCCTGCCCAAGGCGGCCACTCTGTTCCTGGTCAAGCAATATGCTCTCGACCACGGCAAGGACGGCATCCGCGCCAATGCCGTGAATGCCGACCGCATCCGCACGGGGCTGCTGACGGATGAAATGGTGGCCGCCCGCTCCAAGGCGCGCGGCCTTAGCGAAAATGATTACATGAGCGGCAATCTCTTGAAGCGCGAAGTCACCGCCGAAGACGTCGCCGATGCCTTTGTGTATCTGGCCACCGCCACCAAGACCACGGCGGCGGTTGTCACCGTCGATGGCGGCAATATCGAAGCGAGCATGCGCTGAACAGAATTCTCATTCTGATCAGCGGCGGGCAATGAATGTCAGATCGCCAGGGGGCGGACCTGTTCGCGTAGGGCGCCAACGAACGCGCCCGGGTTGGTGAAGCAGGCGTAATGGCCACCGTCCAGTGGCACGAAAGCCTTTTTCTGTGCGCGTGCATCTTCAGCATAGAGCCGGGCAGGCTCAAAGCCGGTGATGTGATCGTCCCGTCCCTGCATAATGAAAAAGGGAACGGGCATGTCGAGGCCCAGTGTGCGCATATCCATGGTGACCATAGTGGGGCCGATTGTGTTGCCGCTGAAATTACCGCCATTGACCCAATCGGCCACATCGCCCGCCGGATAAGGCGGATGGCCACGGAAATCCTCAATCATCTTCGTGTAAGGCAGGTCCGAAATAGAAGCGGCCCATTTGCTGGACGCCTTGCGCATCGCGCCCAGCTTGGCCGGGTCCGCCAGAGCCGCAGCAGCATCCAATGCAGCGAGCGTGGCCGTGTCGCCCGTTTCGGCCGCCTGCTGCCGGGCATAGCGCGCCAAGTCGGCGATGGTGGCGGGGATGCTTACCACTTGCGCCGTACCGACATAGGCATGAAATAATTCGGGGTGGCGCTTGATCGCATACACCCCCAGCAAGCTGCCCCAGGATTGGCCAACCAGAATCACCTTGCGCTGCGCAAAACGAGTACTGACTCCATGCGCGATTTCGGCAACGTCTTCAACCAGTCGATCCACGGTCATGCCGGGTGTCGTCGCGCCGTTGCGGCCAAACGTTTTCCCGGCTCCGCGCTGGTCCCAGTTCACCACGGTGAAATCGCGCTGCCAGGGCAGAAATTGCTGGAGGAAGGGCGACTGCGCCTCGCCTGGCCCGCCATGCAGATACAAGATCAGGGGATTGCGTCTGTCATGGCCTTGGACGGCGACCCACTGGTCGATACCCCCAATGCGTATGAAGCCGGTTTCATCAATTGCTTCAGCAGCGAATGATCGGCTCGCAAGGCAAGAGGACGCGGCGGCAGCCATTTGCAAGACACGACGACGTGAGACTTGTGTCACGAACCCCCCGGCCTGGACCGGACGAAATTATCTCTGTTCGGGGGCTCGGGTCAAAGGACCATGACAGTGGGGTTTATGTATTAAACCGGAAGTGCATCACGTCGCCATCGGCGACGACGTACTCCTTGCCTTCCAGCCGGAACTTGCCCGCATCGCGCGCCCCCGCTTCACCCTTGTTCGCAATGTAATCGGCAAAGGCGATGGTTTCGGCGCGGATGAAGCCATGCTCGAAATCGGTATGGATCGCGCCCGCCGCCTGCGGCGCCCGGCTGCCCTTGGTCACCGTCCAGGCCCGCGTTTCCTTGGGTCCCACGGTGAAAAAGGTCAAAAGCCCCAAGAGATCATAGCCGGTGCGGATCAGCCGGTTCAGCCCCGGCTCGTCCAGGCCCAGGCTGTCGAGAAAATCCTTGCGCTCTTCACCCGGAAGCTGCGCGATCTCTTCTTCCACCTTGCAGGAAATCACCACCGCCCGCGCGCCTTCGGCCTTGGCCTTGGCCTCCACCTGCCTGGAATAGTCGTTGCCCGTGGCGGCGGCGCTTTCCTCGACATTGCAGACATAGAGCACAGGCTTGGCCGTCATCAGGCCAAGCTGGCTATAGGGGCCGCGCTCTTCCGCCGCCAGCTCCGCCTGCCGCGCCGGCTTGCCTTCGCGCAGCAGCACCACCGCCTTCATCATCAGCGCCAGGGCTTCCTTGGCTTCCTTCTCCCCGGAATTGGCTTTCTTATCCAGCGGCTTGATGCGCTTTTCCAGGCTTTCCAGGTCGGCCAGCATCAATTCTGTTTCCACCACTTCGGCATCGCCGATGGGGTCAATCCGGCCCTCGACATGGGTAATGTCGTCGTCCTGGAAACAGCGCAGCACATGCGCCACCGCATCCACTTCCCGGATGGTGGCGAGAAACTGGTTGCCCAGCCCTTCACCCTTGGACGCGCCGCGCACCAGCCCGGCAATGTCCACGAAGGTAATGCGGGTGGGAATGATCTCCTGCGACCCGGCGATCCTGCACAGCGTCTCCAGCCGCGGGTCCGGCACCGCCACGTCGCCGACATTGGGCTCGATGGTGCAGAAGGGATAATTGGCCGCCTGCGCCGCCGCCGTCTGGGTGAGGGCGTTGAACAGGGTGGACTTGCCGACATTGGGCAGGCCCACGATACCGCATTTGAAACCCATTATTGCTCGTCTTTCTTCTTGTCTTGTTTTGACTTTTCAGGCTTCTGCGGCGCCAGCAGCAGCGCCACCTTCGTCATGAATCCGGCATCGTCGTCCTTGGCCAGCAGCGGCGCCGCTTCCACCATCGCGTCCAGCATCGGCTTGAACCATTCCAGATCCGCCTTGGAGAAATTCTGCAGCACATGGCCGGTGACCCGCGCCTTCTCGCCGGGATGGCCGATGCCGATCCGCACCCTGCGGTAATCCGGCCCCAGCGCCGCCGTGACCGAACGCAGACCGTTCTGCCCGGCATCGCCGCCGCCCGTCTTCACCTTCAGCTTGCCCGCCGCCAGGTCAATCTCGTCATGCGCCACCACCAGCGCGCCGAGCGGCAGCTTGAAAAACCCCAGCGCCGGCCCGACGCTGTTGCCGCTGTCGTTCATGAAGGTCTGGGGCTTGAGAAGGTATGTCTTGCGCCCGCCCAGCTTGCCTTCCGACACCAGTCCCTGGAATTTTACCCGCCACGGCCCAAAGCCGTATTCGGCATGGATCGCGTCCACCAGGATGAAACCGGCATTGTGGCGGTTGAGCGCATACTGCGCCCCCGGATTGCCCAGCCCTGCCAGCAACAACGCATCCATCGAAGGCTTGCGCCTCCGCGCGCGTGGTTACTTCTTGGCCGGAGCGGCGGCGGGCTTGGCGCCCGGCGCGGCCTTGCCGCCAGCGGCGGGAGCGGCGGCACCGGCGGCACCGGCA